>CAYQZV010000014.1:0-57934 GCA_964422145.1 uncultured bacterium | reverse complement strand
CGGAGACACGAAGATGATCAAACTGGATCGGGAACTGATGAACAATAAGTGGTCGTTAGAAACACCATCCGGGCAAACTATTTTACTCATTCCTGATTTTAATCGAGAACTGCTGTTAATCACGCAAACAACAGAACTTGGGTCGTACAACGTTTATGCCGACGGTCTGTTTTATACCGCGTTTTCAACTCATTTATCCCCGAAAGAATATTCATCAAATCGAATGAGTAATGCAGAAGTGCTGAATATCCTGCCGAGTGAAAATACACGATGGATAGAACCCGAGATTGATTTGGTCAAAGAACTGAATGCAATCAGGTATGGGAGATCCCTCTGGCGTTACTTCCTTCTACTGGCGATTATCACATTATTAATTGAATCTTTGATCGGTCGGTCAAAACCCGAACAGTATAAACAATCCTGAATATCATGGATCAAGAAAATATCATCCAATACGAAAAGGCCATTTTAGTCGGTGTGATTACAGCAGGGATCAACGAAAGCATCATGCAGGAACATTTGGATGAGCTTGCATTATTGGCTGACACCGCAGGAGCCAAAGTTATCGGGCAGGTCACTCAAAGATTGTCTCGAATCAATCCTGCATTTTATGTTGGGAAAGGGAAGGCACAGCAAATTGTAGATCAGGCAAAAGAGTTGCGAGCTGATCTGATCATTTTTGACGAAGATTTAAGTCCTGCACAGACGAAAAATTATCAGAATTTAACCAAAGATGTGAAGGTGATCGACCGGAGTGCATTGATTTTGGATATCTTTCGAAAGCATGCCAAATCGAAGGAAGCGAAAACACAGGTTGAATTGGCACATCTGCAATATATTTTACCAAGATTAACTCGAATGTGGACGCATTTGGAGCGTCAGATGGGTGGAATCGGAACTCGTGCGGGTGCGGGTGAAACTCAAATCGAAGTAGACCGGCGGTTGATCCGAACTCGTATTTCCACATTGAAAAAAGAATTAACTAAAATAGAAAAAGAGCGAACGATTCAATCCAAGTTGCGGAAAAACGAATTTCGAGTTGCTTTAGTCGGGTATACCAATGCTGGAAAATCGACCATCATGAATGCGGTTTCAGGAGCTGATGTTTATATACAAGACCAGCTTTTTGCCACATTGGATACAACCACCAGAACTGTTCGGTTTGATAACGGCATGGGCTTTTTATTAAGCGATACGGTAGGCTTCATTCGAAAGCTCCCCCATCATTTGGTTGCCAGTTTCAGAAGCACATTGAGAGAGGTCGTCGAATCGGACTTGGTGTTGATTGTTCTGGATGCTTCCTCGGAACAAATCCAAGATCACTATGAAACAATTCTATCCGTGTTAAAAGACTTAAACGCTGATAAACTACGGTCGTTAATTATCTTGAATAAAATGGATCAAATCGATGATTCAAGACGGTTGAATTATCTGAAAAAATTATTCCCGGAAGGTATCATGATCTCTGCCAAAAACCGGCTGAGGATTGATCGAGTACCGGATGCCATCAAAGACGTGATGAAAGAAGAGTATTTGACGATAGATGCCTTTTTTACGTTTAATCAGGGGAAAGATATGGCAGCAGCAGAAAAAGGGCTTGAAGTGCTCAGCAGGGATTATAATGAACACGGCGTGACCTTAACGCTGCGCGGCCCTTCTGAACGGATTGAAAAGATAAAAGCACTGTATCCGGTACAGTCATAATATAAAGAAAGCCCTCTGAAAAGAGGGCTTTCAAATTCCGTTGAAGCCGTTTTTCAGGACCGTGATTTTTCACGGTGGATGCCTCTCACCTACAGCAAGTTTCCTTTACCCCAATTTCCATCGAAGAAGGCCTACTTTTTATATGTGAAGTACAGCTTCCAATTTAATTTATTTGAAGATCCTGAAAATACTTGGTCTTCAACGGTAAATCTAAAATAGCGTAATTAAAGTTAGGTAAGATCTGCCGAACAGGCAAGAGAATCTGAGAAAAATTAAGAATAAAATTCAGCTATTCTGAAAGAATAATACTTCCTTCTCCCGTAGAGTAAATCCAATATCCACTCCCCGGGTAAAGTGAATCCGCTAGCGTATATCCTTCGTGTAAACCGTAACATGTTCCATTTACGATCAACTCGAATGAATACAGAACATCAACCGATGTTGGGGCAGTGAGCCCGGAGATCAAATTCCATCCCGGATGGACATTCAATGTCAGTTGATTAATCGGATATCCGGTGATGTCAGAGATTCCATCTTCCGGGAAACGCAAGAGGTAACCTTTTCCGGCCATCAGTGTTTCAATAGCGGTATAACCTTCGTCATAATGATAGCAGGTCCCTGCTTCAGCACTTGGATAAATATCCAGATAAAATGATGAGGGTGTATCTAACGGCAGGCCGACGATGTTCCAATTTTCATGGTAGGGGATAGTTAGCGAAATGATATCGGATGCACAAGGGAAAGTATCGGTTACCGTTGATTCAGACACAAATGACTGCCACTGGATAGCTGCATCTCTGGATGGAGACCAAGAAGCAGTATCTGTGAATAACGGATAGCATTCATATTGCGAAATGATCTGGCTGTCCCGATCACTAAGCCAACCGGTCTCTAAAACAACCTCGTTTAACGGGTAGGGTTCTTCCGTAGGAAATTCATCCGGGAGACGTCTTGAAATGACGTCCAAAAAATAATTGTCTAATAAATGACGATCAGTGATTCGGTTGTGGGCGGCATTCGGTTCCATGGCTAAACTCCACGGTGCTCCAAGGGGTCTGTGATCAAGAAAAATTCCGGTGAGATTTGTAATTCTATAGTCGAGGTCATTCTCTCCAATAAACATCAATCCGGGGACGTACGTTGCTTCTCCCGCGTAAGTTGTATCATGGTAGCCGCCTTTCATCGTAATGAAACCAATCGTACGGCTCGGCTGCCAAACCGTAAAGTGATATGACCACTGCCCGCCCCAAGAATATCCTTCAAAAAATAAAGGAGAGTGTTCAATCTCTGAGTGACCGCTTTGAGATGAAAAAGAAGCTATTGCGGATAATAACGCATCCCCGATTCCGGAATCCATATGCATATTATCTAATTGAGCCCCCATTAATGAAAAGTTATTCGAAGTGCACAAATTACGCATATGATCATCATTAACAATGTTTCTGGAATCTGTTCCATAAGGATTCAAATAAATATAAATACCGCAAGAGGTGTCAACTAGTTCAGGAATGTAAATACGAAAACGCGCAATGGAAAAGTCATCATCATGTTCGGGGACAGCAGTATAATCGTAAATTTGTCCCCAAAGGGATGAAATGAGAAATAGTGATGACGTAATCCAATGTAACTTCATATTTATAGTTAATTTATACTTTGATATAAGTTGGTTTCGCCTTCAGATTTTGCAACGATGACAGCTCCAATACTGTCACTTCCAACATTGACCATTGTTCTTGCCATATCCAGAGGACGATCCACAGCCAGCATGGTTCCAACGATGATTGCAGAACCAGGATGATCTGATAGACCGACAGCTTCTAAAACGATAAAGATCATTACCAAACCGGCAGAAGGAATCGCTGCAGCTCCCACAGAAGCGAGAAAGGCCGTGATAACAATTAGAACTTGCTGTGTCATAGACAAATCAATTCCCAAAGCCTGAGCAATGAATAAAACACCTGCACACTCATAGAGAGCTGTCCCATCCATGTTGATTGTAGCACCTAATGGTAAGACAAAACTCGATGTTTTGTTGGATACGCCGCATTGATTTTCTACACAATCCATTGTTACAGGAAGTGTTGCTCCGGATGAACTCGTGGAAAAAGCCGTAGCAAAAGCGGATGCCATTGCCTTCCAATGTTTGATCGGATTGATCTTAGTCATAAAATAAAATATCAGCGGAAGGACAACAAAGAAGTGAATTGATAATCCAATCGCAATTGTCAGCATATATTTTCCGACGGCCTGAAAAAGGTCAAATCCGCTTGATGCTACTGCTTTTGTGATCAAACCGAATACACCAATCGGTAAGAAGACGATAATACCACGCGTCAGTGTCATCATTGCCTTAAATCCGGCGTCAAAAAAATCGACTAAAACTTCTTTTGGTTTGCCGGTTAACCGTGTAATGGCAAACCCAAACAAGATGCTCCAAAAAATCAAAGCGAGAATGTTACCATCGGATGCAGCTTGGATCGGATTGGTTGGGACCATTCGATAGAAAATATCAAATGGAGAGTCCGGTGTCGAAAGGTTAGATGGATCAAAAGATGATTCAACCATATTTAATTGAACACCAACACCGGGTCGAATCAAGTTGGTCAGAGTGAGTCCGATTAAAATCGCTGATAACGAAGTTATTAAATAATATCCGAATGTTTTGAATCCCATTCGTCCCAGTGTTTTAGGGTCTCCTAAACTTGCGACACCGCTGGTGATTGAGAAGAGAATTAAAGGGATAATAATCATTTTCAATAGTCGCATGAAAATAGTTCCGAGCGGGGCAACGATGAGTGACCGTTCGCCGAAAACCAATGCAAACAGGATTCCTAATCCCATTGCTATAAAAACTTGCCAGTGGAGTTTCAATTTTAACATATATATCCCTGTGTGATGATACGATCTACCGATCTTTTCTGAAGATCATGGCTTTCTCAAAACGGTTCTCAGTCCCTTCTCTCAAACGAGAGATATTACTCCGATGGGTGAAAATAATAAACCAAGGAACGAACAATGAAAACACTAATAAAGATAAAGGGGCTGATTCAATTCCAAATAAAGGCGGAAGAATAAAGAGAAAAATCGGAAGAGAAACGCCTGCCAGCATCGATCCTAAGGAAACATAACCGGTTAATATTAACGTGATGATGAATACGATCAAGCAAAGTGGGAATGCGAGAGGGAAGAGGGCGATCAGCATTCCGGCAATGGTTCCGACACCTTTCCCGCCTTTGAACCCAGCGAAAATGGTGTATGTATGGCCCAATACTGAAGCAAATCCGGCAAGTATTTGAACGACTCCAACGTCAGATATGGGTAAATTTTGGAAAAGCGTCGTTGCATAATAAGCAACAGGAAGCCATCCTTTAAAAACATCAACGATGGCGACGACTAACGCTGGTTTCCATCCTAAAACTCGAAACACATTTGTCCCTCCGGCATTTCCGCTGCCGTGATCACGAATATCAATTCCACGGACAATTTTTCCGGCAAGAATACTCGTCGGAAATGATCCCGTTAGATAACTTAAAAACAATAGAAAAATGAGTTGCAGCCAAGAATTATCCATGTTTATTACTCCTGATTATGATGGGTTGGAACCAACGTGATGTTTTGGCGGTGCAAGCATTCCGCCGGAAATGACAATTTTTAATGCTTCTTCTACACTGACATCCGCTTGCAGTGTGTCTTTTTTCGGTATCATGATAAACACACCAGATGTTGGGTTAGGTGTTGTCGGCACAAACAAATGATAAAAATCACATCCGTCCTGATTGACCGAATCTCCGGTTACAAAGGCTAAAGTCCAGAGATCCTTACGCGGATATTGAATGTAAACTACACTGTGAAAATTACGATTCGTTGTCCCAGAAAGTGCTTGAGTGATCTGTTTAATAGTTTTATAAATAGTGTTTACCAGCGGAATGTTGGTAATTATTTTTTCAAACCAAACGAATAGTTTTTTCCCTAAAAAGTTGTTCACAAATAACCCTAATAAATAAACGGTTATGACGGTAAGAATCGCGCCCATCCCCGGGATATTTAAATCAAGCTTTGAAAGGATAGGTAGATTAATTTTATTTAAATTTGTAAAAATGAAATTTAATATATAAAAGGTAATTGCAACCGGAGCGATTGCGATCAGCCCGGTAAAGAACATTTTTTTAATATGCTGCCACATGATGAAATTGATCCTATTGATAAATTATGAATAGATAAACATACTTAAAATGCGCCTTCCAATTCCAGTAGGAACATCTTTCGTTCTAGTCTTCCTCCGTATCCGCCCAAGGAACCGTCTCCTGCGATTACGCGGTGGCAAGGGATGATAATAGGAATCGGATTTCGTGCATTTGCCGTACCAACAGCCCGAGCTGCCTTCGGATTATTCACCCGTGCAGCGATATCACCATAAGAGGCTGTTTCTCCGTATGGAATTCTCATAACTTCCATCAGTACTTTTTGATAAAAGTGAGGTAAAGATAAGTCCAGTTTTATGTCAAAATATTTCAACTTTCCGGCGAAGTAATCTTCCATCTGTTTTAACTCATTCTTCAAAACCGATGGGTTATATTGAATATCCGCGGAATATTTTTTTGTTAGATAATCTTTAAACGGGACATCTTCTGGAAATAAGACTTCGCAAATCCCGTTTTTGGATTTCACTAATCCCATCTGCCCAAAGGTGGTCGTAAAGTCTGCGTAATGAAGAATTTTCATGAATGGAATTTAATCAATTCTTTTTGATGAAGAGGAGGGAATATTGATCACCAAAGCTCCTCCTATCACCAACATTGCACCCAAAACGGCAATGGGTGTGAGTGCTTCACCAAGAAAAATCCATCCGATGGTAATGGCAATGATCGGCGGGAAAAATGCTACATAAGAAATTTGTGTAATGTTCAGATGAGAAAACAACCAAAAATAGATCAACCAGCCTACAGCAGATCCAAAAACAATTAAATATCCTAATGCGAGGAGATTATTGATCGTCCAAACCATCATGGGCTGACCATGCTCAAAGAGGAAAGATAGTAGAATTAAGATGATCCCACCCATCGTCTGACTGACAGCATTCAATTGGATTGAGTTGACTTCATTAACGTACTTTTTCAAACTGACATTCGGCCAGGAGGCAATCAGCACCGATACCGATAGTGCAGCGATCCCCAAGATCACATTATCTCCGCCAAAATTCTTTCCCTGACTCAACACCAATACCGCGCCGATCGTCCCGAATAATACACTGGATATTTTCTTTTTATTCAGTTTTTCATCCGGCAGAATAAAATGAGATAGGATTGCTACTGTTAATGGGAATCCTGCCCACATAATGGATGACACGTTTGAATACACAAATTGTGTTGCCCAGTACGTGATGGCATAGGCGATGGAAAAGTTCAAAATAGAAAACTGCAAGTATAATTTAATGGCATTTCGCGATCGCGGGAGTGATTCACCTTTGATAAAAAAGATCGCCCATAAGATGACCCCTGCAATTAAGAATCGTATCCCTGCGCCAAAAAAAGGAGGAGTACCTTCATTTAAACTGACTTTAATAGCAAACCATGTTGTCCCCCATAAAAAGCAGAGAAATGCGTACAATGAGTAAAGTTTGAACTTCATAAAACTAAAAACGCCCTCGTATTAGGAGAGCGTTTTTACTAATTGATATGTTCATTAAACTTATTTTTCTGTCTGTTTATCATGCAGTGTGACAACAATCGGACTCGCGATGTAAATACTGGAGTATGTCCCAACGATCACACCAATGATCATCGCAAATGCAAATCCGTGAATGACTTCTCCACCAAACAGCCAAAGAATCAATACAACCAGGAATGTGGTCAACGATGTGATCACTGTCCGGCTGAGTGACTGATTGATGCTTTCATCAACAATACGATCATAGCCAAGGTTGCGTTTGACTTTAATGTTTTCACGGATCCGATCAAAGATCACGATCGTATCATTCAGTGAATATCCAACGATGGTTAGAAAAGCCGCCATGATCGACAAAGAAATTTCGTATCCAAGGATTGAAAAAAGTCCAAGCGTGATTAAAACATCATGCGTTAATGCAGCAATTGCCCCTAAGGCAAATTTAAATTCAAACCGTACCGAGATGTAAAGTAAGATCAATCCTAATGCAGAAATGACAGCCATCACAGCTTTTCCACTTAATTCTGACCCGATTTTTGGCCCGACACGTTCAATCGTCAGCACAAAGTCATTGATATCTGTCGGTACTTTATTCGGATAAGCTTGGTAAAGATGGTTGACAACGACCTGCCCAAAATCTTTCGGTTCATTTTCATTGTATGAAATCCGGATCGAAACATTGGTGGGTGCACCGAATTGTTTGATTTCTTCTTTCCCAAGATCAAAAGATTGACCTTCAACAGAAACATCGGACAGTGTGCCGCGAATCGAATTGATATCCATCGGTTCATTAAAATGAACAGCAACCATTGTTCCGCCATTAAAGTCGATACTTAATTTTGGTCCTCCGTTTATCACCAAGGAAACCAACCCGGCTAAGATCAGCACCGTTGAAAGGATAAATCCGAATCTACGCTGATCCATAAATTTAATATGTGTTTCTTTAATCAGTCTCATATGCTTAACCTCCGGAATCCCGTCCGTTTTGAGAAGGAGTTAAATATAGTTCTCGTTACAAAAATCGCGGTGAACATACTGATGACAATTCCCCAGAAAAGAACCGTAGCAAACCCGCGAATCGGACCGGTGCCAAACTGATAAAGAACTAATGCTGCGATCACCGTTGTAATGTTGGCGTCGATAATCGTGGTTAATGCACGATCATATCCGCCGTCAATTGCCGCTTTGGGTGTTTTCCCTTTTTTCAATTCTTCTCTGATCCGTTCAAAAATGATCACGTTAGCATCAATGGACATACCCACTGTCAAAATCAACGCTGCAATCCCCGGAAGGGTTAATGTGGCTTGTAACGATGCTAACACAGCCAGTACTAATACAATATTCCAGATCAGCGCGAAATCTGCAATTGATCCTGATCCTTTGTAATAGATCAACATAAACAGAAGCACAAACGCAAGTCCGATCAGGACCGAAAGCGTTCCGCTTTTCACAGAATCAGCACCGAGTGAAGGACCGACAATTCGTTCTTCAATGATATTCACAGGAGCAGGAAGAGCACCGGCACGAAGGACGATAGCAATATCTTTCGCCTCGTTCATATCTGCAAATCCTTCAATTTGAGTACCGCCCCTTGTAATCTTCTCACGGATAGTCGGTGCCATGTGCACTTTCTTATCCAAAACGATGGCAACACGGCGACCCACATTTGCTCCGGTAACTCGCGCCCATTGTTTAGCTCCGTCGCTGTTCATGCTTAGTAAAACAACGGGTTGACCGGATGCGCCGCCCGCTTGACTTCCAAGACGTTCTTTTGCTTCTTCAATCACACCACCGGTAATCTCAGGATCTTTCTCTAAATGGTAAAGGCTGTACAGTTTTTCTTCTCGGCCGTCCACGTCTGTAAGCGATTGTGCTTCATCGGAGAAAAGAAATACGCCGTTGCCTGATTCAAGCTTCAGACTGACTTCTGGCATGCTAAGAATTTTCTTAACCGCGTAAACATTCTTTTCAGGAACGCCGATATTTCCCCCATACGCTCTTAATAGAGAGGAGAAAGGTCTTTCTTCAAACAAACGTTGATCAACAACAACTGAACCAGTGTCGGATGTTGCAGTCTCTGTCTCACCGAATAATTCGCTAACTGAAACTGATTTGTCATCACTGACTTTGACCTCTTTTTCTTGTGCCGCTTCTTCCGTAGCTGCTTCGCCGTTGGTTTCAACCAGCTCATCCAGTTCTTTAGTCCCTTTGACGATATTGTCAACACGGGTTAACAGATCGTTGGTGATTTCAGCATTTTTAACGATATAGAATTCTAACAGAGCAGTGCTTTCTAAAAGTGAACGTGCACGTTCTGGGTCTTGAATCCCTGCCAGCTCAACAACGATACGATGACTGCCTTGTTTTTGGATCGTCGGTTCAGAGACACCAAATTGGTCAACACGATTTCGTAAAATTTCCAATACGCGATTGATAGCATCATCGGCTTCTTCACTGAGGCCGGCTACAATTTCCTCAACATTGGATCCATACACATGATAGTAACGGGGAAGTCTTAACTCATGTTTGGCAGCAGTTTGAGTGAAAAGATCAAAGAAATTGACTTCCGGTAAATCCATTTGAGTTTTGATCTCTGCCAATGCACGATCAAATTTCCCGTCTTTATTGATGGCAAGATTCGTAATCAGCGTAGGAAGATCTACTTCGAGTACGATATACATTCCGCCTTTCAAATCAAGACCTTGTTTGATTGTTTTATTTTCTAGATCGTTATAAGTCCCTGCTTCTTTCATCTCTTCAATTTGTGTTTCAGTCAGCATTTGATGCTGTACTGATGGCCAAAGTGCATAAATCGCCCATGAGAGAATGATCGCAATCAGGATATATCTGGGTGTAAGTGTTTTATTCATTTAATTACCAAATTTTCTATGTTAATATAGCCGGCAAATATACCGATTAAGCTGTTCGTCAGTCAATTTTTTATTCTTAAAAAATCCAAAATACTGCCTGAATCCGGGCAATCCATTTTTCGTAAGACACATTGCTTCTTTTCTTGTAGTTAATCACTGTAAATTATCAATCCAAATAGATGACAATCACACGCGATTGATGGTGAAAATGAATAACGAAGGACATAAGTGAGCACATGAATAAAAATTTAATCATACTGGCTGCAGGGATATCATCAAGGATGAAAAAATCACAGGCAGGGAGTGATTTGAATTCCAAATGGGTTGAAGAAGCCAACCTCAAGCCTAAGTCGATGATCAGCGTCGGTGAGGGCGGACGTCCATTTATGGATTACCTGTTGTTTCATGCAGCGGAGTCCGGTTATAAGCAGATCGTGATCGTCATCAACGAACGGGATGATTTCACCGAAACGTATTATAAAAATAGAAACGTCTGGGAGTTGAATATATCCTTTGCCCGGCAATTAATTCCTGAAGGTCGCGAAAAGCCGTTGGGAACTGCTGATGCTGTTTTACAGGGGATGAAAGTCAAGCCGGAATGGTCAGGCGAAAAGTTCACGATTTGCAACAGCGACAATTTATATTCCATTGATGCATTCAAAGCGTTACTGAATGATACGAATCTAAGCGCGATGATCGATTATGACAGAGATTCACTCGGCGTCGAAAAAGAGCGGGTCAATGCTTTTTCAGTCATTTGGAAAGACCAGAATGGGTTTTTAGAAAACATCGTTGAAAAACCGGAAGAAGATGACGTCAACCGTGCAGCGGATCAGTTCGGGCGTATCGGTGTGAGCATGAATATTTTCCGTTTGGATTATGATATTATGCTGCCCATCCTTGAACAATGTCCGATGCATCCGGTTCGGCAGGAAAAAGAATTGCCGACGGCAATCAAGATGCTGCTGGAGAATCACGAATCAGCTATGTTTACGATCCCGTTTTCGGAGAAAGTCCCTGATTTAACCAGCAAAGATGACATTTTAAATGTGCAAAAATATTTGGAATCGCTTGGGGCGATATAATCATGAGTAAAAACATACCCATCGTTTGCGGCATTGATATCGGCGGAACCAATACGGTTTTCGGATTGATTGATATGGATGGAAATATCCTTTTTAAGGATAGTTTTTCGACGGGCGGCCAAGACTCTCCGCTTACGTTTATTAAACGGTTGTCGGAGATGATTCTTGCTGAAATGGAAAAACGTAAGTCGAAATATGAATTAGCAGGCGTAGGCATCGGTGCACCAAACGGGAATTATTACACCGGAGAAATGATCGATCCGCCGAATTTTTCATGGGGAACGCTTCCGTTGGCTGATTTAGTCTCGGCTGAATTAGATGTGCCGTGCTCGTTGACTAACGACGCGAATGCCGCCGCGCTTGGCGAAATGCAGTTTGGTGCTGCAAATCGAATGAAAGATTTTGTCGTGATCACGCTGGGAACCGGTTTGGGCAGCGGAATTGTTGTCAATGGTGACGTTGTGTACGGATTAAGCGGTCATGCCGGAGAACTGGGTCATTGCATTGTCAAGAAAAATGGTAGAAAATGTTCTTGCGGACTGAAAGGTTGTTTAGAGGCGTATGCAAGTGCGAGTGGTATTTTACGAACCGTAAAACAGAGTATAAAACACAATCCTTCTTCTCTGTTATCTGAAGTTCCGCGAGATGAGCTATCTTCAAAGGACATTTATTTGGCAGCGCTTCAGAATGATAATGTTGCAGCAAAAGCATTTCAAGAGACCGGTCATATTTTGGGCGAATTCTTGGCGACGACCGTTTCCCATCTTCATCCTGAAGCTATTTTCTTAGTCGGCGGGTTAACCAATGCCGGAGATCTGCTGTTTGACCCGGTGATTGAAGCAATGGAAGAAAATCTGCTTCCTGTCTTCAAAGGTCGGGTGAAAATTTTATCATCAGGTTTGCCGGGTGCAGATGCGGCTATTTTGGGTGCGGGAGCGTTGGCATTGGAGATGCTGAAAAAGATTTAAACTAACCGAAGAGCAAAGATGATTAAGACTCTTTGCTTACCGAAACTGCAGCACGCTTTAACTTATTCAAACCGATTGTCATAAAAGACAAGAGGACGGCAACAATCACATCAGCCGCAGGGGGGACTGACGGAAATCCGTAATTCCAGGCGATCACGCCGATAAGCCATATAATATAGATTTTCATCGACGGCGAAATTATGGATAATTCGCCACATCCGTGAAGAAATATTTCAGAGGAATCATGAAAAAATAGTAGTTTCGGCGCGTTGTTTTAGCCAAAAATCGGTTAAAACATCCTGTAACGATAAAATAGAAAGACACAGAGTGAAAATAGGATTTACCGGCATCGATTTACCGGAAGGTAAAATAAAATACAAAGATCAATACCTGACCGCGTTGGCTGAAAAAGATAAGCCAAAAAAAGTGACTCCGTATTTTATGGAATTAATCCCCGATGAATTTGCAAAAACGGATGCGATAATCGTCCTAAAAGGTCAGATTTTAGACGTGCTGATTGAAGATCTTGAAAAGTTTGAATCCCGGTTGGAACGATCAGAAGAAGCATCTGAAAAATTGCTGGCAAAGAAATGCATCGAAATTTTAGAAAACGAAACACCGCTCTGTGATGTTACTTTTACCGAAGATGAGATGACTATTTTGAAAACCGTTTCACCTCACAGCCTTAAACCGGTGGTGGAAATAGACGAAACGGAAGATATCAACAATGTCTTTGACCAAGTTCTTGAAAAAGCCGGGAAAATGTTTTTCTATACATCCGGGCCGACGGAATCCCATGCATGGATCGTTGATAAAGGTTCGGACATCGTCACATGTGCCGGTAAAATTCATACCGATTTAGCACGGGGGTTTATCCGTGGAGATGTGGTGACATTTGATGAATATATGACGTGCCACAATTTTAACGAATGTAAAACAAAAGGCGTTGCCAGGGTCGTCGAGCGAGACTATATCCTTCAACCCAACGAAGTGATCGAAATCCGATTTAACGTATGATCAATCGATAGAAGATTGATCCGCTAAAATATCCTGCATCGTTTTTATATCGGGCGCAGTAACCAACGTTTTACGAAGCGCTGCTGCTCTGGGGAATCCTTTCAGATACCACCCAAAATGCTTCCGCATTAAATTAGATCCGACGCGGTCACCGTGTTCTTTGATGAGCAGATCTAAATGCCGCTCACACATTGAAATTCGTTCTTGAAATGTTGGATCACCCGGAATTGTTTTCCCTCGCATCTCGGCGTTCAATTGTCTGAATATCCACGGATTACCCAACGCCGCTCTTCCGATCATGACGCCGTCACAATGTGTTTCATCTATCATTTTTTTCATGTGATCGACGGAGGTGATATCGCCGTTTCCGATCACAGGGATGGACACGGACTGCTTGAGAATTTTGATCAAAGACCAGTCTGACAATCCGGAGTATCCTTGTTTTGTGGTGCGGGGATGAAGTGTGACTGCTTTTGCTCCGGCTTTTTCGATGATCTGCCCTGCTTCCGGGATGACGATAGTATCATGACTCCAACCTGATCTCATTTTTACTGTCACCGGGACGTCAGGGACAGATTCTACCACTGCGGACGTGGTATCAGACATCAGCTGTAAATCTTTCAGCGCAGCAGAACCAGCGCCTTTTTTAGTAACTTTCGGAACGGGACATCCGTAATTGATATCCAGAATATCCGGCTGGAATTGATCGACGACAAACCGAGCTGCTTTTGCCATGACGGCAGGATCATCACCGAAAATCTGAATCCCAATCGGTCGCTCAAATTCCGTAAACCGGATCATGTTCAGTGTTTTTTCATTCTCGCGAATAATCCCATGAGCGGAAACAAATTCCGAATAGACAATCCCTGCGCCTTGTTCTTTGCAAAGAAGGCGGAAGGAGTAATCCGTTACTCCGGCCATCGGTGCCAGTAATACCGGATTTTGTATTTTTAATTGTCCAATTTCTAACATCGTAATCAAATCATCAAATTTCGTACCCGGAATTTACTCAGATTTGAACTTATTGCAGATTAAATCGTAATGGTTCATTGGTATGAAAGACCAGAAAATCGTAAATTAAGTGCTCTTAATTAGATAAAAATTTTAGGTTAGAATAGATAGGAATCATAAACGATGTTCGATTTTGATAAAATAAGTAAAGTGTATTCAGCAATGGCTGAAAAAGTAGAAGCCGTAAAAAAAGCCACCGGTAAACCATTAACCTTAGCCGAAAAGATACTTTATGCGCATTTAGCGGATGATCTTCCGTCAGCCGGATATCAGCGCGGTGTGGATTATGTGAATTTCTACCCTGATCGGGTTGCGATGCAGGATGCGACCGCTCAGATGGCTCTGCTTCAATTTATGCAGGCGGGACGCTCAAAAGTTGCTGTTCCGACAACCGTTCATGCAGATCATCTCATCCAAGCCAAAACCAGTGCAGATTCTGACCTAAAAAACGCCAAAAATGTGAATGAAGAAGTTTATCATTTTCTGTCATCGGTTTCAAATAAATACGGTATCGGATACTGGAAACCTGGTGCAGGGATCATCCATCAGGTGGTGTTGGAAAATTATGCATTTCCCGGCGGAATGATGATTGGAACCGATTCTCATACCGTGAATGCCGGCGGATTAGGCATGGTGGCTATCGGTGTTGGCGGAGCGGATGCCGTAGACGTGATGGCAGGGATGCCGTGGGAGTTGAAATTTCCGAAACTGATCGGCGTAAAATTAACCGGTAAACTCAGCGGTTGGACCGCGCCGAAAGATGTGATCCTGCACGTTGCGGGACTTCTTACAGTTAAAGGCGGAACGGGAGCTATTGTAGAATATTTTGGTGAGGGAGCAAAAACCCTTTCAGCCACCGGAAAAGGAACGATCTGTAATATGGGAGCTGAGATCGGCGCTACGACATCGACTTTTGGATATGATGATAGTATTGAGCGGTATCTGCGTGCCACCGGACGGGATCAAGTCGCCGATGCAGCGAATGAGATTCGTGATTATTTAACGGGTGATCCGGAAGTTTATGCTGACCCGGATCGTTATTTTGATCAAGTTATCGAAATTGATTTATCAACACTTTCTCCGCATCTGAACGGGCCGTTTACTCCCGATCTTGCTACACCTGTTGCGGAAATGAATAAGAAGGCAACGGAAAATGATTGGCCTTTAGATGTTGAGTGGGCTTTGATCGGTTCATGTACCAATTCATCTTATGAGGATCTTTCCCGGGCGGCATCCATTGTGAAGGATGCATATCAAAAGGGTATCAAACCCAAAGCATCTTTGGGAATCAATCCGGGTTCTGAACAAGTTCGTTTCACCGCTGAAAGAGACGGATTATTTGATATCTTTACCAAGTTTGAATCCACAAAAATCTTCACTAATGCCTGCGGACCGTGTATCGGTCAATGGGATCGTGACGGATCTGAAAAGGAAGAAAAAAACTCAATCGTTCACTCATTTAACCGGAATTTTGCCAAGCGGGCAGACGGCAATCCAAACACACATGCTTTTGTTGCTTCACCGGAAATGGTGGCGGCGATTGCGATATCGGGCAGGCTGGATTTTAATCCGATCACTGATATATTACTCACCGAAAATGGTGAAAAAGTCATGCTTGCCGAACCAACGGGATATGAACTGCCTTTGAATGGGTTTGACGTTGAAGATAATGGATATCAGGAACCGGCGGCAGACGGCAGCTCAATTGATGTGATCGTCAACCCGGACTCAGATCGATTACAGCTATTATCACCGTTTGCACCATGGAATGGGAAGAATATCCTGGGGGCAAAGCTTCTGATCAAAGCAGAAGGAAAATGCACAACCGACCATATTTCAATGGCGGGTCCGTGGCTGAAGTTTCGCGGGCACTTGGACAATATTTCCAATAATTGTTTGATCGGTGCGGTGAATGCGTTTAACGGTGAAACGAATCATGTTGTCAATCAGTTGGATGGTTCACTCAATGCGGTACCGGATGTAGCAAGAAAATATAAAGATGCAGGCGTTCCGACGATTGTGGTCGGTGATCACAATTACGGTGAAGGTTCATCCCGCGAGCATGCAGCAATGGAGCCTCGACACCTTGGCGTTCGTGCTGTGATTGTAAAATCCTTTGCAAGAATCCATGAAACGAATTTGAAAAAGCAGGGGATGTTGGCACTGACTTTCGCGGATGAAAAATCCTATGATCTATTTCGAGAAGATGATACATTTAATTTTGTTGATCTTGAGAATTTTACCGAAGGGAAACCGCTGACCATGGATGTGGTACACGCTGGTGGTACTTCTGATTCGGTGATTCTGAATCATTCGTATAATCAAACGCAAATTGAGTGGTTTAAAGCCGGATCGGCTTTGAATAAAATTTCAAAGGATAATCAAGTTTAACTCTCTTTTGAAATTGAAGAAAAATATTGCATTAACGGATGGGTTTTCCTTCATAAATTAGCCTAGGATTAGGAGTAAAAAAATGGCCAAATTATGGGACGATTTGAAAAAGAACATGCTCCAATGGGGGAGCGTGGCTGTTGAAAAAGCTGAAGAAGTCAGTAAAATTGCAGTCGCAAAAACAGAAGAGCTAACCAAGATTAGTAAAATTCGCCTTGAAGCACATCAGCTTCAGCGTGAATTGTCTAAAACGTATGAAGATCTTGGACGGTATACTGCCCGTCAAGCACAGACAGAGAATGTTGTCAACTTCACGGGGAATACAGAATTTTTTAATTACATCCAAAAGACGGATGAACTTCAGTCTGAAATTGATCAAAAGGAAGAAGAGATCCAACGGATCAAAGATGAATATGAAATCAATGAATCAGACATTATCCTGGATGAAACAGATGACGAAACGGAAGAACCGGAAACATCTGAAGAAAAAACAGAAGAATAAACCGATAACAACACGGTTGAATATTTACTAAAAGACGTGTAAAATAGACGGCTAAATGGATAAAGAACTCTTTGAGTAGACGTAAATACAAATCATATATTATTCAAACTGAAAAACCAAACACGGTCAGACAATGGCATTTTTCGTCCAAAACACTTTGGGGGATAATGGGGATCGCTGTTGTTTTGGTTTGTGCTGTTTTGTTTTTCAGCGCTGAGGTGCTAACACAGATCCTGTATCAAGAAAAACTCCAAAGCATTAAAGAAGAGTATTCGTCAATATCGCATACACTTCATGAACTTCAGGGGCGTCTCGGAGAAATGAACTCCGACATGGAGAATATCGAGGAAAAAGATAAAGCCGTTCGCACCTATGCTAATTTACCCGAGATCGATCAGGATATCCGTCAAGTTGGGATTGGAGGTATCCGGTTAGACCGGTCGCCTGCTGACATCTACGAGAACGAAGAATTTAAATCCAAGATTTCTGAACTTGAGATGGATATTGATCATCTGTCCCGGAAAATCAAACTGGAACTTGCCAGTTATGAAACGGTTTACGATTTTGTGAAAGAAAATTCTGATCGGATGAAACATGTTCCGTCTTTGCGTCCTATTACCAGCGGATATTTAAATTCAGGGTTCGGTTACCGCAGGGATCCGCTGGATCACACACGTCGTTTTCATTACGGTCTGGATATTACCGTGCCGACGGGCGTGAAAGTGATCGCTCCGGCTGACGGCGTTGTAAAAGAAGCACGATACCGCGGCGGTAACGGGAAGTATATCAAAATCGACCACGGATACGGATACACAACATTATACCTTCATCTTTCAAAACTTTTAGTGAAAAAAGGCGCTAAGGTGAAACGAGGGGATGTGATCGCCAAATCCGGAAATACCGGCAGAACCAACGGTCCGCATCTGCATTATGAAGTTCATTATTACGGCACACCGCAAAACCCGTTAGATTATTTCTTCAGCGGAGTGGTGAATTAACACCCGCTTTTACATTATATCCGAACAAAACCAATGAATAAATCCTATTATCTGGAAACCTATGGCTGTCAAATGAATGTCGCCGATTCCGAATTGATTGAAGGCATTCTTCAAGAGCAGGGATTGACTGAGTCCAAGGATATGATATCCGCCGATGTGATTATGGTAAACACCTGTGCGGTTCGAGATCATGCTGAAGTAAAAGTCCACACACGATTAGGGCAGTTCAATAAGATCAAGCGGGAACGACCTGATGTATTGATCGGTGTATTGGGGTGCATGGCTCAACATTTAAAAAATGATTTACTCGAGAACAAACCATACGTTGATATCGTTCTCGGACCGGATTCTTATCGTCGACTGCCTGATATTCTTCAGCGGAAAGAAAAAGGCGAAAAACACATCGTGGATACAAAACTTTCTAAATTTGAGGTTTATGACAATTTGTTCCCAAGCCGTAAAGAAGGGATCAATGCCTGGATCTCCATTATGAGGGGGTGCGACAAATTCTGCACGTTCTGCATCGTGCCGTTTACACGAGGGCGGGAGAGAAGCCGAAGTATTGAAAGCATTGAGCAGGAAGTTCGAGAAGCGGTTGATAACGGATTTGTCGAGATCACGCTGCTTGGACAAAATGTAAATTCTTATCGGGTTGGCGAAAAACGATTCCATGATTTGTTGGATCGTATCGCTGCCGTTTCGGGTGTGAAACGAATTCGATATACCTCTCCGCATCCGCAGGACATTGACAGTGATCTTCTAAACATTATGGCAAGTCACGATGTTGTTTGTAATTCCATTCATTTACCGCTTCAGGCAGGATCTGACCGCGTACTCAAACGGATGAACCGAACGTACACCAAACCGCATTTCATGACACTGGCGGATCAGATTCGGGAAACACTGCCCTGTGTGGGGATCAGCACCGATATCATTGTCGGATTTCCCGGTGAAACGGATGAGGAATTCCAAGAAACGCTGGAGGTAATGAATCATGTCAAGTTTGATTCAGCCTTTACCTTTAAGTATTCACCGCGTCCGTATACAAAAGCCGCAGAGTATACCGATCATGTTGAAGAGGATGTGAAACAAAAGCGATTGGAAGAACTGATCGCTCTTCAGAAAGAGCACACATTATTCCGTAATCAATTAGTCGTCGGGAGTGTGGTTCCCGTCCTTGTAGAAAAAGAAAGCAAACGTTCTTCAGACCAATGGGCAGGGAGAACGGATTCAAATAAATGGGTCATGTTTGATAAAGAAAATGCTTCGATCAAAGACATTGTTCATGTTAAAATACATAGGGCTCACGGAGTCAGTCTTCATGGGCAGATCATCAATTAAGGAGTCATCAAAATGAAGTTAATCAAAATTTTTACGCTGTTTATCGTTCTTTTATTTGCACTCATCTTTCTCATGCAGAATACAGCGCTTGTCTCGGTGAATCTGATCTTTAAACAATACGAAAACGTCAGTGTTGCATTGGTGATGCTCTTTGCATTGGGAATTGGAATTATGATCGGTTATATCTCGGCGGTCGGTTTACTGCTTTCAGCCAAAGCTGAAATACGTGCGCTGAATATTAAAAACCATCGGATCGTGAGTGAATTGAATGATTTGAGAAACGTCGCCATTGAAGAAGGTATCAATATGACTGAAGAAAGAGAGGATGTTTAATTGTGACCGGTATGACCATCATCTTTATTCTTCTCGTTATTGCGGCTGCGGCAGGGATCATCTTTGTGACGATGAAACCGAAAAAGAAGCATCGAACAAGTACGCTGTACACTGATGCTCTCAATGCGATGGTCCGCAATGATAAACGAACCGCTGTGTCGTTACTCAAAGAAGTAGTGCGCAACGATTCGGATCACATCGATGCCTATATGCAGTTAGGCAATATTTTACGGGATACTCATCCTGAACAAGCACTGAAGATCCACCAATCGCTGACGGTCAGACCAAATTTGTCGAAATCGCGGAAAGTGGACATTCACATGGCATTGGCAGAGGATTATCAAAAACTGGAGAAATTACCGCAATCCAGACGGGAAGCGGAGATCATTTTGACGTTTGAGCGCAGAAATTTGGCTGCCACCGAATTTTTATTATCCATTGCGGTCAAAGAGCGTAATTGGCCTTTAGCTGCCAAGTATGCCAAATTAGTCCAGCGGATCAACAACACACAGGATAAGGCACAAATAGCGCAATTCCAGATGTATGAAGGATTGGACAGTTTGGATCAAGGCGATCGTCAAAGCGCATTATCATCGTTTAAGAAAGCGATTAAACTTTCACCTGATTTCGGGGAATCCAATCTTCACATCGGGAATGTATATGAAGAAGAACGCAATTTAATTAAAGCCATCGAATACTGGGAAAAATATGCGATATTGGTTCCGTCCGGTGCGAAGAAGGTTTTCCATAAGATTGAATCCGCACTCTTTGATTTGGGTCGGTTCAGCGAGGTGGAGAACTTCTATAACCGTGTTCTTGAACAAGATCCGGCTAATTTAGATGCTTTGGCAAAACTTGCAAACGTTCTTGAAGAAAAAGGCGATCGGGAAACAGCATTGAGTTTGGTCGACACGGCCTTGACTCGTAACCCGGCTTCATTACAGATCCGATTGATGAAATTAAAATTATCACTGTCGTTGAAACCGCCGCATGAATTAGCCAATCAGGTGGATGAACTTCGAACGCTTTTATCTGACACTGATTCGGACAAATAATCGTGATTTCGGTGAGGGATAAACACGCAAGATGATCAGACAAAATACCATCCCTGCTGTGATCGTAAATCTGTTCGGATGGCTGATTATTCTGGGGTCTCATTCGATCGTTTTCTCTCAAAACACCGAAATGTATTTTTCACTGATCCAGGAAGGCCGCATTGAAGAGGTAAGACAGCATCTCCCAGAACTTCAGTCGAAATATCCAAACAATGACGGCGTCCGTTTTCTGACTGCACTCACCACAACCGATGGGGATAAATCCATTGAAAAATACAGGGATTTCCTGGAACGGTTCCCGGATTCCCGCTGGGCGGATGATGCACAGATTAAAATCGGTGAATATCTGTACGCCCGAGGATTGTATAGTCAAGCGAGTGTCCAATTTCGTTTAATCCCATTAAAATACCCGGATTCAAACCATATTCAGCGTGCGATGAATCTGATGGTTAAAAGTTATGATGCAACCGGTGAGACCGATAGTTCACATTATTATCTTCGGGTATTTAAACATTATTATCCTAATCTAAAATATGATCATTACGGTTATACCGATTTAGAGCTTGATCCAAAAACAACATTAATTCGCATTCCCAGTGATCAGGCAAAGGAAAAGATCACCACTGCAAAGAAGCAGAAAGAAACGGTGGATAAGAAACCGGTCACACCTATTCTTAACCCGAAGGAAAAACCGTGGGTCATTCAAGTCGGTGCGTTCGGGAAATATCAGAATGCGAAGAAATTGAAAATGAATTTGAGCCAGAACGGATACACCGTTGAAATTGATGAGATTGACTCTGGCGGCAAACGGCTTCACGCCGTGCGTGTTTTGCGGTTTTCTTCAAAAGCAGAAGCGCAGAGAGTAGGGAAGGAATTAAAACGAAAATTTTCGTTAAATTACCGTGTGATTCATAAGCCGAATTAACACATTTTGGGAATGATTGCGAGGCTGGTGCCCGCCGCGGTCTTCAAAATCGTTGTCCCCGGTATTCCCGGGGAGCTGGGTTCGATTCCCAGGCGTTCCCGCTAAACGTTTATTTTAACAGTAATACTTTTTGAACTTTATGAGTTTTGTCATTCTGCAATCGAATAAAGTAAATACCGCTTGAGAGATTTGATGCATTCCACACAAAATGATATTCACCGGGATTTTGATGAGTTTTAAGGACTGTTTCAATGTGTTCCCCGGTTACGTTATATACTGAGAGTGTAATCTGTCCACTCTCTTTTAAAGTGTAGTTGATGGTTGTCATCGGGTTGAACGGATTCGGGAACGCATACAAATCAAATGAGTCAGGGATTTGATGTTGATCCGTGACCAGCGAAACATTTGCTGAACCGGGTGTCGGATCCAATGAAGTCCAATCTCCCGAGGCGTCAGGATAGCGACCAAAAGATATATCAGTAGTCTGCGGTCCAAATGTTAGTGAATCAATAATCGTCACTCCGTCTTCAGCGACCAGAGCAATCGACTCTCCGTTTCCGGACAGTTTAAAATTGGTATGTAGTAATCCTTGCTCTTGATCTTCATCACACCAGATCAAAAGATAGTTTCCGGGTTCGAGCATCACGCCACCAAAAGGAAATTGCCATTTCGTTAAGTTATCTAATTTATCGGTGAGATACATCCCGCTTAAATTGATATCCTGATCCGAGTGATTGTACAGCTCGATCCAATCATCATATTCACCGGCTTCATCTGTATTTACCGTACTGTTTTTAGCGAGGAATTCATTGATAAACAACGGAGTATCATCTTCTCCGGGAGTTTGTAGAGTTATCTTTCGGGTGCGCGGATATTGCTGTGTTTGTCCTAATTGATCTTCAGCAACAATGTCAAAATACCCGGTCGTTCCAATTCCCAAAGGTGGAATTATACCCGTCCATCTATCTCGTTCTTCGACAATTGTCGTTCCCGTGATTGGCACATAATCCATGGGATATTCTGTCCAAACAGGTACAGGATTATCATAATAACGAATCGTGATCTCTTGAAGGCCATTGCCGCCGAAAGCTGCGACTGTTACATAAATGCTGTCTTCCGGTTGAGGATTTTTCGGAAACCACTCAATGTTGTAGATGATTGGCGGTGCTCCTGTATAGGGTGCCGGACTTGAAAATGAAGCAATGCGCGCATCGATAAATTCTAAAAGTCCTCGCTTTACATGTTGATTCTGATACGAATCAGCAAAATAAGATTCATAAAAATCATTCAACGTAAAACCGTAATCGAGGGTTCTGTATTCATCGATCTCCGCCCATGGATAGAGAGCTGGATAGAACAAATTGATCCGGTCTTCGAGCATAGTATATTCATAAACATTGTCGAGAAAAAACTCCAAGAAATGTGTATACAGATCACGGTATTGGTTATTGTTCAGCAGCCGTTCAACCAATGGACGATCACCACCGTTCATCACCGGAAAGTTATACGGATTGGTTGCTGTCCAATCGATATTGAACCAATCAATTCCAAATGTGTTATCATAATCATAAGGAATCCAATGAAATCTTTCATCATTCGGTTCATGATATAGATAAAAATTGTTCATTAGAAACCAATAATCATCCCAATCGCCAACAAGGATATTCATAGCAAAGTATTTCAGCGCTTCATCAACACGCAGGACATTCTCCAATGAATCTGCAAAAGCATGATCGGTTGTTTGATTGATAATACGGATCAATCGGGCAAGTTTTGAATAATCATACTCATCACGATTGGTTTTAAGATCATATGGACGGTTATCACCAACATAGGGATGATAATTTTCGGGATTATCCCCACGATACGTCAAATCAGCCGGCCAAAGACATTTCCATAGATTTCCGCTGTCATCCGAGTAGTTTTTTGACAAAAATGTATCGTCAATATGCTCAATGGAAATATAGAGCCCGTAATAATTTCCATTGATATATACCGCAGCATGTGTGGCGCGAGATACCGGCAATTGGATATCCTGAAATAAATCCCAACACAATTTACTGCGGATGATGGACGGATCATTATGTTCACCGTTCAGATTGATTTTTTCGACATCGTAAAAGCTTCTTCCCGGGACAAAATGGTTAAAATCGAGTTTGAAGGATTTTTTTGCTGACTCTCTGGATGTATTTCCCCGAAGTCGGAATCCAACATTATCTACCGTATCATCGAACCATTCATTCGAGTAATGAACCGTTGCCGGATGAACAGAATCGCTCTCAACATTGGCGTAAATCCAGATCAGATCTTCCGGGTCTATCGTAATCTCAATCACGTCAACCTCGGAATCATCGTAGAGTTTCCAGCTGTCATCTGCTAGGAGAAGACTAAGAAAGCCGAATGCGAAGATGATAAGTTTAATGATAGTATGTTTCACGGTGTCTGTTTGATAAATCCGTACGAATAAGGAGGGCAAATTAACGTTAGGTGCGCTTCAGTGACATTGATATTCATTTCTGAATAAAGGGATTCCCATCCGAAACCGGGTTGAGTATCCAGGTTAATGGTTTTGATTTCCTCACTATGATTAAACGCAACGAGGATCACTTCATCAAAATAATATTTTTCGTAAATGAAAACAGGTCCGTCAACGTAAACCAATCGATAATCACCTACAGATAAAGAAGGATAGGTACTGCGCAATTTGTTCAGAGTGGCAAACTCTTCTTTAAGGGTCTTTTCAACATCGGTGATCTCATCATCAAATCTCATCGGACGGCGATTCCCAGGATCTCCGGAACCCATCAAACCGATCTCTTCACCATAATACAAAACCGGCACCCCCGGTATAGATAAATTGAAGGCATGAAACGATGCCAACTTTTTGTAGCTATTCAAGGATTGGACTGCTTGCGGGGGATCAAAAAATGTCCGTTCGGTTCCGTTATCACTGAAAGCGACTTGACCGTCAGCCAGACCGATAAACCGCAATTGATCATGACTCGATGTGATATTCCCCATCAAGTTTATCGGCTGATAGGTTTTGATATTTTCAGAAAGGAGGGTAGATAAAAATGTAAAATCAGCCTTGTCCGCTACAAAGGGATTTCTGGCATTGAAATAAATTGAAAAATTGAATTGAGCGTCTAATTCTCCTGGATTGACGTAGTCGAGGATCAAATCATCCGAACCAAAAGATTCGCCAATTTGATACAGCTTTTTATGGGGAACACGTTTTTTCATTTCAGCGGTTAATGATTTCCAAAAACTATGCGGAACATGCTTAACAGCATCCTGACGGAATCCATCAAGATCATATGTTTCCAGCCACCAGCATGCATCTTCAACTACCTGCTTCTCTGCGGCGGGAGCAGCCACATAATCAAACGACGGAATGAATTCATCAAACCAAGTTGTTAACCGAGTTTCTTCACTCCAATTCCGGATGTTCATTTCGCCTTTATCGGTCGTCACATTGCCAAACCAATCTCTATGCTCTTTGAAATAGGGATGTTCTTCGTGGACATGGTTACTGACGAAATCCAGGATGATTTTAAATCCCTGTTGATGAGCGAGATCAACTAGTTTTTTCAATTCTTCTTCGGTACCATATCGCGGATCGATTGTCCGAGGAGCGATGGGCCAATATCCGTGATATCCAGTGAATTTACGATTCGGCGGAATCCATTCGGTGTAAGCATTTTTGGGTTGAAGTTGGAGAGGAGATATCCAAATCGCCGATACACCGAGGTTGGTGAAATATCCTTCTTCCAGTTTCTGAATGATTCCGGCTAAATCTCCTCCAATGAAGTTTGCCAATGGATGTACATCTTCATCCGGTGCTTTTTGTGTATTGGATGGATCTCCGTCCAGAAAACGATCTACCATAAGATTATACAACACAGAAAAATGCCAGTCTCCAGGATCAGTGTCCGGATGGATCGGTTTTCCGTTTTTCAGGATGGTGTGATTTTCGAGGATAGCCCTTCCGTTAGAATCCATCCCTGTAATACGAAGCAGACCATTGCTGTATTTTGAGCAGTTTACCATCACGCTTCCATCAGGTTTGGGATCAAACGCATCCGGATGAAGAAGCTGATTGTTGAAATAGACATTAACATCCACTGGAAGTGCTTCATCTTTTGGCGGTATGAAATCAAAATGGAGTCGATTACGGTTTTGAGTCGATTTCACCCATTGACCTGCAGGAGTTTTTTTATGCGAAGAGAGATCAAGAATCGAATTCCAACCGCCGATATTGTTTGAAATAAATACAGGGTTGTCCGGATCAATCAATTCGCGTCCGTCTACGACAAATTTATATTCGTGGCGTTCGGGTTTTAGAAAAACTGTACATTCAAAAACACCGTCATTGTTTTCATCTTTTAACGGCAAAGCGGTTCGGGACCAGTCATTAAATCCGCCCATCACGATAATCTTATTCGCAGGAGAATCAGGATGGAACAGGAAGGTGTGTTTGACCATCGGTCTTGTATGCACCAAGATGTCGTTGGGAACATCATTAGCCATGACCCGGATACTTGTTAATGCGGGCGTATCGGGTGTAGGAGTGAGATACAGGCTATCTGATTCAGAGATAAATCGAAGGTCGAGTAAGTTCGTTTGCAGAACATGTAAAACAACTGTAGGATCTTTTTTGAATTTGGAAAGATCAACCCCCCGCGTTTCTCCTTCCCGTAAGACAATAGTGGGGACAGACTCTAGAAACTCCGTAGAAGAAGTTGAGCAGGACAAAAAGAAAATTGAAGTGAATAATAGCAACCAATTCATCGTGATATGTATCCTAATTAGTACCTAAATTTAGTGACTCTAATCTGAGTTAATAAGGAAAATATTATGAATATTCTTAAGAAATTTATAAACATTATTGTCGTAATATCTATATCAATAACGATTTTTTCGGGATGTAATACTATGAAATCAAGTCAATTATCATATGGCGCTTTTGTTGGAGAAGGAGAAACAGAATTCAGGCTTTACGCCCCGAAGGCTGAAAATGTTTTTTTAGTCCTCTTTGAAAAATATGATGATGAAACCGGGAAAGAGATTCCCATGACAAAAGAGGAAAACGGCGATTGGAGTATTTCGGTTGAAGGTATTGGATATGGTATAATATACGGATATCGGCTTGAAGGGGATTACCCCGGGAATGATCCAAACGTTATTGTTGCAGATCCATATTCAAAAGCAGCGGTGACACAGAATACATTTCAGCATATCGCAAAATCATTAATAGTAGACCAAACTTTCGATTGGGGTAATGACAAATGGATAACACAAGATTGGAGAGATCTCGTGATCTATGAAATGCATATCAGGGATATGACATCGCATCCCACCTCAGGATCAAAACATCCCGGAACCTATACAGGGTTTACAGATGACGAGCAGAATGGAGGGATTGCTCATTTAAAAGAAATGGGAGTGAATGCTGTGCAGATCCTTCCCATGCAAGATTTTGCAAACGAAGAAGTTCCGTTTTCAGACCCAAATACACCCGTTTTCAATACATGGAATCCTTATGGGAGAAACCACTGGGGTTATATGACGACCTTCTTTTTCGCTCCTGAATCCTATTATTCATCTGATGGAACTAATGCCTATGGTGCATGGAATGGGACGTCCGGATCGGCAGTGTTAGAAACAAAAGAAATGGTAAAAACACTTCACCAAGAAGGAATCGCGGTCATATTGGATGTTGTGTACAATCATGTTTCTAATTACGACTACCATCCGTTTAAATACATTGATCGAGAAAGTTATTTTCGGTTAGATAAGGATGGTCATTACATCGCGAAAAGCGGCTGCGGAAACGACACACAAACTGAACACCCGATTATGCGGAAATTGATTTTGGAAAGTTTGAAATATTGGATGACAGAATATCATATAGACGGATTCAGGTTTGACCTTGGATATTTAATTGATGCTGAAACTCGGAAAGAGATCATCGCAGAATTGAAAATGATTAATCCCGATGTGATCATCCTTGCCGAACCATGGGGCGGTGGATATGATCCAAAAGGATTTTCAGAAATGGGATGGGCTTCGTTTAACGATCAGTTCAGAAACGGGGTTAAAGGACAAAATCCTAATGATGGACATGGGTTCATCTTCGGTCAGTGGCAGGGCGAGAACACTTCCTTAGAACTTCAGCGGTTTGTAACCGGTTCACTGCAGAAAGACGGCGGCCAGTATGTAGATGTTCGACACAGTGTGAATTATCTGGAATCGCATGATGACCATACATTGGGTGATTTTGTACGTCTTGGAACCCGTTTGGCTAACGATCACGGATTAATAGAAGATCGTGCGCAAAATGCCCGCGTACGTGATCTGCAACTGAAAATGAATAAATTGGGCGCATTATATTTATTGACCAGTCAGGGGATGACTTTTATCCATCAGGGACAGGAATGGGGTAGAAGTAAAGTAATCGCTCAAACAGATTTTGTGGATAAACGAGTAGGGCAGATCGATCATAATTCCTATGAAAAAGATAATGAAACAAATTGGCTGATTTGGACAGAAAAATCAGAAAATGCTGAATTGGTTGATTATTACAAAGGACTGATCTTGCTGCGAAAAAGTCATCCTGAGTTTCGCCAATCCAATCCTGAAGATTTTGAGTTTTTCGAGACAGGGAATTCCGTATCTGTTGCATATCAGTTACAGAATAAATTTATTGTTATTCTGAATGGCGAATCCTCTGAATCGGTCAGCATTCCCCTTCCGGAAGGGAATTGGAAAATTCTCGTAGATGGTATGAATGCTAATCTTAAAGATGGACTAATTTTAACAGGAAAGGTTTCTGCTCCACCGGTCAGTGGATTGGTATTAATCCGAGATTAATTTTTTCTCTATTCACAGAAAATAAAAAACCCGCTGAACCGTTTGGTCAGCGGGTTTTTTGCTTGGATTTATCTGACCTTACTTCAGATAAAGTAATTTTTGGGTGAAGACGTTTTTACCGGTCGTCATTTTGCAGAAGTAAATTCCTGAAGGTATATTATTCGGATACCAACCCGCTTGATGCTTCCCAGCTGTTTGAACATCATTAACCAACGATGCTACTTTTTGCCCGGAGACATTGTAGATATTGATCGTAACAAATCCGTCGTCCAAAACATCGTAACTGATAGTCGTCACAGGATTGAATGGATTCGGGAAAGCAGGATGTAAGGCAAAACGATTTGGAAATTCGATGACTTCAACACCTAAAACAGCCAATGAGTGATATTCTTTGATGCCATCATAACTCACATCAGCGAGGCGATAATCGTAGGTTAAGCCAGTTTCAACAGAAGTATCGGTGAATTGATATTCAGTTCGGTGTGTGACACTGCCTTGTCCCTGCAGTTCAGAATGGGTTGTATAATCAGCGATTTCCGTCCAATCGGTAAATCCGTTTTCAACGACTGTTCTTCGTTCGATGATAAACCCAAGATTTTCGATTTCACTTTCCGTCGTCCATGCAAGGGAGATATCCCCGTCTCGTGTTTGATTGGCTGTAAAGGAAGAAAGTTCGACTGGGAGAGATACGTCTGTTTGAAAAGCATCCAACGTAGTGAATGCTCCAGAATGATCCCAGGAAGTGGGATTTTCATCGTTCGGACAAGCGTCAAATGTTCCGTGATTGTTGTCATTTCCTGTCAAATAAAATTGGACATCAACTGACGAAGGAGATCCGATATCAGATTTGGTAACTTTAACCTCTACAAAAGAAGTTTCATCCTCAGACATATTTGAGGTGTATGTTGTAGATGACCAAGAGCTACCACTCCAACTACGTAACTCTGCGTAATTCCCGAAATGCCCTACGATAACGTAATCGGGTAAATTTGTATGACCATAAGTAATGGAGCGAGACCAAACTTCGGAACTTCCTCCACCTGTAGTAGTATTAAGTACAAAAGCCCATTGCATCCAATCACTGGCTGTTACTTCTGCACCAAAGTAAAAATATGTCGCATCATATGTAACATATACTTTTTTTGCATTAGCACTAGACCAGCCTGCTGTTCCATCAGCAGTCGCTACAGCATCACCCCAAGTTCCAGTACCATCAAAACTACCATCAATTGTTGGTGTCCCTGCAAAAGTACTATCCGGAAATGAAAATAGAATAATCGTTAATATTGATATGACGGTTTTTTTCATCTTTCCCCCGATCTATTGTTTCAAAGCAAACGAGCTTTTATTGGATTTATGTTTGAATTTAATCTCACTTCTCGTTTTTTTCAATTATTTAATCAGCATCATTTTCTTGATCTGTGTTTGGTTACTTTGCATGATTTTTGCAAAATAAACCCCGCTGGCATGGTTTGATGCATCCCACTTAACGGTATAATTTCCCGGTGAAACGGTTTCGTTAACCAATATTTCAACCAAACGTCCATTCAAATCAAAAATGGTCAGTGAAACATCGCCAAGTTTGGTGATGCTGTACTCTAACGTCGTAACCGGGTTGAACGGATTCGGATAATTCTGTTTCAAAGAAAACTCAGTTGGAATCGGATGTTCAGATTCTTGTGTGGAAAGGTCTTCCCAGTTTTTGTAATTGGTGTAAATCCGTGCAGTAGATGCTGGAATGTTATAATTGCTGTACGATCCGGATTCAGTCACCAGTTGGGTATCTTCTGTGTATTCATACCAAGTTCCGGCATAAGGGAAAGGCATATCCTCAATGGTTTGATCTGACGAACTGAAATTCATTATGGTGTACACTGTTTGCCCTAAAGAACTGTCCTCGCGTTTCATCCCAATGACATCCTGTGTGTTATTGAGATAAATGATCTCTAGATTGGGCCCGCGGATCACTTCCCAATTATTTCGCAGCCAGATCAGTCTTTTGTAATAACTAAAAAGATTGCTGCCAAAGCTGTTGTCTAAGTTCCCCCATTGGAGTGGTTGAGGAATGATATATCCACTTGGATCGCGACTATAACCATTCTGACCGAATTCCTGACCGTGATATAACATCGGTGTTCCCGTCCCTGTCAATAATGTAGCTGCACCGAGTTTCGATTTTAATCCGGCTTCAGTGCTGGTCATTCCCTGATAATGGGTTGCCTCATAGATAATTCGCGGTTCATCATGGCTTTCAACATAATTTACCGGTCCGGTGTGTTCATTGTAACTCTGGGTCCACCACTGTAATTGTCCCTGCACATTGTACATATTGGATGATAATTCCATCAGATTATCAAACATCACGTGGAAATAAGTGAAATCCCAGCATGCATCAAAATCGGTAGAATTGATTTGATATGCATTGTCCTCTTCGGCGATCAAGATTAATGACGGATCAATATCATCGAGCATATCTGCATAATAGGAAGCTCCGTTCGAATCTCCTCCCCAACCCATACCGGCTGTGTGGTCGAATCGGAATCCGTCTATATGGTAATCATTTATCCATGTGAGAAGTGTCTCTGAAACATATTTCCATGCACGATAGGGACGACCGTTTGATTCATGCCAATGTTCGAGTTTATAGCCCCATTGGGATTCCTGATTATGAAAGTACGGACAATGATCATAATCGTGATCTTCGTAGTCAAAACTGCCCAACGGCTGATATAGAAGGAAGAGAGGAGCGGAACCCCACATATGATTAAATACAACATCCATCAACACAGCGATCCCATTTTGGTGGGCTAAATCAACCAGTTCTTTTAATTGATTCGGTGTTCCGTAAACGCTTTCAGGCGCCATATAAAATGTTGGATTATATCCCCACGAATAACCGCCTTCAAACTCATTTACCGGAAGTAGTTCAATCGTGTTGATTCCCAAGTCGTTAAAATAACCTTCTTCAAGTTTATTGATCACATCCTGAAACGTCCCGTGAATGTCTCCGTCACTCGCAAAATCACCGACATGAAGTTCATATACGATCACTTCTGATTGAGTCGGGCGGACAAACCCATCGTCATTCCAGACATAAGGATCAGCTCCCACGGAGAACACAGTTTTGGCATGTTCGTAAAATCCGCTTTCCCATTGACCCGAAGGATCTGTCCATGTTACATCTTTAGACCAGGGATCAGCGATGATCTTTTCACCGTCCACATTGTATTGATATTCGTATTCTCCGTTATCGAGTTCCGTTTGATACCACCATAGTGTATCTCCGGATAATTTCATCAACTCACCATTTTGAAACTCAGGATTCCAACTTCCTTTTATCGCGACGAAATTTTTATACGGTGCATATAAGGTTAAAGTAACGGTATTACCGTTGATATTGACGCCGTCGGTCACACCTGCAGGAGCAGGTTCAACGGTAACTTCGGGTAATACAAATACATTCCTAAATAAGTAGGTAACCTGTCCGCCGGAACCGTAAGCAATGGCAGTGAGTGAAGCTTGGCCAAAATCATAATCATCCGGTGTCCATGTTGCACTAAAAGTCGATGAATTATCTGTGCCGATAAATTCTCCGTTCGCCCAAAAGTCAACATAGGCGGCATCTCCGGTTAAGGCAATCGTAACATCACCGGCTACATTTGCGTTTTCTGCGGGTGTCGGAGAAATGAAAAAGACATACGGATCGCCGGGACTGTAGTCATAATCGATGTAAATATCATAGTACATGATCTGTCCGTTTGTGCCAACATCCCATGTCCCATCATCCCAGCGGATTCTGAATTTAATCGAGTGGACGACCTGAGTTCCTTCAAGAAACGGGCCGAGATCAATTCCTAATGCACTTCCGCCTAAAGATTGTAGAGGCGTAAACAGAAGGTCACTTTCGAGATATGATCCGGTTGGTCGGTAAGAGTCAATGGGAAGGACATGACCTTGCCCAGCATCAACTGTCCATGATATTTCACCGCCTTGATCCACATTGTTTAATACAATCGAGACGACTTCTTCCGGTCCTGGGTGAAACGGTGTCCAGTAATAATTCAGACTGATATGCCAATCAATTCCGTGACCGCCGTTGTTATCCCAATTCCCTTCCAAATCCGTGAAAACAAAGTCAATTGTCTCTGCATTCGTCGGGATGGAGTATGTATACTGCCACCACTCATCACCGACATCGGGAGCGAGCGTCATCGCGTAATCATTGGTGTTCTGCCATCCGTTATATCCCAAATGGATATACACCGGATTAGAATTATTAGGTAAGGTCCCTTCCACAACGTTGTAGTAGATAGTGATATCACCACCGGGAACGGGAATTTCAGGTTCCCAAAAAACAACATCCTGCGCCCAAAGACCGGTTACAAAAAACAGGATGGACATAAATTTTATTTTCATCAAATTACTCCTCTAAATGAACTTTAGCAGATAAGTGTCGGAACCATGTAAAGTATAATGAAACAGACAGAATGACTAGAATGATCCCAAGCACGGTTACATTCGTCCATGTTTTGAAGATTATACTCATCATGAACAAGAAGAAAACAACTTGCCATGGAACCGCAAGGAAGGTCGAAAAAATATCTCGTTTGTTTTCAGCATCAACAGCTTTGATCTCAGCGGCAGATAATTGCGCTTTAAACCTTCCCCATGTCCCAAACGGACGTGTGTTGCGGTAAAAGGCTGATAACGTATTATCGTCGATGGGTGCGGTAAGAAGAGTTCCTAAGATGGTTCCAATTAGCGATGTGGATGTTGCCACGGCAAACATGGTATATTCAGTAACACCTTCCGGTGAAATGGCTTTGAATATAATTGCTGCGATCATCCCGGAAAATGTCCCCCAGACAAAACCCCAGCCGTTCATTCGACTCCAATACCAGCGTAATAACATTGGGATGAGTAACCCTGAACCGATACTCATCGTGATCCAACCCCAAATTGCATTAATATTTTTGAAGACAAGCATGAGCCCGAGTCCGAAAATCACAATTAAAACCGATGCTAGATAACTTTGTAGCATCATTTTCTTTTCGGAAGCTTTAGGGTTAATGTAGAGTTTATAAATATCTTTTACCCAATACGCCGCTCCTGCATTCACAGTAGAGTCAAATGTGGACATCCCGGCTGCCATCAGTCCGGCAACGAGGAAACCTTTAATTCCGATAGGCAGCGTTTCAACGACTGCGGGAAGTACAAGTTCAGGATCCAAAATTTTATCTCCCAATGAGACTCCGATAACAGCGATTGCTCCAATAAATACCCATCTGAAAGAAAGCAAGAATACCCAAAATGCACTGAGTAAGCCGGCTTCGCGGTCATCTTTGGCAGCGAAATACCGTTGAAGCATATAGTTACCCGTTCCACCGGATCCTTCTAAAATCACTTTCATGAGATAGAACATAATCGCTACACCGAATAGATTATAAATTGAATATTGTGAGTATTGGTCAATAGACAGCGATGAAGACGGCATGATACTTGTCCATTCTTTCAGCGTGGTTGAAAATCGCTGGAATCCTCCACCAGCGCTTTCCATCATGGGAAGAGAGATTGTGAATTCTTCCGGCAGAGTGATCCCAAAGGCTCTTACTCCCATATATGCAATTGCGGAGAAGATTAGAAATCCCTGAAAGACATCTGTCCAAACCACACCGTAAAGCCCGGAAGCTACTGTGTAGATCATTGCAATGGAGATCAGCAATGTTGCCGCCCAAAACTCAGAGGGTAGGCCAAGATAGTTTTCAATCCCAAGGAATGTGTCCAGAAACTTTCCACCGCCTAATGCAAAGTACGTAACCATTGCAATAGTCATAATGATTGATGAAATTGCAGCAACAAGTCGTGCAACCTGTCCCTGAGTACCTTTACCAAATCTCAACTCCATCCATTCGGCTAATGTCATAGCTCCGGATCGGCGATTCCATTTTCCCATATAGATCATAAGGAATGCCATGATCAAGGTGACACCACCGCGTATTTCGATGTAAAATCCTTTTGCTCCCAATGCGTAGATTAATGCAGCGATGATCATCGTTCCACTGATATCTAAATTAGAAGACATCCCGGATGAAGCCAATGCCCACCACGGGAGATTACGATTTCCTAGAAAGTAAGAATCAATTCCTTGAGATGCTTTCCTCTGCATATATAGACCGATAAAAACGATCGCAGTCAAATAGATACCGATAATAGTAAAATCAATTGTACTCATAGTAACTCCTGGTTGAATGAATGTTTGTTACATTATCACTTTTGTTATTCAAATCTGTTATAATCTTAAAAATATTTTGCGGTGTTTCTGCGACATATTGCGCCTGATTGTCCCATAATTCCTTCTCGGGTCGAAATCCCCATTTTACTCCCATGGGTATCATCCCTGCATGGATGGCTGTGAGCATATCGATGTTTGAGTCCCCAACATAGATACAATGATTAGGGTTTACCTGAAGTCTTTTGGCAATATGAAGAACGCCTATTGGGTCCGGTTTGGGAGGATAGTCATCTTGAACTCCTGAAACTTGGAAATTCCAATTGCTAAGGAATTTTTCATAACACTTTACAGCAAAAGTATGTGGTTTGTTTGTGAAAATGCCCAGTAAGTAATTTTGATGACTTAACTGGTCAAGAAGTTCAGCAATTCCGTCATACAGTTTTGTCTGATTCATTAAATTATTTCGATATACGACTTTCAATTCATCCAGATATCGGTCAGCAGATTCTTTATTCTGAAGAGAAGGAGGTAAAGATGCTTTCATCAGATGCTCGATACCGCTTCCGACGAAATACTTATATTTATCCATCGAATGAGTCGGAAAGCCATGCCTTTTTAAAATGATGTTGACTGAATTACCAATATCTTCCAACGTATCCAGCAAAGTGCCATCCATATCAAAAATGACGGCTTTTATCTGTGGATATTCTGTTTGATTCATTGTCTGTTAGATAATAGTGTTGTCAGGCAGGGTTGTTCCTTTTGGAATGACAATGATCCCGTCACGGATGCAGTAGTTGTCACTTACTTTATTCTGAATTCCATCGCGGTTTTCAAGTACCACATTTTTACCGATACGAACGTTTTTATCCAAGATCACTTTTTTTAGTCTACTCCCGGACCCAACTCCAAGTGGGGTATCTCCGTTGGTTTCGTAAAAATCAGCGCCCATCATGTAAGTTTCTTCCATATAAACATCATCCTGGACAATACTTCGTAACCCCAACACCGAATTTAAAATTGTAGCTTTCCCGATTCGAACTCCGTCAGTGATAATCGATTTATCAATTTTTGCATCTCTGAAATGACTGCCCGGCAAAAAACGGGGGCGACTATAAATGGGATTCTCCGGATTATAAAATGTAAATAGAGACTGTTTTTCGGTTAATTCGATATTCGCTTTGAAAAAAGCATCCATTGTTCCGATATCTTCCCAGTATTCGTCGAATTTATAGGCGGTGGTCTTGAAGTGTTTGATTGACGAAGGAATAATGTTTTTCCCAAAGTCATTCCCATCAAAATTTAGAGCAGCTTCCAATATTTCTCTTCGGAAGATATAGATTCCCATTGAAGATAAAATTTGACCCGGAGCTGTATTTGAATCAATCAAATCTTCGATCTCTTCTCTTGTCTGAGGTTTCTCAACAAATTTGACGATTTGATTTTTATCATCGGTCTTAACAACACCCAATTGATCTGCTACGGATATCGGCATAGGACGAACGGCTACGGTTACATCGGCATTGGATTCGAGATGGGAATTGAAAAACTTCTGGTAATCCATTCGGTATAAATGATCCCCTGCCAAGATAATAAAATGGGAAGCATCGGTGCTGCTAAAATTCTTCCAATATGAACGGACAGCATCTGCTGTTCCTTGGAACCAGTCACCGCCTTCAGAGGATTGCTGTGCAGCAAGGATCTGAATATTACCCCGAGTGAAAATATCAAAATTATACGTTTCAAAAATGTGCCGATGAAGAGAGGTTGTATTGAATTGAGTAAGAAGCCTTATCTGTTTAATTCCTGAATTGATACAATTGCTGATCGGGATATCGATCAAACGATATTTTCCGCCCATCGGAACGGCCGGTTTTGCCCGATCTCGTGTAAGAGGGAAGAGGCGTTCTCCTCGGCCACCGCCCAGAATTATTGCAAATAAATTGTTTGGGTCACTCATGGTTTTCTCCAAGAATTGTATGATAAAGTTTGATGTATTGAAAGGCAGACTGGTACCAGGAAAAATCCTGCTTCATTGCATTGGATATGATTTTTTTCCATACACGTTTATTTTTATAGCAGGATAGAGCCTTTTTTACGGTTCGGTAAAGAGCTGCTTCAGAATAGGTTTTGAATGTAAAACCGGTTCCATTTTTCCCATCCCAATTTGTGATGGTATCTGCTAATCCGCCTGTATAATGTACAATCGGAATAGTACCATATTTCAAACTATAAATTTGGTTTAATCCGCACGGTTCAAAGAGAGACGGCATTAGAAACATATCCGAACCCGCTTCAATCAAGTGAGCCATTTTTTCATTAAAATCAGAAATGTAATGTATTTTATCAGGATGATTGAGGTTCCACTGATATAGCGCATCGGCAATTTTCTTATCACCTGTTCCCAAAAATACGAGTCGGACATTCTGTTTTACTAACTTTTCCAGCATTTCCAATATAAGATCATATCCCTTTTCCACAACTAGACGTGAAATCATTCCGATAATCGGGGTATCAAGATTTCCTTGAAAACCGCACTCTTGCATCAACAATTTCTTGTTTATTGCTTTTCCGGTAAGTGAATCACCGGAATAATGATTTTCTAAATGCGGATCCGTCTCCGGACTCCAATAATTGTAATTTACACCGTTTAGAATCCCGGAGAATTTTCTACGATTTTTTCGTAAAGTATTGTACAACCCGAATGACAAGGCTTCTTTCGTCAGTAATTCATGAACATATTTAGAGCTTACACTGTTTACCTGATCAGCTGCAAGAATCCCTTCTTCCAGAGCATTATAGGTTTCCTTGCCGGGTTTAAGCGCTTTTTCGTCTATCGGATCCAACAAATGCAGATCAAAAGGTCCGAACCATCCTTGGTAATGAAAATTATGAATCGTGAGAAGGGATGGAATATCCATTTCACGGTTCTTTAGCATTTTTGGAAGCAAAGCAGAATGATGATCGTTGCAGTGAACGAGTTTTGTAGTGATCACATTTTTTTGGATCAGATCAATGATGGCATACTGAAAGAAGAAGTATCGAGCATTATTATCGGGGAATCCTTTACCGTCTGGGTCAACGTAAATCCCGTCTCGCCCGAAGAAATGTTCGTTGTAAATAAAAAGATATTCCGGTTCATTTTGAGTCGCTTCTCGGTAAAATAGATCATAGGAATACGCATTCTCTCCCATATGAACCTGACCGGATACCGAATAAGGAATGATGTTATTTGATGCGGTGTTTATCTGCGAATAAAGAGGGGTGATTACGAGAGTGTTTGTTCCGAGTTTTATCAATTCGCCTGGCAACGAACCCGCAACATCTGCAAGCCCTCCGGCTTTTGAAAACGGTGAAACCTCAGCCGATACAAATAGGACATCTGTTTCGTGATGAACGATCTGAATCATAGCTTCCGCAATACTTGGGACACCACGTCCCGACAGTAAATCGCATAACTTTTTATACTGCCCCAGAGCATTATCATATACGGTTTTGATCTCTAAAAACACTTGATGTTGATACCCGTTCAATTCAACATACATTCCGTTTTGATGGATTGTGTTCGTTTGCTGTAAATATTCTAATCCGGAGATCAGATCTCGCATGATAAAAAATGCGTTCTCATTTTCAGGAATATTTAATGCATTTCCGATGTTTACCGTTCCGTTTTCATTTACTTTACTGTACACTGAATGATGAATCCACCCGGAAGTATTTTCTCCTGAATTATTATAGAGAACAAGCGCTCGTTTATCTTCCTGCCCATTTGTGAATGCAAAAACGTTCTCATTCGTAGTTCGATCCGATGACGTAAGAGTAAATAGCTGAAAATGGTCCACTTTAGAGAATAAATATCGATTTTTCAATATAGGTGTAATTATACGATAATGGTAATCAACAAATCCTTGGTCAGGAGTTTCATCCCAATATGATTTCCGGAATTCCATACCGTATTTTTCTTCAAATCCTTCAATTTGTCCATGTCCAAACATCGGTAATCCCGGGAATGTACACATTAGAATTGTCACACCAAAATATTTGTCCATTTTCCCAAACTGCATGACAGCGGTTTCTTCGTCAGGATTATTTAAAAAGTTCACATATCTTTTCAAAATTTGCGGGTCGTAATCCAACGTTTTGATGATCAAACTGCGATAGTCTGCATTTCGTTCCATCTTCAGCATGTTCATGAATGCACTATTGTAAACCCGGTGCATTCCTAACGTGCGTACAAAATACCCTTCCATCATCCAAAATGCTTCGGCAAGCAAGAGAGTGTCGGGGGCTTCTTGAGCCACGCGGTCAACAACCTCTCTCCAAAATTCTATCGGTATGGCTTGATGAAAATCTTCATTACTCATCGAGTGATCCCATCGTGACGGGATTCCACCGCCTTCTCCTGGAATGGGGAACCAAAGTCGCTGAATATGTTTTTTTGCCAGCGTCATTGCGGCGTCAAATCGAATGATGGGAAATGCTCGTGCTACTTTAATAATGGTTTGAATAATGACTTCACGAACATCCGGATTGAGATAATTCAACTGAGCTGTGTCATTCCACGGCATGGTGGTTCCGTCGTTCCCGTGATAAACATACGATACTTTATTTGTGTCATTATGGATTAATTTAAATGTCACAGCTGCATCACTTTGAGTATAGTAATGATCTTCTAAAATGACTTGGATTCTTTCATCAGATGAGACATTACCGCTTGAATAGGAATAACCCGGAAACGGAGGATGATCAGAAGAAATGTACCAATCCGGATGCTCAGCGAGCCATGGTGAATCCAATCCCGTATGATTTGGTACCATATCACCGGCAATCCGAAGACCATATTTCGCACAGATTTGTTTAAAACGATCCAGGGCTTCCCAACCGCCGATGTCGTCAGCGATTTCATATTCACTTAATGAATAAGCAGAAGCTTCTGCATCTGTGTTTCCCATCCAATGCTTAATCGTTTTGGAAGCATGACTTCGTTTCCATACACCAATCAGCCAAACCGCATTGATTCCAAAATTGGCAAGTTTTCTTATCTCTTCTTCAGGGATTTGATCCAATCGATTAATATCACACTTGTAAGATTTGGATAGCTGATCCATCCAAACCAATGCATTTTTTGCGATCAGAACCACATTGGGCATCCAATCAGTATCCGGACTGAAGCCCTCTGATTCATCTAAACCTGTATAATCCGGGAGTTCATCTGCTGCATTCCCGCCAAATCCGCGAAACTTCATTTCCTCTGTAAATTGATCCAACCCTTTTTGAATAAGGTAAATAAAATCACCGAGAAACTCTGCCCAATTTGCAAGGATATAGCGAAGTTGATCTTCTAAACTGTTTGGATATAATTCGATGGGTTCAGAAATGAAATCAGGTAAGGTTAGCTGTCCTTTCCCAACCCGTTTCTCATGGCTGTAAAATTGATTGATAAGAGAAGTGAGATTATTGAATCCAAATGATTCATCCCAATATTTATGATCAAAACATGGTTTAAATGATTCAGCTGCTGTATTTTTATTTTCAAAACATAAAATCAGCAGATCATTGATCGGTGATGATTCTTTTGATGAGAAAGTTTGGTGTACGGTTTGTAAAACGCAGTTTGGAACATTTTCATTAAGAAAGGTATTTGCTTTGGATTGTAAAGATGTATTTGCACGATGGTATTCATCAATTACCATTTTTACAGAAGTGACCACAAGAGAAAACAATCTGATCTTGGGTGATGTCATCTCGGGGATTGTCTTGTGAGTTAATTCATAAAAGTGATAAATATCGTCAGATGAATTAAACTGTATTCTACCCTGCGTCCCAAACTTGAGTTCATCAAGGTTTAGTTGTTTACGGAGCTGAGATGCAATATGAAAACCCATTGAAAAAATTTGATTATTTTGTTTTATAGAAATGTTTCATATAGTCATGAATCATCCTGTGGGCGGTGAAATCCACACCGGATTTGATGGCCTCACGCATAAGATTTATCCAAGAACCGTCCTTTGAATAATATGCGGGGATGACTTCATTTTCCAAAATATCATATAATGAATCAGCATCTTCAGCATCATTGGTATTATTCGGATCTCCAATTGCCCAACCGTTTTCACCGTGACGGCAGGCTTCTGCCCACCAGCCATCTAGAATAGATAAATTCGGGACACCGTTTAATGTGGCTTTCATTCCACTTGTCCCGGATGCTTCATTGGGGCGCAAAGGTGTGTTCACCCATACATCCACTCCGGAAGTAATGAGTTTACCCAGCCACATATTATAATTTTCAAGAAATATGACTTTTACTTGTCCGAATAATTGATTGGCTTCCTCAACAATATTCTTAATAATCTCTTTTCCGTCTCTGTCATTCGGATGTGCTTTCCCTGCCATAATGATCTGTAGTTTCCCCTGGCCGATATCAACTAATCTCTCAAGATCATGAAAGATCAACCTGGCACGTTTATATTCAGCTGCACGCCTTGCAAATCCCAATGTCAGGACATTCATGGAGAGGGCTTTCCCCGTTTGTGAGTTTGCATAACCCAACAAGAAATGTTTATGAGATTGATGCATGTACCACATCTCTTCATCAGGAATTTTATCCACCTCTAAAAGACGACTTGGATTTTCTTTCCAATCCGGAAAGTGTTTAGAATATAGTTCGCGAAATTCTTTTCCGACCCAATAGGGATGATAAACACCATTCGTGACAGAACCGATTTTAAAATCAGGGAACTGTTTTTGTGCAACTTCTCCATGTAATTTGGATACGCCGTTAGCTGATCGGCTGAAGTATAAACCCAGCTCAGTCATGTGCCATCGACCGTTCTGTACAAGAGACGGAAGGTTCAATGTATCAGGAAGTAATCCGTGCAATAATTTGTCACAACGTTTTTTAGCAAAATGATCATGTCCGGCTTCGACAGGAGTATGTGTTGTGAAATGGCATCGTTTTCGAACTTCATTTTCATCCTGATTAAAAATCTCTAGAAGTTTAAGCGTTAAGAATGAGCAATGTCCTTCATTCATGTGAAAGGTTTCAATCGAATGTAAAGTGTTTAATTCCTGAAGCAGCTGAATTCCTCCGAATCCTAAAATAGCTTCTTGAATGATTCTGTGATCTTTATCACCGGAGTAAAGCCGAAGGGAAATAATACGATCATCATAGAAGTTCTCTTCAATATCTGTATCCATGAAATAAATGGGGACAGCGTTTCCATTAACTCCATGGAAGTCATATTTATATACTTGAATCCAAACATCTCTTTCTCTCAATCGTAAAGTGAACTTAATCGGCAGTTTTTCCAACATGGGTTCCGGATCAAATTTTGGATAGGTTTCCGATTGAATGCCTTCTTCATCAATACGTTGTTTAAAGTATCCTTCTTTATAAAGTAGTGTGATAGCGCACATATCCAAACCGGCATCGGCTGCAGCCTTGATGTGATCACCAGCCAGAACACCTAACCCGCCGCTATAAGTCGGAAGCTGAGATGAAATTCCTATTTCAGCACTAAAGTATGCAATCGTGTGTTTTTTCGTATTATTCATTTGTATCAAAGTATCTGTTATGCTTAATGGTTAAATCTTTTAAGGTCGTGACCATTTCGGTTGTCAACATATCCCATGTGAATCTCCATGTCCAATTGCCATTGGCTTTTCCAGGGATGTTCATTCTTGCTTTCGAATCAAGCCCCATTACATCTTGTATTGGGATAATCGCCGTATTGGACTTTGTACTCAAGGCTAATTCTATCATATCCCAGTGGATGTTCTCTCCATTTGTTCTCAGGTAATCCAAAGCTGCTTTCCTTTCTGCAAGGATATCTTCATCAGTCTGTATTGAATTGCCTTTTGTAGTATTGAACCACCCAACCGTTGTATCGTTATCATGAGTCCCTGTATAGACAACGGATGATTTCGGAAAATCATCCGCGTTAAAGTTTTTCTGAGAAAATGCGAATTGTAAAATTATTAATCCGGGGTATCCAAATTTTTCCCGAACGGGTCTGGCTTCTTCAGCAATCTCTCCAAGATCTTCAGCAAAGATTGGCATTGAACCTAACTCTTGCGTTAAGGTGGTGAAGAAATCCTCACCCGGTCCATCGACCCATTTACCGTTTTTAGCAGTTTTGTTTCCTGCCGGGACTTCCCAGTATTTAACAAAACCGTTGAAGTGATCGATCCTGATCACATCCACCATTGTGAATAATTTCTTGATTTGAGAGATCCACCATTTGTAACCGGTTTTCTTATGATTTTCCCATTTGTAAATCGGATTACCCCATAATTGACCGGTTTTACTGAAAATACAAGGCGGAACACCGGATTGTCGGTCCAGATTACCTTTTTTATCCAAATGGAAGAGAGTCTGATTTGCCCAGACATCAGCGCTGTCGTGGGCGACATAGATCGGGACATCTCCAATGATTTGAACATTATTTTGATGTGCGTATTTACACAGTATTTCCCATTGTTTGTGAAAGAAGTACTGCACTAGTTTGATATGATCAAGTTCCTCAGAATACTTTGTCCTAATTTCACCTAACGCATTTGGATCTCTTTCAGAGAATTCCGGAGTCCAATCTGTCCAAAGAGAGTGATTATGAATTTTCTTCAGAATAATAAAAAGGGAAAAATCATCCAACCAAAATTTGTTTTCATCGCAAAATCTGCGGAATTCGTTTTTTTCTTTGGAGGTTGCCGATTCGAAATAGTTTTTACTCGCCAGAACTAACAGTTCATCCTTCCATTTGATGATCTCTCCGAAATTTGAATGCCCATTCACTTGCTGAGGTGAAGATTCCAGATCATCTGATCGTAAGTATCCGTCCTCAACAATCAGTTCAAGACTGATGAAAGCCGAATTCCCTGCAAAAGAAGAGAATAATGTGTATGGAGAGTAACTGTCACCGGTTGGTCCGATGGGTAAAATCTGCCAATAGGATTGCTTTGCATAGGCTAGAAAATCAATAAACTTGTGAGCTTCTCTTCCAATATCACCAATACCGAACTTACCGGGTAAGGAAGTGATATGTAATAGAATTCCGCTGGAACGATTAAAAATCATTAATAAAAAGAATAGTTGTTCTTATTATCTTAAGGATTCCAAGTCCAAAGTACAGGTAAGGATTTTCCCGTCAATATCTTCACGGTATAGACTTAATTCTGAGACCGGTTCTTCAGCGACGGTCCATTCAACTTCATGGTAGATGACGGAATCACCTACCGAAATGGATGTCAGATCTACATCAGGTGTTGTATCTAAATTAAATATCTGCATAAAAATCCCTCCAATTTATTTGGATTCTAAGAGACTGTCTAATTGGATATCAGGTCTGCGCATAATTTTTTTTACAATAGGATTCGGATCAAAGTCGAGACGCTGTCCGGCGAGAGTGATATCCAATATGAGATGGTTCATGGCAATTTCAGTTATAGCACGGTTTTCTGTGAAAATGGTTTGACTTTCGTCATGTTCGATCGTACTTCCCATCACCGTGGTTGTTTGATCAGCAACCAGAATCATTTTTGGAGTCCATACTTTTAAAAGGTCTGCTTCATCCAACTCGTAACTTACGGTTGTCCCGATATTTTCTTTTAATTTACAAAAAGAGAACAGCGTGATATCAACGTTTCGATCCAATGCAGCATTGAGTTCTTTTTGCAACACATCCACTTCCTTTGCCCAAGCACTAATCGCAATTTTAACTTTTGCGCTGCTAATGATATCTTTGGCTTTGATAATTAAATTTCGATATCCGTGTAAATGCCAGAAATCAAACGCTTCATTGTTCGTGTCCAGATGATTAAAGGCGTCGGTAATCTGCTGAATGCGGTCTTCGTGCAAGTGATTCATGTGTTCTATCATCGAAGAAGGTGAGAGAGGGATGTATTTTTTCGGATCATCACCGACGGAGTTCACCAACCCTAATGCGGTCAGTCGATTCAAAACAGAGTAAATCGCAGATCGCGGAATCCCGGAATAGGTACTGAGCTCGTATCCGGTAGCAGGATTATTTTTTAATAACGCCAGATAAGCTTTCCCTGAATTAGATGATAATCCGAATTCAGTCAGCAGGTCTATAATATTTTTTTCAGCACTCATTTTTAACCATTTGTTTTAGGAATTATTCAGAATATTTTCGTTTGAAGAATTACCTTTTTTGTTCTAATATTGGACTCGTAACTCATAACAGAGTTACTAAATTTAATTGAATTTGATAATTGGATGAAACAATTAATATTAATAATTAAAAACTTCCTTGTCTGGGGTACTCTAACCTCATTTCTCTTCGGTAATGCTCCCTCTGACTGGGCTGATGAAGCCATTTGGTATCAAATATTTCCGGAGCGATTTTACAATGGTGACTCAGTCAATGATCCAACATTAGTGAGTACAACCGGTACGTGGCCGTGGCAGCATCCTGAGCATTGGGAGCTCTCACCATGGACATCAGACTGGTATGAATTTCAATCATGGGAAATCGAAAACGGTGAGGATTTTCGATATCAATTTCAATTACGACGTTATGGCGGTGATCTTCAGGGAATCCTTGAAAAACTGGACTATTTACAGGAGTTAGGTATCAACGCGATCTACCTGAATCCGGTATTTGACTCTCCGTCTTCTCATAAATACGGTGCAGCTTATTACCACCATATCGATCGGCATTTTGGTCCAGACCCGGCCGGTGACCTTGAAATAATTTTATCTGAAAACCCAAATGATCCCTCAACGTGGCAATGGACATCAGCTGACAAATTATTCTTAAATCTGATTGATGAAGTCCACCAGCGTGGAATGCATATCATTATTGATGGTGTCTTTAATCATGCCGGTATCACATTTTGGGCATTTCAGGATGTCATTAAGAACCGCGAAAACAGCCCGTATTATCTTTGGTATTCGATTGAAGGCAATGGATTAGAAGATCACTCTCACTTAAATGATTATCGAAATCTGCCGGATGCATTTAACCCCGAAGGATTCCCGCCGTTAAGGTATAAAGGATATGTTGAAGATTTGCCTGCATTTCGGCAAGAACAGAATGGCCCCGTAAAACCGGTTCGTGATCATTTTCTTGCGATTGTTCAACGGTGGATGGACCCAAATAATGACGGAGATCCGGCAGACGGGATTGACGGCTGGCGATTGGACGTTGCCGAACGGATACAGATATCATTTTGGGATGAATTTTGCGGCTGGGTAAAGGATATCAATCAGAATGCTTATGTCACCGGAGAAGTGTGGTGGGAAGATTGGTGGAATAATAAACAATTTGATGCATCTCCATGGTTGAGAGAAGGCCGATTTGACGGTGTCATGAATTACCGCTTTGCCGATGCAATGTTTCGCTTTTTTATCGATCAAAAGAATCAAATATCAACTCAAGACTTAGATCGGTTGCTAAGAGTCGTCAGAGAAACGTATCCTGGAAATTCAATGTTTAAACTTCAAAACTGTTTAGACAGTCATGATATGGAACGGCTAGCGTCTGCAGTCGTGAACCCGGATCGCTGGATAGATCACGGGAACAGTACATGGTGGAATAAAGAATTCAACATTCAAAAACCGAATTTGAAGCAACAACAGCTTCAGAAAACAATTTTATTATTTCAATTTTCATATATTGGTGCTCCTTATATATATTATGGGGATGAAGTAGGTATGTGGGGGGCAGATGATCCGGATTGCCGTAAACCCATGTTATGGAGCGAATTTACATACGATGATGAGACATCTCATCCTTGTAACCATTTGGAATGTGAAGACTCACGACCGCGGGATACCGTTGAACCGGATAACACTTTATTTGAATACTACAAGTCATTAACACAACTCAGAAGGGAATATCCTTCACTCAGGAAGGGACAATATCAAACGGTGTATACCGATGACAATGGATTGTTTATTTTTTCACGGCAATTAGACGACGAAACAATTTTAGCAGCCTTTAATGGTTCCAACGTTCCGCAAACAATTCCGAAAGCAGTTTTTGGCCAATCCGATTCAGATTGGTCAACCATTTTCGGTCCTGAGGGAAATCAACTTCAAGGAAAAACAGGAAAACTTTTTAAGAAATGATAAAACACATGAAAAAACTCCTTTTAATCATGATCCTAGTTTCGTGCGCTTTTGCAGGGACATCTGGAAAAATCGCAGGAACAGTGATCGATAAAACCACCGGCTCACCGCTCATCGGATGTAATCTGATCGTAGATGGTACAAGTCTGGGTGCAGCCACCGATATGGATGGAAATTACTTTATCATTAACGTTCCGCCCGGAGAATATACAGTGCGGGCAATGATGATCGGGTATACTACAGTGCGCATGACTCAGGTAATCGTCGTAGTCGACTTAACAACTCAACTTAATTTTACCATGGGAATGGAAGCACTGAAGGGCGAGGAAGTTGTCGTCGTTGCTCAAAAACCAACGGTTCGGTTAGATCAGACATCCATGGCATCGGTGTTGGATGCTAAAACACTTGAGAATCTTCCTGTTGCTGAAGTGACGGATGCTATCGGTCTGCAAGCCGGGATTGTTCGTGATTCAGGCGGCGGTCTGCATATTCGCGGCGGAAGAAGCGGAGAGGTTTCATTTTGGGTAGACGGAATCTCTACTACTGATTCTTACGATGGCAGCAGTGTCGGGCAGGAAATCCAGAACAGTTCAGTTCAGGAACTACAAGTTATCAGCGGAACATTCAACGCAGAATACGGAAATGCGATGTCCGGTATTGTTAATATCGTGACCAAAGACGGGCAAGACAAACTGGAAGGCGGATTAGAGATCTATAGCGGAGGATATCATACCTATAAATCAAATCTGTATACAATGTCTTCGCCGTTTACCTCATGGAGATCTTATGAAGACCTTAATGAGAACGGCGTATGGGATGAACCGGAATGGTTCAATGACCTGAACGGCAATCTTCAGTGGGATTATAATGAACCGTTTGACGATGAAAATAATAACGGAATCTTTGACGCCGGCGAACCGCTGAACAGCGATTTAGGACCGGATGGACTCAGAGGAGATCCGATGGACAACGGATCGATGGTTCCTTCTTACTACAGTAACAATAACGGGCAGCGAAATGAACCGAGTTTAGGTGAAGGTGATGGACTTCCACAATGGGGTGAACACCAGTTTTCACTCGATGAAAGCGGCTACGTTGATAAATTGAATGTGATGCTGAATCCATTTCAGATTAAAAACTTCAATGCACATTTAAGCGGACCAGTGCCATACTTGAATGATTGGGTCACATTTTATACCAATATTCGGTACTTTAACACGACGAATAAATATTATGGGAAGCGTTTGTTTCAATCCAATGGTCTATTTTTTGGAGATCAGGAAATTGTTCCGATGGCCCCGTTTGGAAAAATGACATCCCAGTTTAAACTGACGATCAAACCAACACCGAAATTCAAAATTGCCTACAGTTTATTCTATGCTGAGAAACAGTATAAGAACTATGATGCAGCGTATAAGTATATCCCGGACGGATTGATGAATCGATTTGAAAAAGACAAATCTCATATTATCACATTGACACATAGTTTGTCATCAAAAACATATTATGAACTCAAATTCATCGACTTCTCATCGGCATATTGGGAGCATTTATATTCAAGGGTGGACAATGTTCCATTTGAGACTGTTGTCAAGAATGGTGAAGATTGGACTTCTGATTCAGTACGGATTTTTAACGGCGTAGAATGGGAAACTTATCCGCGATATTTTCCAATCGAATCAGAATACAACATTATAGATTCGACGATGCAGTATACTCTTGTAGATTTGGCTGATTCAGACGGATATGTTGATCCGACGATAATGAACCGACCGGCATGGTCTTTTGCTTCCGGAGGAACGCAAGGCGGACGGTTTGAACGTGAAACTACCTATCAAATGTTAAAATTTGATATATCAAGTCAGGTGAACATCTTACATCAAGTCAAAACCGGCTTGGCTCTCAAACGATATGACCTATGGGCAGACGATAAACACATTGAATATCTGATGGAAGGCAGTTACGGGTTTACAGCAGAAGGAGATACCATTGGATATAACCCCATTTCTGGATCAAAAGTATTCCCCTACACACCGACGGTGTATCCAACCTATACTTCTGCACATAGTTACTTTAATGCAAATCCGATTGAATTTTCAGCGTACATCCAGGATAAACTTGAACTCAAAGATTTAATTCTAAATTTCGGATTACGGTTTGATTATTTTGATCCTGATTGGAAAGTGCCAACAGATGATAGATTCCCTGGGAATCGTAAATACTATCTCGCTGCAACCGAGCATGATACGGTCATCTTTTACCAATTTGATTATCCTGAACTTCATCCGGATGTTGATTTGATAGATTCATTGAGTGCTGAAGGAGCGGTCAAAGCGCAAAACTTGTTAAACTCCGGTACTGATTCAGATTCCGCATGGACGGCAATCCGAAGCCAGTATCAATGGACAGACGGATATAAATCAGCGAAACATTCTTCTCAGATCAGTCCTCGAATCGGACTGTCGTATCCGATTTCTGACAAAGGTGCGATCCATGTGTCGTATGGTTATTTTTTCCAGATACCGAATTTCTCTTATCTGTATTCAAACCCGGAATTTGAAATCGGCGAATCTAATTTTGCCGGAATCTTAGGGAACGCATCCTTGAAACCTGAACGAACGGTGATGTATGAAGTCGGGTTTAAACAGGAAATCGCAGCCTTCACTTCCTTTGACTTCACACTGTTTTATCGGGACACAAGAGATTGGGTCGGTATGAGTGCTCCAATCCAAAAATACCCGGTTGGAACCTATTATAAATATGAAAACAAAGATTATGCAAACACCCGCGGTTACACAATTGCGATCAACCGATCCTATAATAATGGTTTTGGTTTATCGCTGGATTATTCCTGGATGGTTGCTGAAGGGACCTACTCCAATCCGGATGATGCTTACCACAGCGCTCAATCAGATGAAGAACCGATCCAGAGTTTGATTCCGTTAGATTGGGATCAAACCCATACGTTAAACGGTGCAGTCACATTGGGTGGAAGAGATTGGTCTGTATCGGTGATCGGCAAAATATGGAGCGGAACACCGTACACACCTGAATTCAAAGTCGGGTCGGTTTCCGGTTCCAGCGCTTTTGCTGGTTTCTCTGAAAACAGTGATAATAAACCAAATTATTATGAATTGGATATGCGTTCCTCTTATCATCTGACTCTGTTTGGCTTTAGAGCCACAATGTTCTGCAATATCTATAATGTGCTGGATATTCAAAATGAGCGTACTGTTTGGGGTGATACCGGACGAGCTACGTATACATTAACCGCAAAGGATACGCCGGATGCAACGTCGGATAGGATTGGACATCTGACGGAGCATTTGTTAAAACCGGATTGGTTCTCTGATCCGCGTAAAATCAATGTCGGTATCCAAGTAAAATTTTAAGATCAGTTGGGGAACTACATGATTAGCTTAAATAAAAAAACTCTGTTTATTGCAACGCTTGTGTTAGGTACAACGTTTGTTATTGCAGCAAATCCTCATGGAACAACTCTTGCACGAGGGAAAAATGTCCACTCGGGAAATAAAGTTCGGACTACATTTTATAATTACGGTTTGCTTGGCCGCTGGATGAGTGAACCGGATGATATCGGCGGTGAATGGCCGATCAATTCAACGCATGAATATATCGGTGATGTCGGCGTGTTAGTTGGATCAGAAATTATTGAGGAAGACGGTACGGTTCTACCTAGTGTGATAACTACATACAGTCCTAGAGGAAGCGAAATGAATTTGGACGACCATTGGGGGTGGGAACCGCTGATGGGATATTTTAATGATGATTCCAATTTGGTTGCTATGAGTCATATGGGACCACCGGTTGACCCGGACAATCCGACTCACCCGAATACATGGCCTGACCGCTGGCCGGATAAATTGAATGATGTCATTGATCCGGGCTGGAGTGGAAGTTGGAACGGATATTTCGGGAAAGATCAAAAAAATGCCGAGCAGGAAAGTTATTTCATCATGGATGATGCGAATGACGAAGAATTTAATTTCTTCCCTGACAGTACCGATCTAGAACGGAAAGGGTTAGGACTTAATGCCACTGTTCGTGGGTTACAATGGAACCACATCATGGCTGAAGATGTATTATTCTGGCTTTATGATATAAAAAATATCGGTCAAAAAGATCACACTAAGATGGTATTTGGTACTATTGTCGGTACGATTACCGGCGGTGACGGCGATAGTCAGGATGACTATGCAGACTTTGATAAAGTAGATGATATTGCGTACTCTTATGACCATGGGACAAATCTGGAAACAGGTTTAGGTGGTGTTGGTGCCGGAGGTTGGTCACCCGTTGGTTTGGCAGGATATGCATTCTTAGAGAGTCCGGGAAATTCGATCGACGGAATCGATAATGACGGTGATGGTAGCGAAGGTTCTGGTATTATTATTGATGAAGAAATGTTTGAACCGACTGTATTCGGTGTTGGCGATACCATTATTGTTGTTGATTACAACAATGGTTATGAACGTACAATTACAACGTTGCCTGCAGATGGAGTTGAAATAGCGCATAACGGTGAAACCATTACAATTGTCCCCGGGATTCCGTATGAAGAAATAGAACGAAATTTATTTGATGATAATCTGAATGGAATCATTGATGAAAACAACGGATATTCAATTGAAATCTCCCCGGGTTATTTTGAAGATATTTATCTTAACATTGGATTAAAAGCTGTCGATTATCTAAGCGGTGCTGGTTTGACAAATCTGCTGATTGATGAATCTCGTAGTGACGGTATTGATAATGACGGTGATTGGGATATTGAAACGGATGATGTCGGGCGAGACGGCGCTCCAGGAAGCGGTGATTCCTTTTACGGTGAGAATGATGGTCAACCAACGTCCGGGTATGAATTGATTGGAGATGAATGGGTCGATACCGGGTTTCCGGGTGAACCGAATATTGATAAAACCGATATCGATGAGTCGGATCAAATCGGACTTTCCAGTTTCTATTATTTCGCATTTGGACAGTTTTCAGATATGGGGTGCGATAATTGTCTGTGGGATAAATTAGCCCCAGGATACTTCAATAAATCAGTTCAAAATGTTGATGCAGACTTCCTGTTCGGCTCAGGATATTTCCCGCTTCAAACAGGTGAAACTGAACGATTCTCCATTGCGATGTTATTCGGAGATAATCTTCCCGATTTAATACGTAACAAGCAGACTGTTCAGACAATTTATAATCAAAACTACAATTTTGCGAAAGCACCTGAGTTGCCGACAGTTTGGGCATACGAAGGTGACGGATATGTGACTATTTACTGGGATGATAAAGCCGAAAGATCATTTGATCGTTTATCCGGGTATGATTTTGAAGGATACAAAATTTATAAAGCCACTGATACAGAATTTACGGATGCCGGTGAGATTACCGATGCTTTCGGTTCTCATAAATTCAATGTTCCTGAAAAGCAATTCGATTTGGTGAATGAACACGAAGGCTTTTTCCCGATTGATATTGACGGTGTGCTTTATAATTTGGGAGACAACACCGGATTGGTTCACGCATGGACAGACACAAACGTACTTAACGGACATCGGTATTATTATGCCGTAACTGCGTATGATCATGGGAATTTAGAAAAAGAAATCCTACCTGCTGAAACATCCAAGTTTGTTACCATCGATAAAGGCGGCAACATTCAAACAGCACAGAATGTTATTTCAGTTATTCCTGAAGCGCATGCAGCAGGCTACATCATTCCTCCTGAGCATGAAGATGTTTATCCGATCCATGATCCTATTGGTACAGGGAGAATTTCATTAACAAACCTGGATCCGGCAAAAATCCCAGCTAACAGAAATTATCGAATCTATTTTAAGGATTCAAGACTGAACGGACTGGATGATGACGGAGATTGGGTTCATGTCGATGACCAATATGCCAATAATCAATGGGATTCAACGGAAGTCTATTATGATTTTGGATTAGACGGCGTGCCAAATACGGATGATGAAGGAGAGGGCAACGATGTCTGTGATTGGCTGGATTACGGTATTGATGGAATCCGAAATCAAGATGAACCCGGTTTTAATCCATGGGGAAATCCTGACCCGAATCATGACAATTATATTGTATCCGGCCCAAATGGTAATTGTGTTGACGGATCGGACAATGACGGCGATGGTGAAATTGATGAGACTGTTAACGGTGAATGTGATGATTGGGGGACAGAAAATGATGGGAGATATCAATTGGGTGAAACCGGTGAACCGTTTATTGATGGAAATGCAAGTTTTGATAAAGATGTGGGTGCTGACGGTTGCCGTGATGAATTCGAAGATGGTCTCGGAGGATGTTTTGCTGAAGAAAATCCGATGTGGTATGAGGGATTGGACCCTAATTCTGATAATTACGATATTTTGACCAACCCATCCGGAACGGAAGGCAATCAGCAACCGGATCTGGGTGAACCGGATGTGGATTTAAATGATCTTGAAGAAATGGTCCCGGTTACTTCTCATTTCTTAGTTGTTGATGTGACTGAACCATCAAATCTTGATACGGTCGTGCAATGGACCCAAGCATTGGATGAAGATAAAACTATCTTCCAGGGAATGCAGCTATTATTTGATAATCACACGATAATCCGAAAAAGCTCAGTACAATTTTTACCTGAATATGATACACAATACAGTGTGTTGGCGGATTCATTCAGTTATGGGGGAATTGCAACTGTCGGTTCCAAATACCCAAGGGATATGAAATTTGTTTTTTCCGATTCTGCTGAATTTATGACTAAACCGGTGATGTTGTTCCGTACCAGTGGAGACACGCTTATTTTTGATAGTACTAATGTGAATTATTCGATTGTTGATCCTTTTGATAATACGCCTATTCCATTTGGCGTACTAGATCAAACTTGGGAGTATATGATTAAGGCTGAAGAATTCAATCCTGAAGATCACGAGACATATGATGTCCAAAAGGAGCTTAACGGATATTATGACCAAGCTGAAGGATTTATTGAGCATCCGGATAGTGCATTGTACTATATATTGACATTTGCAAAGCCAGGACATTTTTCTTTCGGTGATCGAATTATCATAAAAGAAACAATTGCCGATACAACCATTGTAACGTGGGGAATCAGTCCTGACAGTGATGATTCAACACCGGGCTTGCATGTGCCGACAAGAGGGGACTCTCTCTTTGTCAACATTGCAAAACCATTCACATCTGAGGATGTTTTTGGTTTTGTATCAAATGCACCGTATATTGATCCGGAATCCATGAAAAAAGAACTTCGAAATGTAAAAGTGGTTCCAAACCCATATATTGCGGGTGCGAGTTGGGAAGGGCAAAACCCTTATGCCACAGGACGCGGACCACGTTCGTTGCATTTTAATCATCTCCCGCCACAGTGTTCAATTACGATATTTAATCTTGCCGGTGAGTTGATAGATGTGGTCACCCATGATACATATATCGAAGATGGTTCAGCAGAATGGGATATGTTAACCAAAGAAAATTTATCAATATCCTATGGAATCTACCTTTATTACATCGAGCCCCTGCTATCCGATGGGGAGTATGATTTTGAACCTATTTATGGAAAGTTTGCGGTGATAAAATGAGAAAGATAATGATGACTTACAAAACCATTTTTCGTACCCTTATATTAATCGGTTTAACCACTATTTTAATACAGCCGGTTTATAGTCAATCCGTATCGAAAGTCGGAACGACTGCCAGCGTATTCTTAAAACTAGGCGTCAGTTCAAGACCGTTATCAATGGGTGGTGCTTTTACCGCCGTTGCAGATGATGTTTCAGCGTTATACTGGAATCCTGCAGGGATTGCCGGGCTGAACAATGTTCAAGTCCTTTTGGACCATACTGAATGGTTCTTGGATATCGATTATGAGTTCATCGGTGGAATAATCGGACTGGGAAGGTACGGAACGATTGGAGCAACCATATCATTTCTGCACATGGATGAAATGGCGATCACAACTACACATCAGCCGGAAGGAACCGGAGAATTTTTCAACGCCGGTTCATATGCTGCCACGTTGTCCTACGGTAAAAAAATAACGGATCGATTCTCATTAGGGATTACGTCAAAATATATCAATGAGTATATTTATAATTCGTCTGCAGGCGGTTTCGCTTTAGATATCGGAACAAAATACAGTACTCGAATTGATGGATTGATATTGGGAATGAGCATATCAAATTTTGGGACCAAAATGCAAATGAACGGAAGAGATCTCATCATACAGACAGATCTTGATCCGACTTTAGAGTCTGATCCTGAACATGTGAATGCTCATTTGGATACAGATAAATTTGATCTGCCGTTATTATTCAGATTCGGGATCGCTTACTCATTTTCTGCATTACATCCTGATTTAAATCTGACGGTTGCTGCTGATGCCAACCATCCTAATGATAATACGGAAAGTTTGAATCTCGGAACAGAAATATCGTTCAAAAATACGTTGTTTATCCGAGGAGGATTACCGCATTTGTTCCAAAGAGATTCCGAAGAGACATTCACCTTAGGTGCCGGTGTAAAAATTGATCTGGGTAGTTTTAAAATCGTAGTAGATTATTCTTATCACGAATTTCAACGATTGGGTGATCCCCAGAAAATCACGTTATCCATCGTACAATAGAGACTAATTGCAAAATAGTTGCAGGATTCTAATTGAAGATTTGATAATTTTGGAGTAAATTCCAAGCAAAGTTTAGTAACTCATTTGTGAGTTACTATTATAGATGAGAATACCATGATGGGTATTTAACATTAATTAAAAAAGGAGATTAGCTAAATGAAAAGAATCGTAATGATTATGCTAACATTCTTTGTAGGTCTAAGCGCTCAGGGTTTATTCTTCTCTGAATATATTGAAGGAAATTCGTACAATAAAGCGCTGGAGATTTATAATCCGACAGATGCAGCAATTGATCTTTCGGGATATGCGTTTCCAAGTGTTTCAAATGCGCCTACAGTTCCGGGAGAATATGAATATTGGAATTCTTTTTCAGATGGAGCAACTATTGCCCCTGGTGATGTGTATGTAATTGCACATCCGGATGCAGATCCTGCAATATTAACTGTTGCAGATCAAACATTCCAATACTTGAGCAACGGTGATGATGGTTTTGCTCTTGTTCAAGGGACCGAAGATAGTTTTGTTGCAATCGACTGGGTTGGTGATTGGAATGGTGACCCGGGTTCTGGTTGGGAAGTTTGCGGATCCGGTTTAACAACTGCAAATCAAACGCTTGTTAGAAGTTCAAGTGTAACCTCTGGTAGCGACTGGGCTGTTTCATCTGCCGCTGAAACCTGTGAATGGGATATTTATGATGTAGATACATTTACATATCTAGGTTCACATACTAGCGGTGAAGTCACCACAACAGCTGTCACGTTCTCATTGGATATGTCGAATGAGGAAGTGAGTGTAGATGGAGTACATATTGCTGGCAGCATGCAGGGTTGGGATCCAGCCGCGTCCGAAATGACGGATGAAGATGCAGACGGTGTATATGAGATCACATTTGAGTTGACTGCTGGAGATACACTTCAATATACATTCTTGAATGGGAATGGATGGAGTGGACAAGAAGACAATACAGGTTTAGAAGATTGTGGTGTTGACAATGGATGGGGTGCATATAACCGTGTTCATGTTGTTGGTGCTGCTGATGAGACAGTAGGTCCTGTATGTTTCTCCAGCTGTATTTCCTGCGATCAGGTTTATGTGACCTTCCAGGTAGATATGGCAAATGAGGAAGTCAGTGCAGACGGTGTTCATATTGCAGGTAGCATGCAAGGCTGGGATCCAGCCGCGTCCGAAATGACGGATGAAGATGCAGACGGTGTTTATGAGTATACATTTGCTTTGACAACCGGAGAGATGGTTTACTTCAAATATGTGAATGGTAATGGATGGGATTTTGCAGAGACTGTTCCTTCTGACTGTGAAGATGGCGGTAACCGTTACTATACAGTTGGTGAGATGGGTGAAGTGATACCAGCCGTTTGTTTTGGCAGTTGTGAAGGTTGTGTGCCTCCGAACATTGTTGAAGCGGTGGTCACTTTCCAAGCTGATATGACGAATTTTGTTGGGTTTGATCCTTCTGTTCACACTTTAGAAGTACGCGGCAGCTTTAACGGCTGGGGCGACGGTGATGTTCTTCAGCCGGACTTAGTGGATCCGAACTTATACTTATTAGATGTGACGATCAGTGAGAATGTTGGTAATGAAGTCTTTTGGAAGTTCAAAGCCAATCCTGATGAAGACTGGAATAACACCGGTTGGGAATCTGGAGACAATAAGGTTTTTGATTGGACAGGAGAGAACATTGTATTAGAAGCAGAACAGCCTAATATTTTACCGGCTGGTGCGCCTCTTAATAATGAGGTTACGATCACGTTTGCTGTTGAGTGGATTGATGGTGTTTTGAATGTGAATACAGGAGAGGCATTCCCACAGAAGCCGGACACATTGGTATTCAACGGTTCCTATTTGAATGGTTGGTATACTTGGGGTGATTGTATGGGCGAAGGGTGTGAGACACCTGCGAGTCCGTTGATGCCTCATTTAGCCGATGGAGATGGAGATAACATCTTTACAGGTACGTTAGTTTTACCGGCTGGTCATGATAATTTATTCATGGCAAAGTTTGGTGCATGGTATCCAGGTATTGAGGTAGATGCTCCTGGATCAAACGGAGCGATAGATAATGAAGCTGGATTTGGTCAGGATCGTGTTGTGTTGATTGATGTTGATGCAACCGAATACACCTTTGAAACCATCTTTGGTATCAATAATCCGGATAATGACCTTAGCATTGCAGAAACGGAGATTATCCCGGAGAAATTCG
>CAYQZV010000013.1:0-59284 GCA_964422145.1 uncultured bacterium | reverse complement strand
AGAGAAAACTGTGACCCCTTTTTTGAAATTACAGAAAATTACGGACATAACTCAATATTAACCAAACTTTCTTTAGAAGAATACAGGATATTTATATCTTGTAATGTACATTATTATGACACTATTTTCTGCTATGAATAACACAGTTTTTATGCATTGTTCACAACGCATTAGTCTAAATACACTATTATGAGTGGCGAAACATTTAACGATCCGACAAAACCTTTGTATCCGCTGAGAGTAGCCTCCGAACTCTCAGGGACATCCATCTACTCTCTTCGTCAATATGTTGATGAAGGATTGATCATTCCGTACAAAACGTCTTCAAATCGCCGATTATATTCACAGGTGGACATCAAACGGATTCAATGCATCCGTAAATACCTTGATGAGTTTGGTTTGAATATCGCAGGGATCAAAGCTATTTTCGCCCAAGTCCCTTGTTGGTTACTAAAACCCAGCAAAGAAGAAGAATGTAAAGAATGTGACGCATATCAATCCCCTTCTATACCCTGTTGGCAAGCACAAAATAAAGGTCCTGCCTGTCAGAACGAAAACTGTCGTATTTGCCCGGTATATCGACTGCCGGAACAATGTTCTGATCCAAAATCTATCTTTAAAAAAGATAACGATATCGCCATTAACTATCCTTTAAAAACGGAAAAGAAAACATGAAAAATCTAGTAATATTAGGTGCCGGTACCGCCGGTACAATGATGTTAAATAAACTTGAACCCACTCTCAGTAAAGATGAGTGGAAAATTACTATCGTCGATCAATACGAGACGCATTACTACCAGCCGGGATTGTTATTTATCCCATTTGGTATTTATACAAAAAACGATGTTATAAAACCAAAAAGAGAATTCTTTCCCACGGGTGTTGATGTGATCTTTTCTGGCATAGATTTGATAGAGCCAACAGAAAATCGTGTAAAATTATCCAATGGGAAAATTCTCAATTATGATTATTTGATTATCGCTACGGGTGCAAAGATCAATCCGCAGGAAACCGAGGGAATGCTTGGCGACCAATGGCATAAAAATATTTTCGATTTCTACACCGTTGAAGGGGCTTGCAATCTTGCTCACTTTCTTAAGTATTGGGAAGGCGGTAAAATGGTTTTAAATGTTGTTGAAATGCCCATTAAATGTCCGGTTGCCCCGCTGGAATTTGTGTTTTTAGCCGACTGGTGGTTTACCGAACAAGGGATACGCGATAAAGTAGACATTGAATATGTTACTCCGCTCCCCGGGGCGTTTACCAAACCAAGAGCCTCTCAAATTCTGGGTGATTTTCTCGATAAGAAAAACATCCATCTGATCCCGGAGTTTAACACAGGGACAGTTGACGGCGAAAATAATAAGATCATTTCCTGGGACGGAACTGAAATCAATTATGATTTACTTGTGACGATCCCAACGAATATGGGTGATCCTGTAATCGAACGTTCCGGAATGGGCGATGAGTTAAATTTCATTCCAACAGACCCGTACACACTTCAATCCAAAGCACATGAAAATATTTTTGTGATCGGTGATGCAACAGACCTCCCAAGTTCCAAAGCCGGTTCGGTAGCACATTTCCAGGCCGATATTCTTTTTGAAAATTTCCTTAGTGCCATTGAAGGACGACCCCTAAGAGCCAAATTTGATGGACATGCAAATTGTTATATTGAGTCCGGGTTTGGGAAAGGGATCCTTATTGATTTTAATTATGATACGGAACCGCTGCCCGGGAAATTCCCACTGCCGGGAATTGGGCCCTTCTCGTTATTGGAAGAAACAAAAATGAACCACTATGGAAAAATGATGTTTCGATGGATGTATTGGAATTTGTTGTTAAGAGGTGCAGAACTGCCGATTGAGTCCCAAATGCTGATGGCGGGAAAGAGAGTGTAATATGGAAGATCCAAAAGTATCAGAACAACTTCTGGATATTCAAAACCAACTGCAAAGTATTTCATCTGAATTGGCAGCGATGAAACGTCATCGTGAAGAAATGCAGGAGTTAAAACATGATCTGACACTGGTTGCAAAAGATGTTTTACAAACGACGATAGAAGAATTAGAAGATGTAGCTCCTTTTGTCCGAACAGGTGATTTCATCCATTTGGTCAAACGCATTTTACGGAATACAAATAACATCACCGCCATGATCTCAAAACTGGAAAGTTTGATTGATTTTGTCGAGGATGGGCGTCCCGTTGCAAAGGAACTTTTCAATGACACACTTGAAAAATTGGATGAATTAGATCGTGCAGGTTATATCGATTTTCTTAAGTCCTCTAAATCGATTCTTGATAATGTAGTGACTCATTTTTCAGCCGACGATGTTCAACTATTAGCTGATAATATCGTGACGATTTTGGAAACAATAAAAAGTTTAACTCAACCCGAAATGTTATCTGCCATGAATAATGCGGTGAAAGTCTATCAAAATCTGGATCCGGATCAGGTTGAAGAATATTCTATCTGGAAAGTGATGAAAGAGATCAATACACCTGAAATGAAAAAACGAATTGGATTTGCGATGCATTTTTTAATAAACGTATCCAATAAAGAGATTAATAACTAACAATTAATATAGGAGAATTGTCATGTCAACACGTGAAATTGCAGGACAAACAATTAATGTAACAGATGACGGTTTTATGACCGACTATACACAATGGAATAAAGAGATTGCTGGAACCCTTGCTCAAGAAGAAGGAATCGATTCATTAACGGATCGTCATTTCGATGTTCTTGAATTTATGCGGAAAGAGTTCGAAGAAAACGGAACAGCACCTTCAATTCGCAAACTCAATAAATTGAATGTAGTTCCAACAAAAGAACTGTATCAATTATTCCCGGGCGGACCGGCGAAAAAAGCCGCTAAAATTGCCGGATTAACTAAACCTCAGGGCTGCATTTAAACCCGGTAAACAGAAACAAGGAGAAAACCATGAGTACTCAACCTGAACCCATTAAAAAAGTATCGATCATTTGTGCTCAAGGATCATTGGAAGGAGTTTATCCTGCATTGATCATGGCAAATGGTGCACGTATGGAAGGAATCGAAGCGTCTATTTTCTTTACTTTTTTTGGATTAAACGCTGTGAACAAATCCACAATGAACAAATTAAAGGTCGCCACCGTTGGTAACCCTGCGATGAATATGGCTATGCCTATGCTGAAATTCCCGATCACCACTCCGTTCCCAACATTAATGGGGGCCGTCCCTGGTGTATCAAACTTTGCCAGCTGGATGATGATGAACGAAATGGAAAAATTAGACGTTCCTCCCGTTGGAGAATTTATTGAGATGATCAGTGATGCCGGCGGCGAACTCTACGCATGTAAACTGGCAATGGATATGTTTAAACTGACAAAAGAAGATCTTTGCGATCAAATCCAGGATGTTTTAACCGTAGGAGAATTTTACGAAAAATCTGCTGGTGCGTCAATAATCTTTATCTAACGCGTTCAGATAATAATCTGTCATTCTATCTCAAAGACAGATAAATGGAAATAAAAGAAAAGTCACCGATCAGGTGACTTTTCTTTTCAATTTATAAAGGTCCGTGACACATTCGGCAGTTGTCTTCGTAATCATCCGCATGACACTGCAGGCAGTCTTCAAAGCCCCGTTCACTTCCTGCGACTCCATGAAAATTGTCCGATGAAAAATTCATCCATTCATCATTTGCAGGATGCCCGTTCGGCCCTCCGGCATGACACTGATAGCAAGAAACTTCTGCAAAACCACCGAGATAATCCTCGCCATGACAAGTTGTGCATCTTTCCAATCCATTGTTGATAATTTCCTGGATATGAGACTCCTCTGCAGATCCGTCCATCCAGACATCAAAAGCCGGGTGTCCGCTTGGTCCGCCTTCATGACATTGATAGCAGGAAACACCGCTGCTTCCTCCGTAATAATCATGTATATCGTTTGGATTCCCATGACATGCGTGGCAGCCGTCTACCCCTTCGGAGGCAACAATTTTATCAATATGTGAAAACTCCGAATCTCTCTCTGCCCAATCGGTTGGATGAATGGGCGGTACCGCTTTTTCGGTACATGCTGAAAAAACCAATATGAATACTATTCCCAAATAAGTATAAATCTTCATTTTCTTTTTCTCCTCTTTTACCCTTTCCGTCTTTACTGATGGCATCGATAACATGTCGGATCTTCCGGCGTATGACAAACCTGACAAAATTCTATATCCATGATAGCACTGTCTTTATGCAGCCCTCCCGTTTCTGTAGCCCAATCAGGATAATTATGATCCATAGGCATCACTTGTTGATCAACATGGCAGCTCATGCAATCATCATCCAACTGATGGCAGGTTGAGCAATCTTTTGTACCCAGCTTTACATCGAATCCATGCCCAAGAAGATAATCTGTAGGATGGGTTTTGGGTGCATACTGTTGAAGTTGATGGCATTGATCACAGCTGTTTTCTGTATGGCAGAGATAACATGCATCATCCGCAGCCGGACTTAAATCCATTCCATGTAATTCAATCCAACTGATATCATGGTTTTTCGGCATTGTATTTGTGTGACAGGATTTACAGTCTTGGTCCGTCCATATTATTCTGCTGTCTTCTGCTTCATCGGTTTCTATGTTTTTATGACATTGGAAACAATCTGTAAAATTCTCTAGATGGAAGTTATGTGAAAAAACAGGTCCGTCACGTTTGATAAAATCTGGATAGGATTGCGGGTCATCTTCATTTGTATGGCACAAAGTGCAATCTTCATCAATAGCATCTTCATGACATTCGGCACATTTATCTTTTAACGGAAGAAATGCATGTTCGTTAACATCGGCTGACAGTTCAATGCCATTATGACATTCATCGCAAGTCAGCTCTTCTTCTTCTACATGAAATTGATGCGGGAAAAGGATCACATCCCTGTCTTGTGCCCATAAAATTGAGCATAAAAGTATTATGATAATATTAAAGCGCTGCATGGATACTCACTCCTCCTCTTCCATCGATTTTATACCAAGGATTTACGGCTGCTCGACCAAATAATCGCAACGAGATTAACGGATGAGGTTTCCACCCTATCCATCCATAAAATCCGGCTGCGTTTTTAAGCTCTGTCATTTCTCCATAATCGAGAGCATTCATAGAAAGGCTTCCTCCAAAGGAATACGGGCCGGCTTTGCCTTGAGTACCGGCAACGGCTCCGACTAAAAATGATTCCCCGACTGTTCCTGTAATAAGGGATAAGTGAATCGAGCTGTATTGTATTGTGCTTTTTAAATATTGGGTGCTCTCAGAAGCGAGACGCAATCCGATTTGATTCCAGATTACAATTTTATTGGAAATCGGAGAATAAACATCCATCGAAATCGTTGGTGCAATTTGAACCGGTTCGGTCATCCAAGCCCAGGAACGATAAGATGCAATGCGTTTTTGACGGTAATTGAATGCCAATCGATGACTTCCAACTTTGTAGCTTGCACGTATACGTGCATAAGATAATTGTGAATCAGTAAGATCCATCGACAAGGTCGTTTTGAGACCTACACCAAACATCGAGGTAGAAATACCGGTTCCAAAAAACAGATGTGCATTTTCATCCAGCCCTTCTATCCAGCTATAAAATGCAGCTCGATATTTAGAAGAGTATTTGCTCCAGCTACCGTATAGATTCACATACGGCATTATATCATCCGTTTTGGTGTTTATTTCTCCATCTTGAATCATTACAATGGATGTATCACTGAAATCAATGCTTGAAGATAGTCCACCTATAAGATCCAAGCGGCCAAATCGATCCATGGAAAAAGTAAGACTGATACCATCAATTCTACCTTGGTATAAAGCATTCCAGTAAGGAATACGCCCTAATTTTAGCGCATGTTTTCCGATATTTACTCCAAGATAAAATGTATGCAACCGGAAGGGATTTCTTACGGAATAGTTTTCGGAACCGTATTCTGATAAAGTAGTGATCGATAGTTTACCGAAAGACTGCTGATACCCTAAGAGAGTTCTCCACTGTAGGGACTCATCCTGCTCAAACATACCTAATCGCGGATAAACCATAGATGTGGACAGATTAAGTTCCGGTTTTCCTGCGGACAATACCGAAAGAACCATGAACAGGCATAAAAGAATTTGTCTCATATTTCCACCTTCAATTAATTGTATCTAATAATGCTTTGCAACCGTTCAAATTGAACGTAATATACAAATCCCCGCCTATTCAAGAAAAGGCAGGGATTTGATTTCAGTTAATTTATTGTACGAAATAAACTAGTTTATTCACCGTAAGGTTTTGGCCATTTGTGACCAGGAAGCTCTGACCAATACATTGCATTAAATCCGAATTTAATCGATTTAACATCATAACCTAGAACGGTAAGATAAGCACAAGCAGAAGCTGCAGTTTGCCCGGTATAGCAATAGAATATGTTTGTGCCATCAGGGTCAAATGCTGACAGGTTCTCATCTGTAGTCAATGTTCCTGGAGTTACTTGGTATGCTCCTTCGATATGACCATGACCAAGATAGTCTGCTATCGGCCAATAATTGATAACATTATAAACGGTCGGATCAGCAATAACATTCCCAGCTGTTATTAAAGTTGGCCATGCAGCAATTGCTTCATCGATTCTCGCATCAAGGATCTCTTCAGCGGTATCAAATCCGGTGTTTAGTTCAGGATAATCAAATTCTGGTAACGAGGCAGATTCGGTTGTTACAAGGTCACCTGCGAATGCATCAGAACAATTACCTGTCCAGCTGTCTAAAGATTCATCATGCATGCTCATCCCAAATTTCATGACATACGCCTCATAGCCTTTCAAGCGAAGAAGCATATGGCCGAAAGAAGCGGTTTGTCCACTGTAACATGTTACAAGAATTGGTTTTGTAGCTGTTTCAGCATGAGCCCACATACCGGATAATGTTGTGTTAACGGCACCTTCGATAGGATTAGGAGTCGCAGCAAAATCATCTGCTGAGCGAAGGTCTAATACCAGATAATCATCCAGATTAACTGAACCTTCTGTCATGATCCAACTTCCGAGGTTATTCATATAACCGCCATCTTCACCTTCGAGATACTCTACCAGAACATCAAATTCGATGATCTCTTCCTCATCGCTGCATCCAAACATGGTAAACATCATGCTAACAGCAAGGAGAAGGACAATCCATTTTGTGATTTTCATTTTCATTCCCTTTTGTTGTTTTTCAGGTTTTATTCAGAGGGGAACATCGGTTCCCATGAGATCGGCAAATGATCATCTACCGTGGTTTTATCATTTGCTCCTGTTTCAGATTCTAACAAATCATTTCTAAACAGGAACCTTGAAGTGTTTATCGCACGAATTGAGTCCGGGATATTTGCACTTAAATGGCAATTGATCCCACAGGACTCACCTTCGTTAAATTTTGTTTGATCGGTACGTTTTCGAATGTTATGCGGACTTGTATATTCCCAATTCGGGCGCTGATTAACATCATTCATATCTATTACTTCACCCCAATTGACAAACGTGCTGTCACCTGTGGGGACATGTCTTACTGTAATAAATTTACCCTGATGTAAATCCGTATCATAATTATACCCGATTTTAAAGGCGGTGTTTCCAATGGCAGCTTGACTTCCAACATGACAGCTGCTGCAATTTTTATAGGGTTGAGAGTGGCAAACATAACAGGCTAAGCCGGAATCATTTCCCGGCCAGTGCATCGTATGATATGTATTTGATGAAGATACATCATAATGGCAATCATCACAGGCGGGCAATCCATTGACATGATACCGAGACAATGGTGGATTGGTTTCTTCTGTTCCATCACCGTGCATATCTTCGGTATGGCACTCCCAACATTTCATACCTCTTTGGTAATGAATATCTTCTTTTCCGGTGATACCACCTGTTAAATCCAACCCCATTCTTGTTTCATGACAGGCAATACAGTTTTCTAGTTGATTTACCGCAAATGCATGATTTCGATAAACACCATTTTCTGTAAGTCCGCTTCCTTTGCTTTTTGGCCTTGATATATGACACTCACCGCATGTGGCATGACATTTATAACAGGATGTTTCCCATCCGCTTTGTACCGGTTCCGGGCAGACATCTAATGTAGCATTTCCGATACGTTCTGCTACACGAAATTGCTCACCCCAAAGTTTAGAATGGATACTGTTTTCACTCCTGGAAACAATATCGGAATGACAGGGAAGACAGGAAGCTTCTGGCGCTTCTGAGGGGTCACGTTTAAATCCCATGTTTTCATCATGAGCATCAGCATAATCGGCTGGCTCTTTTCCACCGTGGCAGTTTACACATCCGATCGTTCCATGCACCGGGTCAACATCTTTGAAGGATGTTTGAAATCTTGATAATTCTATAAATACTTTCTCATATTCCTGAACCTCAGGAATTAATCCAGCATCCCCTCAGGTTACACCGGTTATTTTTGCTGTACTTTGTGAAGGAGAGTCTACGATCAATTCTTTCAATAAATCCTTATTGGTGTGACAACCTTCACATGTTTTAATATCTCCCCCCGTTGATATGGCATCTCCGGGATCACATGCCATCCAGATAAAAACTAAAAGGGTTATTGATGGTAATAATAATTTTTTCCGTAACGTATTCATCATTGATCTATTTATAATTTTTACTATTCTATAACCACGTGCATTTTATCTAATTTTCCGGCTTGGCATGCATTACGATAAACATGACAATCACGGCATTCAATATCTTTACATGCATCACATTGACGTTCTTTCATCGTCCAGCAAACAATCTGGCTGTTATGATAAGCAGGACAATTTTCCCGTTCCGCTTTGGAACAGGGTTTCAATTTCCAGCATGGCATGAGTGCTAACAGTAACCGAATACCTGCTATGTTCATTTTATTTTGTAGAATTTGATCTCGGAAGCATTGGATCCATTCAATGTCATTCTGAGAGTAAAAACGTCTTCCGGTTTCTGTTTTATATGTGACGATTAAACCTTCTTTTTCATATAATCGAAGTGCTTCGGGTGAAACACCTAATTTTTTTGCTGCTATTCCAATTGTCAATAGCGGTTCATAAGGATCATATTTCATATCTGTACTTTCTAGTATTGATAATCTGTATTATACACTTTAGAAGTTAAATAATATTTTGACATGAATCAAGATAATAAAACTTTTTTATCCTATATTAATCATGTTGAAAAAAAAGGGGGTGTCGAACGACACCCCCTTTTTCAGGTTTCGAGATTTTACAGTCGATTAAATCCCTAAATAGGCTTCCCTGACATACTCATCATTGAGCAGCTCGTTACCTGTACCCTCTTTAGTGATTCTACCGTTCTCAAGAACATATGCACGATGACAGAATGCAAGAGTTTGACGAACATTCTGTTCAACCAACAAAACGGTTATTCCTTCTTTATTAATCATTTGAACAATATTGAAGATATCTTGAACAAGAATGGGCGCTAGACCGAGTGAAGGCTCATCCAACATCAGAATCGATGGTTTTGCCATCAATCCCCTCGCGACAGCAGCCATTTGCTGTTCTCCACCGGAAAGAGTTCCGGCTTGCTGCTTTCTTCTTTCCTTTAATCGGGGAAATAACTCATAGCAATAGTCGATCATTTCTGCTCGATGTGGTTTCGCTCGATCAGAGATTGATCCCATAATCAGGTTTTCTTCCACCGTCATTTCATTAAATAGGAGTCTGCCTTCTGGGATGTGGATGATTCCTTGTTCAATGATTTCCTTTGGATCAGCACTGGTCAATTCCAGATCATCATATTTGATCGATCCTGAATTAGCTTGCTGTACATTGGAGATCGTTTTCAAAATGGAAGATTTCCCTGCACCATTTGCACCAACCAATACGACGATCTCTTTATCTCTGACTTCAAAAGAGATATCCCATAAAACCTGCAGATCACCGTAACTCATATTTACATTTTCTACTCTAAGCATTGGCTTCATCTCCCATCGAATAATCAGTTCCTAAATATGCTTCAATAACCGCTGGATTCTTTGAAACTTCCTCTGGTGTACCTTCAGCAATTGTTGCGCCGTGCGCAATCGCATGAATCCGGTCGCTGATCGTCATGATCACCTTCATAATATGCTCGACAATGATGATGGTTATTCCTAATTCATCGCGAATCTTCTTCATGATCTCAATCGCTTCCAGAAGTTCTGTTGGATTCAAGCCTGCAGCCGTTTCATCCAAAAGCAATAAACTGGGTTTAATGGCGAGAGCTTTGGCAATCTCAAGTCGTTTTCTCCCGCCGATGGGTAAGCTGCCAGCTTTCATTTGCGCTTCATTGGACAAATGACAGAAATCCAATACCTCTCGGGCGACTTTCCGTGCACCTTCGAAAGTGTTTTCTCGGGCAAACGCCGCAGCCATAACATTGTCTTCGACCGTTAATCGTTTGAGTGGTTTTACCACCTGGAAGGTTCTACCGATCCCCATCTTTGCGATTTCGAATGTCGGTGAATTGGTGATATCTTGTCCGTTGAAAGTTATAATCCCATCGGATACTGGAAAATAGGAGTTGATCAAATTAAAGATCGTTGTTTTCCCGCTTCCATTCGGTCCAATAAGTCCCAAGATTTCTCCTTCATTAACGGAAAAATTCACATGATCGACCGCAGTTAACCCACCGAAATGTTTTGTAAGGTTTTTTACTTCAAATAATGCCTTCATGATTCTGCCCCCACGTCTCTTTTCCGTTGAAGTTTTTTCTTGATTAAATCCCAGTCACCAACAACACCGCCTGCCATATACAGAATAACCAAGACAACTAAAGCTCCAAATACCAGTGCATGTATTCGAGAAATCCAAACCGGACCGAATCCAAAGAAACTGGACCGGAATAATTCCTGAACAAAAACCATGATCACAGCACCAACCGGAGGACCCCAAATCGTTCCAACACCGCCAATAATCCCAACCAAAATTGTGATGATAGAGATATGATGGAGAGCAAAGACAACTTCGGGATCTACAAATCCCATGTAGATCATATAGAAAGCTCCTGCTGTTCCTGCAAAGAATGTCGATACACCCAACGATACATTCTTATATCGTTTTGTATCGATTCCTAATGCTTCTGCTGCTTCTTGATCTTCCCGAATGGAGAGAAAGTAGAATCCAAATTTGCTCTTCATGATCAGTTTAATCGTAAACACACTAATGATGGCAATCCCCAAAATGATGAAGTAGTATGGATATTTACTAATCCATGTTGTCATATATAGGATACCGTTATGGCCATTGGATAACCATTCTTCTTCTCCAAATATTAACCGGAGAATTTCACCAGAGGCTAACGTTCCGAGAGCAAAGTACGGTCCGCGCAGTCTAAAGACAAGCTTACCAAGCAGATAACCAAAAAGAACCGCAACCAGTCCACCGGTCAGCAATCCCCACCACGGAGAAATTTTCCAATGATAATATGGAATGGCTGCAGCATACGCACCAACTCCAAAGAATGCAGCGTGCCCAAAAGAGACCTGCCCCGTAAATCCGGCTAACAGGTTCCAAGAGGTACCTAACACAACCCAAATCATGATCAATATCAAGATCCCCTGTATATAAAGGGAAGTATGAAACACGAAAGGAATGAGAAGTGCTACCCCAATGATAATCAGTTCCATTCGTGATAGTTCTAATTTTTTTAATAAATTTTTCATAGCACTCCCCTATACCTTTGTAAATCTTTTTAATCCACCTGGGAAGAAAACAAGCACGATCAGAAAGATCAATAATCCAACTGCATCGCGGTATCCCATGGATATATAAGTAGCACCAAAGGTCTCAGCCAATCCGAGAACGAGTCCGCCAAAAATAGCTCCAACCGTTGAGCCTAATCCGCCGAGAATCGTTATAACGAATGCTTTTACCGTAAAGATCGGACCCACATCAGGGTACAGATAGTATACTGGAAGTAATAACGATCCTGCACCTGCATCTAATGCGCTTCCGATTCCGTATGTGAGTATCGTGATTTTTCCCGTGTTGATCCCCATCAAAGCGGCAGAACTTTTATTCTGAGCTGTAGCCCGAACGGATCGACCCAAATCGGTTTTCATCAAGAAGAGGAACAATCCACCTGTCAGAATCAATGCAATGACAAAGGCAATGACCAGAGGAGTTGCAAGGGAGATACTCCCGATATTAAATGCTCCGGTCACATGATCCGGAGGAGTAATCGATTTCCCAAAAATGGTTTCAGTGGGTGCAATCGATTGAAAGTCGCTGGTAAAAATAGCCCGTGCTAATTCCATAATAACCATACCTAATCCAACTGTCATTAACACTTGGTTCTCCGGAAGAATGGATTCTTTTTTGATCAATGGATGAAGAAAGTACTTACTTAATCCTTCGGCAAAAATGAACACAATTGGTATGGTTAGAAAAATCGCAATATACGGGTCAATTCCAAAATATTTCCAAAATAGCCATGTCAGATACATCGAGACCATCAAGATCTGCCCGTGGGCAAGGTTGATGATACCCAATACTCCCATGATCAGTGTCATTCCTATCCCAATAATGGCATAGAGACCTCCAATCAGCAAGCCGGAAATTAGTGTTTGAATAAACGTTTCCATATTAATTACTTGAATGTGTAGGGTTTAAAAATCTTATGTCAAAAGTGTGCAAGTGATAGCTTTGATGAGAACATGCAGTTGGGTCAGATGAATTTATCTGACCCAACTTACACATCATTCACATCAACCAATCATTATTTTGCCCACTCTTTTGCCCAATCAACCGGGTATGCATATTTTGCATTAGCGAGGTTTTTTGGCCAAATGAGTTTCAAGTCACCATCAATCCACTGAACGACATAGGTTTCCATTTTATTTTGATGGATTTTCTTGCCGTATTCGGTGAATTTAACTGGACCAAAAGCAGTCATCATGTCGGTTTTATCCAACGCAGCTTTTATGGCTTCACTCTCTAGTGAACCTGCACGTTTCAGAGCGTCTGCAATTACGTATGCAGCGGCATATCCTTCTACACCATGGTAATCGGGTGGAGATTTATCTCCGAATTTTGCCACATAATCATTGTAATATTTAGATGCACCCGGAATCGGCAGTGTTTGATGCCAAAGTGTTGCAGAAACAACTTTTTCGGATGCGACACCAGCATTTTCTTTAAATGCAGGCATTGTGTATCCGGCACCGGCACCAACGAACAGTTCAGGTGACAGCTGCAATTCTTTGGATTGTTTCATAAGAAGTGCGGCATCCATAACATATGAAATCATGTACACAATGTCTGGATCATGTTTTTTGACTTCCATTAACAAGGGTTTGAAGTCCACAGTTCCACCAGCATATGATTCCACCGCTTTTACTTCAATTCCAAGTTTTCCACAAGACTTTGCGAAACTTTTCGCACCTTTTGTACCAAAGGTAGTATTTTCGTGAAAGATAACCACTGATTTTGGTTTCACGACTTCTGCCAAGAAACCTTCAAGTCCTGAAGCATATTCAGACACAGGCGGATTCAGACGATAAATATAGAATTTATCGCTGTCAGCTGTTGTCAGACCGAAATCTTCAGGTTGGGTGATTTTATCTACTGATCCTGTATTGATCAGGAACGGTGTGCGATATTTTTGAGCGACTTGAGCAGCAGCAAATGTCACAGATGAACTGTAACCTCCGCCAACCAAGGGGACTTTATCTACAGAGATGAGTTTTTCAATTCCCATACGTCCAACGTCGGGTTTACCAGTGTCATCTTCGTAAATGAACTCAATCGGGCGTCCGTCAATACCGCCGGCAGCATTAATTTCATCTTTGGCTAACTCAAAAGAATTTTTTTCCATCTCACCAAATTTGGCTTGTGCACCTGTTAAAGGAAGCAAAATACCAATTTTGATGGGACCGGTTTCTTTGTTACCGCAGCCAGAGAAAGAACCTAATAACACTACCAAAGAAAGAGTAATGATAAATATTCTTTTCATAGTTGATCTCCTTAATAGCTGCCGGTCAAGATAATCTTAACCGGCAACAATATTAGATTATTTAAATTTGAATTCTGTTGTCAGCTCAATTTTTGAGCGACTGTAGTCTTTTGTATCCGCAACGGCATCCGTAGCTAAACGGAAGGTCGGTTTCAGACTGAATTCGCCTTTATCAGACTTGTACACAACATACTTGTAATGTGCCCAGATATAGGAATAATCATGCGTTGCAGCATCATCCCATTCCATTTTGGCCATATCATACCAGAACAATAACGAACCAGGACCGACTTTTCCAGACACTTTAAAACGAAGAAGATTTCCAGAATATGTAGCTGTCTCATCTACGCTTTGGCTTGTCATAAAGAATGATGCAGCAGGAGTAAATCCGGCTACTTTTGGACCTGTTACATTTGCACCGTAAGTCATCGGAGCTGCAGCACCTTCATCAGCAAGTGTGTATAGGAACCAAGGATCAACTTTAACACCCGCAAAACTCAGTCCATAATTGAACATTAAAGTATATTGATCTTTTGCTTCAGTTGCATCGCCTTCTAAAGGTTCAACTGATTGTTTTGGATTATTGTCTACAGAAACCCATGCTTTTAATGTACCGGGACCGGCTTTGTAATAACCGCTGAAACCGTGTAAAGCATTGTTGTTCCAGATTAACCATGGAATATCCACAACTTTCGTCGGATAAAAATGAAGATCCAAAGATGGGTTGCTGTATCCGCTCAGTGGAAGAATTCCCATTTGGAATCCATAGTTAGCTCTTTTCAGACCATAATAAAGTTCCATGAAACTGACTGCACCGCGTCCGGATGAAGCTAAGGATCCACTATGTGGTTTGTCTCCTGTTCCAAATTTTCCTGTCCAATACGCAAGACCATTTGTTCCGAGAGTTGTTTTAAAATACCAACCATCACCAATGTCAGCTTTTACAAATAACCGTGCACGGTACATGTAATAGTTATCCGTATAACTTGTATTACCGTTAGAATCACCGTATTCACCGTAATCCTTTACATCCATGCGCGGTCTAACCCTTGCATCACCTGATACTGTTACATCAGCAAGAGCAATGGAAACTAAACCGGTCAGTATTAGAGCACTAATGAGTAATTTTCTCATTTGTTTACCTCCTGTTGTTAATGAATCTCTCAACCGTTGAGAGTAGTTATTACCAAATTTCAGTAATATGATGTTATTTATAGCAAACACTATGCCAAAAATAACTAATTTTCGGATTTATGAGAATAATAAAAGACAAATCACTCCATTTAATGTATTTCATTATGAAATGGTTATTTCAATATGAAAATATTTTTTATATATTCCATCATGAAGAATTACAGACAGATACTTCATTTCATTAAAAGTGGATTGATAGAAGCAACGGGTTTATGATTCAACTCACTCATCCCCTTTACTCAATTCGAAACAAACTGTTTTATTATTTTGGTTCGATATTTCTTGTTTTAGTCCTTTTTGGATATTTTACGATTCGTGCTTTTGAAACAACGCTTGAAGTGAATTATTTAAACGAGCTGAAATCAAAAACCAAAAATCTATCTCAGCAATTGTCAGAATATGATCCGTCTAACCCAATAGGGATTTCTGAAAAAACGTTACTCGATTATAGGGTTCGAACCAATCCGTTGGATGTGTTAATCACTGATATCGATTTTAATATTATCCGAACTCTCAATAAAAATGATTCCTTCTCTTCATCCGATCTTAAAAAGGAATTAATCAACATTCCTTTAAATGAATTTCATATATTAAGTCCAGACACGCTCATTTATATAGATAGGATATTGATGAACAATTCACCCTTTGGGTTGGTTATCAGTCTATTTTCATCCAACTATATTGAGTCCCATATTTCCAGTGACTTGCGTACAGTGAAAACGGTTATGGGCGGAGGATTGATCCTATTTGTCATTACCGCTGTGATTGGTTTACAATTCCTGCAAATTACAGTTTCCTCCCCGTTGAGAATTTTAGCGCAAAATATCCAGGAAGTGGCTGAAGACAATCTTAACACTCGCATGGATATCGTCCGAAAAGATGAGTTTGGGCAAATTGCTAAAATATTTAATGAGATGGTTGAGCGACTCCGGAAAAATCGACAAGTGATCAAACAATTCAATATTGAGCTCGCTTCTCGTGTGGAAAAAGAAGTTGCCAAATCTATAGAATTAGAGAAAAAGGTATCTCGAAACCAGCGTCTTACCTCACTCGGACATTTATCCGCAAGTATAGCACATGAATTATATAACCCGCTAAATACCATTCTTATGTCTTCCAAGTTGCTGGAAGAAGATATTGAAATAAAACAAAATCTCCAGAATGTTGAACGAATCATTCGAAATACTGATCGAGCCATTCGGCTGATCAAAGATTTGACGGAATATTCTTGGTTGATACCGGTTAAACCCGAATTGACACCATTAAAACCCATTCTGAATAAAACGTTGGAAGTATTTTTCCCTCGTTGTGAACGGAAGAATATCAGCCTGCAAATGAAATATCTTTCTAAGACAAATAAAATCCCTCTTGTAACGAAAAATATAGAAAGGGTTTTTATTAATGTCCTCCAAAATGCAATTGATGCTGTGAAGGAAGATGGGCGGATTGACATCTTTGTCACAGACAGAAAAAAGCAGATTTGTATTGATTTTCAAGATTCGGGGCCGGGTATCAAACCAAAAGACTTAGAACGTATTTATGAACCATTTTTCTCGACGAAAGACCATGGAACCGGTATCGGCCTATTCCTGAGTTATGAAATTATTATGACCCATGGCGGCGATATTCAAGTGCAAAATATTATGGATCCACGAAGTGGGCTCACTCGCGGAACACAAGTCAAAATCTTTCTACCTAAAAACCATCAAAACCTAAACCAAAATACCAATATTTAAGTATGACGAATACTCAAGAGAATCCAACCATCATTGCGGTTGATGACGAGCGTGATATCCTCGATACAATCAGACAAACGTTAGAGAAAGACGGCTTTAAGGTTATCACAACCACAAACCCATATTCAGCCCTTTCCATCATTGATGAACACCAAACATGTATCGTAATCACAGATTTAAAAATGAGTCCAATCAATGGACTTGAATTGATATCAAGAATTCAAGAAAAACGTGTTCAAGCTGAGTTTATTCTCATCACAGCCTATTCATCTTATGAATCAGCTGTGACCGCTCTAAAATACGGCGTTCATGATTATTTAGAAAAGCCCTTCTCTCCCAATGAGCTTCGTTTGGTTGTAAGAAACAGCTGTGATAAACTGCGGCTGAATTATGAAAATCACATGCTGAAACAACAGATCAACAAGGCGAATTTTACCTCAAAACTAATTGGAATCAGTGATGAGTTTCAGTCCGTTGTGAATTTCATTAATCAAGTCAGCCACACAGATTCAACTGTTTTACTCACCGGCGAAAGTGGAACTGGCAAAGAATTAGTTGCAAAAGAAATTCATATGAGAAGCAAGAGATCGGAACAATCCTTCATTGCAAGGAATTGTGCAGCGATTCCCGTCCACTTAATCGAAAGTGAATTGTTCGGTCATGAAGCCGGTGCGTTTACCGATGCAAAAAAACTAAAGCGAGGTAGTTTTGAACTTGCCAATAAAGGAACCATATTCCTGGATGAAATCAGCGAGATGAGTGTTGATATGCAGGCAAAACTTCTCCGAGTGATGGAATTAAGAGAGTTCACACGAATCGGAGGAGAAGAAACGATCCATTCGGACTTTCGCATCGTTGCTGCGACTAATAAATCGTTGAAAAAGTTGATCAGTAAAGGAAAGTTCCGTGAAGATCTGTATTATCGACTAAATATCCTTGAATTCCATCTCCCTCCGTTACGAGATCGGATTGAAGATATTCCTCTGTTAGCGGAGTATTTTCTACAAACATTTTCTGAAGAACAAAATAAACCTGTTTTTACATTGTCTCCTGAGGCAATCTCTCGGCTACAGAAACTACCTTGGAAAGGGAATATTCGTGAATTGCGAAATGCAATGGAGCGAATCACCATTTTAAATCAAGATCCGATGATTAACCTAAAGGACTTAGATTTTCTCAATTTGAATCCGGATGATCATGAAGCGCTTTTTGATGATGTGGTTAATCTGAAAGATTTTGAATCTAAATATATTCAATTTGTGCTGAATAAGTACAAAGGGAACAGGACAAAAACAGCAAAGGCATTAGGGATTGGTACCACAACTCTTTGGAGAAAACTGTCGAATGAAGAGGAATCAATTGATTCCTCTCAATAAGTAAAAGAGTGGAGCCAGACGGGATTCCTGCCCCGATTTATCGGGGGAACCGACGACCTTCCCGATGCATTCGGGACGCTCTATTCAATCGGATCTATTCGCAAGAGTTTGAATGAACTTATGACTCTTCTTTCTCTTTATTTCCTTTTCTCTTTTCATTGCTGAACTCCTCTCTGCAAATTCTTCAAAATACAGTAAGTCCCATGGAATACCATGTTTCGTTGATTTGGAGTACCCGGAATTATGTTGTGATAATCGTTTTATTAAATCTTGGGTATGACCGATATAAAAGCGATGCGTTTTCTTACTGTGTAGAATATAAGTATAATACATAAAAAAGTGGAGCCAGACGGGATCGAACCGACGACCTTCCCGATGCATTCGGGACGCTCTATTCAATCGGATCTATTCGCAAGAGTTTGAATGAACTTATGACTCTTCTTTCTCTTTATTTCCTTTTCTCTTTTCATTGCTGAACTCCTCTCTGCAAATTCTTCAAAATACAGTAAGTCCCATGGAATACCATGTTTCGTTGATTTGGAGTACCCGGAATTATGTTGTGATAATCGTTTTATTAAATCTTGGGTATGACCGATATAAAAGCGATGCGTTTTCTTACTGTGTAGAATATAAGTATAATACATAAAAAAGTGGAGCCAGACGGGATCGAACCGACGACCTCTTGAATGCCATTCAAGCGCTCTCCCAACTGAGCTATGGCCCCATATTTACTTTTAAATAGCCAATGAATTTAATTCAATTTATTTACGAATTACAATAGTTTGGGTAGGCCCATCAACTTGATTTCATTCATTTTGTTACGTTCCGTATAAAACTCTTTAGCTTACCTTCTTTAAACTCATTTATACAGAAATTTGCGCTTATTACAATGAATTTTCTGTGAAAAGCTATCGGATATTTTTATTCAGATTGTGGACTCCTCTTTAGTTTTTTCTCGTCGAGAAAATACTTTTTTTTACTTTTCAATTTGCCCTTTTATTTTGTCAATGGATAGATTCAAGCTGTCAACCAAGCGAATTATTTCTAATTCCTGCCTTCACTGGGATTCAGACGCTTGATAAATCACTAATTTCAACGGTACAAAGTAAGTTCTATTATAGAGGAAAAAACGAATGGCAGAAGCGATTGAACTCGATTTCTCCGGAGGGAAATCTGTTCAGCGGGAGATTGATCCGAGGGTAAAAGAATCCCTGCTATCTATTCAGATAGAAGCTGAAGACGAAACAAACGACACCGATCAACACTATGCGATCGAGAATTACTACGGGAACGATCCGCTCGGGATTGATGTACTTAGAAACAAGTATCTTGCTCCAGGAGAGACGAATCCTACCGACTTGTGGCAGCGCCAGGCGAAAGCCATTTCTTCGGTTGAAAAAACCAAAAAACTCCAAGATCTATGGAACAACAATTTTTACTCCATATTAGAAGATTTTAAATTCGTCCCCGGAGGCCGCATCATGCACGGCGCCGGAAGAGACGATATCACAACAACGCTGAATAATTGTTATGTTGTTGCTATTAAAGATGACTCGATCCGCTCTATCTATCAAACGATCAATGAAGAAGCCTTAACTTATAAATACGGCGGCGGCTGCGGCCACGATCTGTCTGTGTTACGTCCTGCAGGTGATTCTATCCACGGTACCGGCGGTGAATCATGCGGTCCAACCGGATTTATGAATCTGTTCAGTGAAAACACAAATACGATTGCCCAACACGGGCGGCGCGGTGCGAACATGCAAACGCTGCGGGTTGATCATCCTGACATTGAAAAGTTTATCCAAATAAAAACAGGCGATCAGGACAGAGTTAAGTATTCTAATATTTCAGTTCTGCTGACGCATGCCTTCATGTCAGCGGTTAGCAAGGATGAGGATTTTGATCTCTCGTGGGAAGGTAAAGTTTATAAAACGGTTAAAGCCAAAGAGCTTTGGGACATGATCATCCGTCACGCACACGAAAGTGCCGAACCCGGTCTCTTATTCTGGGATACGATGAAAGAGTATCATAATGCAGAATATTGCAGTCCGCTCGTTTCAACGAATCCCTGCGCCGAACAACCCCTGCCGGACGGCGGATGCTGTAATCTTGGATCGGTCAATCTTGAACGGTTTGTCAACGAGAACGGAAACTTCCTCGTTGACGAATTTAAACACGTTGTAACCATGGGTGTTCGCTTTCTGGACAATGTTGTCGACTACAATTTAAATCGTCATGCATTAAAAGGTCAGAAAGAGAATGCCAAAAACGATCGCCGTATCGGATTAGGCGTTTTAGGTTTGGGTGATATGTTAGTCAAAATGGGAATTCGTTATGACAGTGAAGATGCTCTACAGACCATCGATCAAATTATGCAAATTTTCCGTGACACCGCTTATGAAAGCAGCATCAATCTGGCAAAATCCAAAGGGCAATTTCCTAACTTTGATTCCGTCGAATTTGCCAAAAGTAAATTTGTCAAATCCCTACCGAAAGATATTCGGGATCAGATCCTGCAATTCGGAATCAGAAATGCCACGTTGACCACCGTACCGCCAACAGGAAGCGGAGCTATTGTTGCACGTGTATCCTCAGGAATTGAGCCCATCTTTGCAACCAGCTATATGCGCCGCGTGAAAAAGAATGACGGATACGGAAACGATTTTGAAGAATATAAAGTGTATCATCCAATCATTAAAAAATTATTTGGGGATGACCTGAATTTACCGGATTATGTGGTCACAGCACATAATATCGATCCCTTCTTTCGTGTGAAAATGCAAGGTGTTTTACAAAAATATATTGATAGTTCTATCTCCTCAACTGTGAACCTGCCACAAGATATTTCAAAAGAGACTGTCGGAGACATATATTTCGCCGCATACGAAGCAGGATTAAAAGGAATCACCGTCTACCGTGAAGGATCGCGGGAAGGCATTCTCATTACCGAACAGAAAAAACCGGAAAAAGAACAACAGGTTAAACCTGCCGTTGAAGAATCTGTTCGACCAACACCAAGAATTCGTCCCATTGTTACACATGGGGTTACCCGCAGAATTCGTACCGGAGAAGGAACACTTTATATTACGATCAATGAAGATCAAGACGGGTTATGCGAAGTATTCACTACAATCGGAAAAGCCGGTGGACACGCCGCCGCTCAATCGGAAGCGATCAGTCGATTGATTTCATTGAGTCTGCGTTCCGGGATCAGTCCTGACGCTGTGATCAAACAGTTAAAAGGGATCAGCGGTCCTAACCCGACTTGGGAAGACGGACGTTTGATCTTATCCACTCCGGACGCCATTGGTAAAGCGCTCGACGACTACATGTCCCAGCGAAAACAGCCGGATGAAGATGATACAAGAAAACATCTAGCTCATTTCACAATGGCAAATGAAGTTGAAAAGAGCAATCCTGAGGTTCAAGATTTTACGTTAAAAAATATATCCACCTGTCCGGATTGCGGCGGACCCGTTCAACATGAAGCGGGGTGTGTTACCTGTCCGGGATGCGGATTTTCGAAATGTGAATAATGCTTAATAAAAAAGCCCCTGATCAGGGGCTTTTTTATTATCTAAAATATCAGACTAAACTTCCAGAATTTCTTCTTCTTTCACATCCTGGTCTTTATTTAAAATGTCCACATACTTATCGGTAAGATCCTGGACGTCCTTTTCAGCTCGTTTGATTTCATCTTCGGATATGTGTTCCGTATCTTGAGCGTTTTTCAACTGATGGTTTGCGTCTCTGCGAACATTCCGAATTGCAATTCTGCCTTCCTCAGTTAAATGATGGACAAAGCGGGTCAATTCTTTACGCCGCTCTTCTGATAACGGCGGAATCGGGATTAAAATAGCTGTTCCATTATTGGTTGGAGTTAACCCTAAATTGAATTCCATGATCGCTTTTTCAATCACAGCGATCAACGTTTTTTCATAGGGCTGGATCGTGATCAACCGTGGTTCAGGAACAGAAATATTAGATACCTGATTTAACGGCATTTGTGACCCATAATAATCGACGTTGATTCCGTTAAAAATCTCAGGGTTGGCGCGCCCTGTTCGTATCTTTGCCAGCTCAGCACGTGTATGAACAACGGCTTGTTCCATCCGGTGCTCGGTATCCTTTAAAATAAGATCAATCATTTCGTTTACTCCCGAATTAGTGTACCGAGTTTACTGCCGAATATGATACGTTTCAAGTCTCCCGGTTTAGAAATATTAAATACATGGATCGGGAGTGAGTTTTCCATACAAAGCGTGATCGCGGTTAAATCCATCACGCGAAGATTCTTTTTCAAGACTGTATCATAGGATACTGTATCAAACTGTTTTGCATCGGAATATTTCATCGGATCTTTATCGAACACACCGTCGACTTTAGTTCCTTTCAGAACGATATCGGCATTTAATTCATTGGCTCGCAATGCTGCGGCTGAATCCGTGCTGAAATATGGATTCCCCGTTCCACCGGCCACAATAACAACCCGCCCTTTTTCAAGATGACGTAACGCTCTGCGGCGAATATAGGGTTCGGCGATTTGTGCAACGGATATCGCGGAGAGTGTTCGGGTTTCACATCCTTTTTTCTCCAAGGCATCTTGAACTGCAATCGCATTCATCACAGTGGCCAACATCCCAAGATAATCTCCCGTCACCCGGTTCATCCCCTGCTCTGCAGCATTGATTCCGCGAATGATATTCCCTGCACCGATGATCAATCCGATCTCAATCCCTGCATCGGCAATGGATTTGACTTCTTCGGCTAAATAATCGGCACGATCGGGTAAAATGCCAAAGCCCTGATTACCGGCAAGTACTTCTCCACTTAATTTCAGAAGGACCCGTCTGTAAACAGGGCTTTTCACTGAATAACCTTGTTAACCGTGTTAGGCTTCTTCGCCTACGGCAAACCTCGTAAAACGATTGACGGTAATATTCTCGCCTAAAGTCGCGATAGTCTCTGTAACAAGATCTTTCACTTTCTTATCCGGATCTTTGATGAACGCTTGTTCTAATAAGCAATTTTCTTGATAAAACTTATTGAGTCGTCCGAGCACCATTTTTTCAATGATGTTATCTGGTTTACCCGAGGATTTAGCCTGATCGGTATAGATATCTTTTTCACGTGCAATAACCGTTTCAGGGACATCCTCTTTCGATATGGAGATCGGATTCGTCGCTGCAACCTGCATCGCAATATCATGTGATAATTTGTTAAAATCGTCTGTCTTGGCAACAAAGTCGGTCTCACAGCCGATTTCAAGAAGGACGCCTAGTTTTCCGCCGTGGTGAATATAAGAGAAGACTAATCCTTCTTTTGCAAGGCGGCTTCCTTTTTTCTCAGCTTTGGCAATCCCTGATTTTCTTAAAAAGTCGATCGCTTTTTCCAGATCACCGCCGGATTCCTTTAAAGCTTTTTTACAATCCATCATCCCTGCGCCAGTCTTATCGCGCAGTTGTTTCACTAATTTTGCATCAATGGTCATTTTTTACTTTCTTCTGACTTGGTTTTCGTCTTTACCGTTTTTTTGGCCGCTGGTTTCTTCGCTGTTGTCTTCTTAGCAGTTGTTTTCTTTGCCGGAGCTTTTTTCTCCTCTTTATCTTCTTTTTTTGCAGAAGCTTTCTTAGGAGCAGCTTTCTTTTTCGGTACGGCTTTCGGTTTCTTTCCTTCAGCCGGAGCTTCTACTGCTTTTACCTCTTCTACAGTTTCTTCAACGACAGACACTGCGTCTTTTGTTTCTTCGGCTGCAGATTCAGTTTCTGCAGCTGCTTCAGCCACCTCTTCTTTTACTTCTTCGACAACCGGTTCTTTCGGCGTTTTCACTGATTCATTTTCTTTAGCAATTTGTTTCGCAGCTTTCTCTTCAGTAACGGCGTCATTCACCGCATCCGCAAGAGCAGAAATAATCAACTGAATGGTGCGGATAGAATCATCATTGGCAGGAATAGGATAATCGATCGGAGACGGATCTGAGTTAGAGTCCACGATCGAGATCACCGGAATATCCAACCGATTTGCCTCCAATACAGCCGTTGATTCAAACTCAGAATCCACGACGATCACTGCATTCGGTAAGCGTCTCATATCTTTGATTCCACGGTGCTGATCAGAAAGTTTAATTCTTTCCCTCTGAAGCATCTGGAGTTCTTTTTTGGTCAGATTTTCATAAATCGGGGAACTTTCTTTCTCGAGTAATTGCAGACGTTTGATACTTTTTTTGATCGTTGTGAAGTTCGTCAATGTCCCGCCAAGCCAGCGTTCAACCACATAAAACATTCCGCAGCGGTCTGCTTCCTGCTGAACGATATCTTTCGCTTGTTTTTTCGTTCCGACAAATAAGATTTCACCTTTTTTACGAACAACGTTTTTGATGAAGTTCTGAGCTTTTTCTATTCCGTCGATTGTTTTTTCTAAATTGATAATATGTACACCATTGCGTTCCATGAGTACATACGGTTTATAATTCGGATTCCACTTACGCGTGACGTGTCCAAAATGTGCACCGGTGCTGAGTAGGTCTTCAAATGTAACTTTAGCCATAATATTAACGTTTTGAGAATTGGAAGCGTTTTCGGGCACCAGGTTGACCATATTTTTTTCGTTCAACTCTTCGAGAATCTCTGGTCAAAAATCCAGCTGCTTTCAATGAAGCCTTAAAATCTTCATTCACCTGAATAAGTGCACGTGATATACCAAGACGAATAGCACCGGTTTGTCCGGTCAGCCCACCGCCTTTTACATTTACAATGATCGAGTAACTGCCTTCTGCTTCCACTAAATTCAGCGGCTGCATCACATCAATGGCAAGACTCTCTCTGCAAAGATAATCTTTAAACTCTTTACCGTTAATAGTAAAGGATCCGTCTCCGGGAGTTAAATATACTCTCGCAACGGATTCTTTACGACGTCCGGTTCCATAGAATGTAGCCTTTGTCATTTAAGCTCCAATAATTTTGGGGTTTGTGCCTGATGAGGATGGTCAGGGCCAACATAGACTTTTAAGTGTTTGAACAATTCACGTCCGAGACGGTTATGAGGGAGCATTCCCTTCACTGCGTATTCAATCACTCTTTCCGGGAATGTGCGCTGTAAGTGTTTGAAATCCACTTCCGATCCGCCACCCGGATATCCGCTATGTTTAAAATATGTTTTCTTTGTTTCTTTATTGCCGGTCACACGAATTTTTTCCGCGTTCACTACCACAACAAAATCACCCATATTCATATGAGGTGTAAAGCTGGGTTTATGTTTCCCGCGTATGATTTGTGCGATTTTACTGGCAAAACGACCCAGGGTTTGACCTTCTGCATCAACCACCCACCAATCGCGTGTTATCTCTGATTCTTTTATTGATCTTGTTTTCATAATTTCCACTTCGAAAATAGCCTGTGAAAATAGTACATCTCATCCATCAGTGTCAATAATTTATCACCAAGAAAATATAATTCATGATTACGGACTCTGATTCATCATCCGATTGATTCAAAAGGGAAACTATTCCGGCAGGGGAAACCCTGCCGGAATAATCGGTGATAACGGTTTATCTTTGAAAGTCCAGCGGTAATCCTTCCAGTTTTTTTAAACTTTCATGAACTTCATGATCCGTCATCGCATGATCGACCAAATTCCCATCCAAATAATTGGTGTAGGCCGACATATCAAAATGACCATGACCTGAAAAGTTGAACAAGATCGTCTTTTCTTTGCCTTCTTCTCTTGCTTGGATAGCCTGCTTCACCGCTGCATGGACTGCATGACTCGTTTCCGGTGCCGGAATAATTCCCTCATGCTTCGCAAAGAGCATTGCAGACTTGAAAACGTCCAACTGCGAATAAGCCTCAGCCCGAACAAGTCCATCTGTCACTAATTGACTGACTAACGGTGAATCTCCATGATACCTTAATCCACCGGCATGAATAGCAGGCGGAACAAAGCTGTGACCTAATGTGTGCATATAGGTCAGCGGAGTTAATTGAGCCGTATCTCCAAAATCATATCGCGGGACGCCTTTGGTCAGAGTCGGGCAAGATGCAGGTTCAACTGCCAGGAAATCAATCTCTTCTCCATTGATCTTATCTCGAATAAACGGAAATGCCAAGCCGGCGAAATTTGATCCACCACCGACACATCCAATTACAACATCTGCAGTTTCGTTCACAATCTTTAATTGTTTTTTGGCTTCCTGCCCAATGATGGTTTGATGAAGTAAGACATGATTCAATACCGATCCAAGTGAATATTTTGTATCTTCACGGTGTACTGCATCTTCTACAGCCTCTGAAATAGCTATCCCTAAACTGCCGGGCGTATCCGGAGTCTCACGAAGGATATTCTTCCCTGTTTCTGTATCTCTGCTGGGACTGGATACAATATTCGCACCAAAACTTTGTATCATCGCCTTTCGGTAAGGTTTTTGCTCAAAACTGATTCGCACCATATATACCTTAACTTCAAGACCAAACATGGATCCGGCAAAAGCAAGGGAACTGCCCCATTGTCCCGCCCCGGTTTCAGTCGTCAGCCGTTCAATGTTCTCCTGTTGATTATAATAAACCTGCGCAACAGCTGTGTTTGGCTTATGGCTTCCGGTCGGACTTACACCTTCATATTTAAAGAAGATCTTTGCCGGAGTATTCAATACTTTTTCTAAACGATGAGCTCTGATCAATGGAGAGGGTCTCCATAACGTTAATGCCTGTAAGACAGGTTCAGGGATATCAATAAATCTGTCCTGACTGACCTCCTGAAGGATCAATGACATCGGAAAAAGCGGGGATAGGTCATCCGGAGTGATCGGCTGTAGCGTTCCAGGGTGCAAAGGCGGCGGTGGAATATTCGGCATATCCGCGGCAATATTATACCATTGTTTTGGCATTTCACTTTCGTTAAGAAATATTTTTGTTTGTTTCATAGTGGTTTCCTTATTGTATTTATCTTCACCGATAGACTTTACCGGCTGATTGTAATTAAATGGATTAATGATATATAGATAGACGATGCCCTAAGGCATCAAAGGATATTAGGCCCTGAGGGGCCACCACCAGAAATGGGTGCGGGATGTTAAATTCGGTTGGGTTTCATTTTTTAACATGGATAGAAAATCCATGTTTTCTTTATTACAATGCAACCCCTTTTCTTATAAAATATTATTTATATTAAGCGTCTTTCCACCGTTCAAGTTTTGGGATCCCTCTTGTTAAAAACCATGCCAATAGCCCATTCATTCCGTCTTTTTTCATTTCCTGAATACAAAACTTTTGGAATTTTTCTGCTGTATCGACTTCAGGAGGACTTAAAAATTCACCATCTTTATAACACATTGAGCAGTATTTTTCACTGATTGATCCATCGGCATTGGAACCGCCGCCTTCTTTATCTTTTTTCATGGGGTAACCGCAGCTTTGACAGAATTTATTCATTATCAATCTCCTTTATATTTGTATGTCATGTTCATTACAATAAAATTTAACAATATATTTACATCTGAAACCAATAGTACAAAAAAATCCGCAGCATCTTCATTGAAGACACTGCGGATCAATTATAATTTAAAGTGAGGGATATTTATTTTTCTGCTATCATTCCTTTTGAAAGGGTGATCTCTGGTTTTCCAACCAATTCCCGACCCACATAAGGGGAGTTTTTTGATCTGGAATAAATATCATCGTTAGAGAATGTCCAAACTTGTTCTGGATCCAACACCGTTAATTCAGCTTCTTGACCTTCTTTCAATAGATTGGATTCAAATCCCATGATCTTTCTGGGTTTCACGGTCATCGATTCAAGCAGGGATGCCAGCGACCAACCGGATTCTTTCACCAACACTTTATTCACAGCGCCAAAGCAGCTTTCCAAACCAATCATACCGAATGGAGCCAGATCAAATGTTTTCTCTTTATCTTCTATTGTATGCGGGGCATGATCTGTCGCTATACAATCGATCGTACCATCTTTTAATCCTGCAATCAACGCTTTCTTATCTTCTGAAGATCGAATAGGAGGAGCTACCTTCAAATTGGTATCGTAAGTGACCAAGTCTGCATCTGTGAAAAATATATGATGAGGAGCGACTTCCGCAGTGACCGTTAATCCATTTGCTTTTGCTTCACGGATATGATCAACAGCTTTTTTTGTACTGGTATGCGGTACGTGCAATGAAGAGCCGGCGATCTTTGCGATCTCCAGATCACGATTTACCATCGTTGACTCTGCTACATCCGGATTTCCGGGCAACCCTAGTTTTGTTGAGAATGATCCTTCATTCATCACACCTTCATTCCGCAGACCCACATCTTCTGAATGGTTGATGATTGGCACGCCTATCATGGTTGTGTAATCTAAGGCGAGACGCATGACTTTTGCATCCATGATCGGTACACCGTCATCACTAAAAGCGACTGCACCGTCTTTTTTCATCGCAGCCATTTCGGTGATCTCGGTTCCTTTTTGTCCTTTGGTTACCGCACCAATTGGATGGATGTGTACCGGAAGTGATTCGGCTTTTTCCACGGTATATTTTATGGTTTCCGGTGAATCCAATGACGGAGTGGTATTCGGCATCACACAGACACGGGTAAACCCGCCCGCCAAGGCAGCATTCGCTCCGGTTGCCAGGGTTTCTTTATCTTCTCTTCCCGGTTCTCTGAAATGGACATGGATATCACAAAATCCATGCGTTACAATTTTTCCGTCACAATTGATTTCAACAGCCGATGAACTCGCTTTTACTTCACCCACTCCGGTAATTTTTCCGTCTTCGATGAGGACATCACCGGTAAAGGTTTTTTTGTTAAACGGATCCACAATGGTTCCGTTTTTTAGGACCAACTGTTTTGGTTGTTTAGATACTTTCATATTTTTCCTTTAAAATTCTTTCGTTCTTGGAATTATTCTATCGGTTTTCCGCCTAATAACAGATAAAGGATCGCCATCCGAGATGCGACACCATTTAACACCTGATCCAGAATGATGGCATTTTTGCTGTCTGCAACTGCACTGTCAATTTCTGTTCCGCGGTTCATGGGTCCCGGATGCATCACGACAATTTCTTTATCATGTCTTGCCAACCGTTCCGAGGTGATTCCGAATTCATTACGATATTCACGAATAGACGGGAACAAGCCAATCCCCATTCGTTCCATCTGGATTCGTAATACATTTACTGCATCCGCCCAATCCAAAACTTCGTCCACATTATAAGAGATATTGACACCTAATTCCTGAATGTTCGGCGGAATCAACGTCGGCGGGCCGCACAGTGTAACTTCAGCACCCATCGTAACCAAACCATGGATATTACTCAACGCGACACGACTGTGTGAAATATCGCCGATAATTCCAATTTTCAGTCCTTTAATTTTTCCGAATTTTTCTTGAATAGACATCATATCCAAAATTGCCTGAGTCGGATGCTCATGGGTTCCATCCCCGGCATTAATGACAATGGCGTCCACGTGTTTTGTCATATGCAGAGAAGCCCCCGGTGACGGATGCCGCATAACGATGGCATCAATTTTCATGGCTTCAATATTTTGAGCGGTATCTTTAAAACTTTCCCCTTTTTTCAAACTGCTTGTTGAAGCGGAAAAATTCACCGTATCTGCACTGAGTCGTTTTTGTGCTAATTCAAAACTGATCCGGGTTCGAGTGGAATTCTCATAAAACAGATTCACAATGGTCTTCCCTTGTAACGAAGGTACTTTTTTGATCGGTCGATCTAACACTTCACGAAAACCAAATGCCGTATCAATGATGGTCTGAATATCTTCAGCCGGATAGCCTTCTAACCCGAGTAAATGTCTGTTTTTCAGCATGAAGCGTCCTCCTCATAGATTCTTAATTCTACCACGTCTTTTCCATCCACTTCTTTCAACAGTACATTCACATGCTGACCGTCATGTGTTGGAATATTTTTCCCGACATAATCTGCCCTGATCGGCATTTCTCGATGTCCTCTGTCAACCAGAACGGCTAATTGAATTCTCGCCGGTCTTCCAAAGGATAATAATGTTTCGATCGCAGCACGAATCGTTCGACCGGTGTACAAAACATCATCGACTAAAACGACCGTTTTACCATCGATGGAATCCGGGAGATTTGTTCCGCCGACCTGCGGGACAACCAGCCTTTCGCGGAAATCATCCCTGTGAAAAGTAATATCTACAGATCCGAATGGAATTTCAGTTTCGGAATGTTGATTCATAATAATTTGCATACGTTTTGCGAGGGGTTCTCCCCGGGTTTGGATCCCAATTAACACGACATCCTTTGTCCCCTGATTCTGCTCTATAATTTCATGAGATAACCGCGTAACGGACCGTGAGATCGCTGCAGAGTCCATGAAAAGTTTGACCTTCGATGGTGACATTTGTCCTCCTTTTTGATTAAAAAAAACCTCCTGCAGGCAGCTGATCCCTTTTGTGGGGGACCCCGCGATGCGGAGGTTACGTTTCTGCCCTTTCCTTCTCTCTGGAATGGTTTAAAGGGCCATTCCGGTGATAAAATTACGTCAAATAATGTATATCATAAAATGGAATAATCGATGATTTTCAACTGAAATCACTCTCATCATGAAGTGTATCTTTTAATTTTCCCCTCTCAACAATATCCCCCTTTTTTAAGGGGAACTTTGGATATCGGACAATTGTGATAAAATAAATTCGGCTTTATCATTCAACTCAGATGAATTGGAAACTTCCACGACCAAATCAATTTTCTCTTTTCGAAACCACTGAAATTGGCGCTTTGCATATTGACGCGTTCGTAAAACGATTTCATCCTCTAATTCTGGTAATGTGAATTCTCTATTACGATATCGTATGATCTCGCGATATCCGATTGAATCCATTGGATGAATAACTTGATTTGGATATTTTTTCATCACAGTCTGTACTTCGTCAATCCAGCCTTCTTTTAACATTTGCTGTGTTCGAAGTCGAATCCGTTCTTCAAGAATATCCATCTCTGATTCGATCAGAACCGTGAATAAATCCAATCTTGGGAGTTGAACCTTCTCCTGTTCAATAAAATGTTTTGTGGGCGGCATTCCCGTAATATGAAATATCTCGAGTGCACGAACCAATCGTTTCTTATTATTTGGATGAACAATCGCGGCATAATCCGGATCAATGGATTGTAATCGATCCAGCATGACTTCACCGCCTTGTTTTTCATATTCTTTTTCTAGTTTTTCACGAATGGGCTTATCGCTGATACTTCCGTCAAAAATACCTTTTGTAATGGCTCGGTAGTATAATCCTGCTCCGCCGCAAATGATTGGGGTTTTCCCTTTTGCAAGGACTTGATCCACCGTTTGGATCACGAGTTTGGCGTATTCACCTGCTGTTATCTCCTGATCTAAAGATCTGCAGCCGATGAGATGGTGTGCAATTCCGGCTTGTTCTTCTTTGGTCGGCTGAGCTGTACCGATCGGGATTCCCGTATAGATTTGTCGGGAGTCCAGCCCGATCACTTCACCATTCACTTTCTGAGCTACAGCGATGGCGAGCCCTGTTTTTCCTGATGCGGTGGGACCGACGATGGTCAGTATTTTTGAAGTTTCTTTCATTTCAACGCAGATAATTTACCGCTGATTCTTAATTCTTAAATCTATTAAAATGTAATACCGATACTTTAAATGTTATCTTGTTGATTTTCTTCATTGAATTATGTAAAATTTGGTAAGGATATATCAAATGAATTGTAGTTCACCAAAGTTGAAAAGGCTAGATATCGATTAAAGTATTCACTATCCAGATGATCTGAAACCAAACAGTCGGTTTCCGCTGAGCGGCTATCCTATCACCCCAAAGGAGTTCCTATGAAAACCATTGTATTTGCCATGCTTACCCTTTCGATTCTAATCGGTCAGGATTTGATCGTGACAACCGACGGGGATTCCATCCACTGCAACATCACAAAAACCGACGAGAACTACATCTTCTGTTCTCTGAAATATAATAATGATGTCCAAAAAACATTGATCCCGAAAAGCAGCGTTGATACGTATGAGATCGGCTTTTTTCTGAAACCGGAAGTCCCAAATGAGGCACTGAAAAAACAAAAGAAAAACTATCGGGTTCAGCTCACCGGCGGAATCGGGAAACGAACCGCAAAAATACCCGATGACTATCACTCCGATATTCAAGAATATATTGAAGAACTCAAAACCGGGTTTTCACTTAATGGAAGTGTTCATTTGTTAACATCAAAATCGTTGGGATTCGGTTTATCGGCATCAAGGTTTCAGGCGGAAAATGAGATTCAATCCATTTCGGTCAACGATGACATAACCATCACATTCATCGGCGCGTCCGTTCTCTCATTCATGAACTTAAAACATGAAAAAACAAAGTTAGTCTCGATAGCTTCTGTTGGGTATTTATATTATTATAACACCAGCCAAGCCGGGGAACTCAAATTAGACTTTGAAGGAACGACCATCGGGCTGCAGTACAGTCTTGGTGTTGATATGGCTATCACAGATAACCACGGGATGAGTCTCAGCATATCCTACTTAATCGGATCTTTATCCAAAATCACAGTCTCAGATGGTCAATACTCTGAAACCATCGACTTAAAAGATGATGAACGCGAAAGCCTAAACCGGCTGGATTTCACAATAGGGATTTGTTTTTAAATGAACATAATCGATATGGCGTATGGTAATACAGATGAAGGGTATCAAGAAATCTGTAATTTTCTCGACATGCTTTCAACGAAATATCCGAATATGTTGTGGGATTCAGGATGGATGAATTGTTGGCGGCATACTCTCCACACAGAAAGAAAACCGCAAGATCAATTTTTCAGAGATAATGCACATATCTGGCGATCAAGTAAAGGGGAGATTGTAGGTCTTTGTATCTCCGAATACGGGAAAAATGATCTGTTCATGGAAGTCTTACCGGGGTATGAAGAAATTTTTCCTAAAATATTCCGTTGGATCAAGGATAATTGGGCAGTAACTCGGGATGAAGTTGAAATTGCTATTTATGGAGAAGACAGGAGGAAGATTTCCTGGCTGAAAGAATACGGTTTTACATTCCAACGTCATTCTGAAAATAAGCGAACGTATGATCTTGATAACATTGATCTTCGCTATGAATTGGAACCTGGGTACAGTATTCAGGCGTTTTCGGAATCGTATGATTATGATGGCAGGATAGCGCTGGTGCAGAGTGCTTTTGGTATTCCGAACTATCCTGAAACCAAATTGAGAGGTCTGATGGCCTCTCCCGATTATATTGACGAGTACAACCTGATGGTAGTCTCGCCGGACAAACAACCTGTTGCATACTGTGTTGGATGGCCAGAACGGTCGAATAAAAACAAAGGATATATTGAGCCTGTTGGAACCCACGCTGAGTATCGCCAGCGGGGATTTGCCAAAGCGGTCATCAGAGAGTGTTTTACACGTATGAAAACGAATGGCATCCAATTTGTTGTGATTGCTTCCGCACCGGAACCAGCGGTAGGAAATTTCCTTTATGATTCATTGTCGCCAAAAATCAGAAGAGAAGTGCATAAGTATTCAAAGAAAGTATTGTGAGCCCGGCTTTATGCGCTCAAGATAGTGCTGCCTAATCCAAATTAAAGGTAAAACATTCAGCAAACTTTATAAGGTGAATTAGGCATTTAGACCTTGTTTTTACAAAAGTATGTTGTTAGTTTTGGATTGGAGTTTTGCAAATGAACAGTTTAAATCAAATACAGTATAACACGCTTGAAATAAGCACTATACAGCATATTTACTGTATAGTAAGTAGTTAACGGGCAATAATAAAATGAATCGAAATATCAATATTTTTGTCTTTTTACTTTTAATTAGTTTCATTAATGCAATGTCTGAACCATTGCCAAATCCGATAAATTATCTTTCGCCGGGAATTCAAATCGGTTATGATTTTAATGACGGATTCTTTGTCGCAAGTCAGGTTACTATTGGTTTAGTCGAATTTGATTTTGACAACGATATTTACCCCGGGATTACTTTGGGTTTTAGAAAATATAAAACATTTTCTTACGGCTATTCAGATTTACAATTTTCATATCATTACTTTGGTGTTGGTTTTGGAAAATATTGGAAACTGCCCTTTGCTAAAAATTCTCAAAAACTTTCAATTGTCAAAGGCTTCAGAGCAAAATTTTGGATTGGTTTATTTGTATTGGGAACATACGATTTACATAAAATGGTTGGCAAACCAATTAGTCATAGTGTTGGAACAATTGGAGTGTTTCCTCTTGTCAGAACTGAGAGATAATTGACGAGAGTTTAAATCAGCCGGATTTCACGATTGGGATATATTTATAAAATTTTTGGAATTAAGTCCTAATGGCTGATCCAATCATTTTGGCATTGTATTTATTAACTTTAGTTATTAGTTTTGGATTGGAGTTTATTAAATGAATCGATTAATTACTATACAATAAAATATGAAGTTTAAAAAGGCTACACTACAGCTGTGCTGTTTAATACAAAATTAGATACTTGGAGGACAAATGCAAAATATGCATAATATAGTTATTTTAATTCTTTTTTTAATATCATGTAAAGACGTATCTAATAGTCATATAGAATTTGCATCTTTAAAAGGGACAGTAGTTCAAAATGTAGCACCTGTAGAGGATGTAAATGTGAGTATTAAAAGCACAACAACTTCAAATGAATATGAGACTTTAAGTGATTCATTAGGTGTGTTCTTTTTTGATAATATTCCAACAGACAATTATGAATTATTGTTATCGAAAGAATATGATGACGGTAATTATGTAAATACAAAAGTAGATGAAATAGAATTGACCGAAGACACTAATCTCAATGACGTTTTATTGCCAATAGCGGTTAGATTATATGATCCAATTGAAATAACTACAAATAGTGTTACATTAACCTGGTCTGCTTTTACTCAGAATAATTTTTACGAATATAAGGTTTATAAACATTATCAACAGGCTATTGATCAGGATACTGGTACTTTGATCTATATTGCCACAGATGTAAACGATACCACATATTGTGATATTGCTCCTGAAGAGGATAATTGGAGAGGATACACATATTACTATAGAGTTTATGTAAACAATAATTATGGTAATATGTCAGGTAGTCAGATTCAAGGAATAAGATTTAACAAATGGGATAATGAAGACAGTTTTACAGTTGAGTACAATTTGAGTGAAACCATGAATTTTAATGTTCCGGGACCCGGTGTTACTAGTGGAATTGATTCAGATGGGAATGGACATTTATGGGTTTTAAAACATGAATCAATTGGTGGATATTATGATCCAGATACAATTAGAGTATTAAAATATGATATTTCAACAGGTGAAGTACTTCTAAGTTCCAAAATTATTGAGTATGCCGAACGAACATCGTTAAGTTTTGACGGTATACATCTGTGGATTGGTATAGGGGCAACCGATAATAATAAAGTAATCAAGATTAATCCAGAAACCGAGACTATAGTTACTGAATATCAAATTAATTACGGATTACAAGATATGAGTACAAATGGAGATATACTTTATTTAAACTATTACTATAATCTGATTGAAATGGTTAATAACGTCAATTTTTCATTATTAAGCTCATACAATAATCCATTTGGATCAGGTGCAAATAATGGGATAGCCTATAGACCCGGTGAAATATGGTTAACCTGTGCTGCTGATTCACAAATGGCAGTAATTGATGAGACAGGGATTCAAATAGGGGTTGCAAATAATGATTTACTTGATGATTGGAATGGTTATAATTCCCGTCTACAAATATGTTTTATTGAGAATGATTTAGCACTTATTAAAGGTAGTAGAATTCATTTATTTAGTGTTGAATAATTTGCTTATCCTAACTGGTACGGATTACAATTCCATTGTTAGGTTATTAATTAGCAATGAACTCCTAAATATATTAACTTAAATCAACGCAAAATGTTTATCACCGATCGATTGTATAAAACCGCGAAATATCTCCGCGTTTGATCAAAAAGAGAACTGAATCTGAATATTTGTCTTTTTGCATTTCTTTTTCAAATTCATTGTAGGAATGAATCTTTTTTGTCCCGACCCGTGTGATGACATCTCCGGGGCGCAAGCCTTCTTTTGCGGCTTCACTATCCGGTTGCACATGCGTGATCAGCACGCCTTCTTTGACATCCAGCTGATATTGTTCCCGATCGGCTGAACTGATCTCTTTCACGGTAATTCCCAAGGATTCATCATCCGCTTCTGCTGCAAGAATCGGATTACCTTTTTCTTTCAATTCTTCAAGGACAACCGTGATATTTTTTGTTTTACCGTTCCGGACGATCGCTACCTTTTGGCGGGTATCCGGTGGAGAGGAGCTCACGATGTTTTTCAACTGTGCGGGATCGGCAACCGTTTCACCGCCGAATTGGATGATCACATCGCCTTCCTCAAATCCCGCTTTTTCTGCCGGACTGTCTTCCACTACTCCGCTGACCAATGCGCCGTCAAGGGTTTCAAGATCCAATGCTTTTGCAACTTCATCATCGACTTCCTGGATGTAAACGCCCAACCAAGCTCGTACAACGTAGCCTTTTTCGATCAAATCGTTCATGACCTTTTTCACCATATTCACCGGAATGGCAAACCCGACGCCACGATTGGCTTTTTCATATCCGCCCGTAGCAATAGCCGTATTGATCCCGATCAAATTCCCGGACATATCCAGCAGTGCTCCGCCGCTGTTCCCCGGATTGATCGCTGCATCCGTTTGGATGAAATTTTCATAATGATCTCCGGTAAACACGTTGCTTCTCCCGAGAGCGCTGATAATCCCTGTAGTAACGGTGTGACTCAAGTTTTCAGAGAAAGGACTTCCAACTGCCATTACCCATTCACCGACCCGAAGTTCATCGGAATCTCCGAGGGTTAATGCGGTAAGGTCGTCCGCTTCAATTTTGAGAACAGCCAGATCGGTTTTCGGATCTTTGCCGATGACCTCTGCCTGAAACACTCGTTTATCCATGAGCTTGACATTGATCTCTTCGGCTTTATCGATGACATGATGGTTCGTGATCACGTAACCTTCTTTTTTATTCACGATCACACCGGAGCCCAACGCCTGCCCTCTGAATTTTTGCTGAGGATTGTTTCGATTGAAAAACCCGAATTGGTCAAAAGGAAATCCGCCGTGGAATGAGTCCATCTCCATCACTTTTTCTGTCATGATCGTCACAACGGCAGGATTCGATTTTTCTGCTACATCAGCCAAAACAGTACTGAATTGTTCCACAATCGAATTTTGCGCAGAGATAACCGAAGCAGCTGCAATCAATAAAATAATAACAAATTTTTTCACGGGTTTTTCCTTTCAATCGTTTCACATTCTATGCCGATTCCAAAAAAAAGTTTCACCGATCTGTATAAAAAAATCCCCTCAAAATTCTTTCAAGGGGATTTTATATTTGTTACCGTAGAATGATTTAAAATGACTTCTGAAAACTGAATACCCATCGATTGAAATCAATTTCTTCGTCACCAATTGCCGGTTCGCTCAGCCAGAACGGACAATCCACTCTGATCGCCAGCGGATATCCGAGAATCGTTTTTTCCAACCGAATCCCTAATCCTGCATCGGATAAATTATTTCCGTCAAACCCTTCGTCACCCTGCGTCCATTGACTTCCCCATAAAAACGCTGTGTCAAAAAAGGCGGCGATATCGGCTTTCAATCCTTTCACCGGAATACGTGCTGTTACATCGAGCGAATTACTGATCACGCTTTCGGCTCCGGTGTATCCCTGCCCGTAATATCCTCTGAGATTGGCATCGCCCGGAAGATGGTAATGAGTCCGTTCATCGGCGAGTCCGAAGAAACTGGATTCATCCCTGAGATAAGCTTTGTTAAACACATCTCCCGACCCGGCACCTTCGATGGTAAACCGTTCTTGTGCAGGGATGCCGTTTTCGTCATACCAGGAAACACCGAACAGCGTCCGATTGGATATCCCAAACTCCCGTTGATCATGATTCAGTCGAAGTTCAGATGTCAATCGGCTGAACGTCCAATCAGATACACCGCCTACTGCAGTGGTAAAGTTGGTTGTGATCGAATGACCGCCTGAAGGAATGGAGTGCGTAAAATAACCTGCCGTCACCCGTCCGGTGTCGTAAAGGTTAGTTCGCGAATCATCATCGGCAAGGATGGAGTACAGCCCTAATTCCAAATTGTGGTGCGGACCGACACCGTACTTTTTACTGACGATTCGTTTGTATGACAGTTGCATCCCGGAAATATCATTTTCATCAAAGAACCTATAATGAATGGCATTCCGATGTCCACTGACTTCCCATCCAATATTTCCGCTTTCGGTTCCTACAGCCGTTTTCAGATCAAATGATACATAGTGACCGTAAGTCCGTGTAAGATGAATGCCCGGCGTGTATCCATCTGCTTCATGGTAATACAGCAGAGGAGACCATTTGACAACAAAAGCATCGATCGGGCGATAATCCATTCGCGATTGCCTGAACATGATCTTATGTTTCATCCGTCCGGTTTGGTTATTCCTGCGATCTGCATCCAGCGTGAATTTATCCGGATCAATTACCAGCTTTTTCGGCTCACCCGGAACGGAGTATGAATGCGATCCGTTATAGGTCCAAAGATGATCGTTCCACCGCGTTTTTACAACGTCTCCGTTCGCGAGTGTTGTGTGAATATCCAGCGGTAAAAAACGATTCCCTTTTTGGACAAGATCAACGGTAACGTCCCAATTACCGTCTTGACCGCGTTTAGATGACCAGCCCGAAATCCCAGCGTCAAATGAAGGTGTATCATGAAGCCATGCATCGAAAAACCAGTCCATGTCCTGACCATAAAATTCTTCCATGACTCCAACAAAATCTTTTTCGGTAACGTGCTTCATGTGCCAACGGTCAAAATACGCATGCATCGCTTCAATGAATAACGAATCACCGAAAAGATACCGCAGCTCCCTGAGCATCAAAGAGGGTTTTGTGTACGCATTGTACCTATACACACTTCCGCTGTCAAATAAGTAAGACGACCGGCTGATCGGTTCATCCTTACCGCTTTGATTAAACCGGATGCAGCTCCATTGATCCCGATCGGTTCGGGGTGTGTATTTCCAGTATTTCCGTTGATAAGGCTTGTATCTTTTCAAACTCAAATCCATCCCCGACGGCGGATATCGATCTTCTAAATACCATCGAGTAACAAACGATGCAAATCCTTCATCCAACCAGGATTCGTCGACCTCGTTATTTCCCATCATGCCGTAAAACCAAATGTGACCGATCTCATGAACGATCAATCCTTCACGATTGCTGCCGTTCATCACGAGCATCGGATATTCCATCCCGCCGCCCCGTGGACGATCAGTGACAGACGCCTGAGGATAAGCATATCTTCCAAACCGGGCAGACAACCACTCTAACGCACGCTCAGACCGTTCACGAACGACACGATGCCAATCATCGCCGTTATAATCATTGTACAACACATGCACATCGATCCCGTCCCAACTTCCGTGTTCGTAGAGAAAATCGGCTGACGCGATCCATGCAAAATCGTGAACGTCTTCCGCATGGAATGAAACGACACGCCGTTCGTCCGACTCGGTTTTTTCTTTATTGTCTTTAAATTCTTTCAGCCATTCTGAAAAATCGCGGGATGTATCCACTTTGACACTTTCCCAGCCGGGGTCGCCTTGAACAACCACCCCGGTCGCTCCAACGATATAACTTTTTGGCACATCGAGTGTTACATCAAATGTCCCGAATTCACCATAAAATTCTCCCTCGGCATGAAACGGGTCATCATGCCAGCCTTTTTGATCGTAGACCACCATCTTCGGATACCACTGCGCCATATTGTACTGATCGCCGATTCTGCCGGCTCGCTCAATCATTTCACCGGTGTGATGGGTCCAATCCAATGTGATAAGCAATGAATCACCCGGATTCAGCGGTTCGGGCAAATACGCCGATAGGATCGTATCATCCACATGAAAATCTGATGAAGTTACTCCTTGCGCTCCTTCTACACCGAAGGAATGGATTTCGATCTCACTCTCATATGGCGTCATATCCTCCAGCATGGCAGCAATTCGGCCTAACCGTCCGTATTCCTGCATAAATTCCCGATATTTTACCGAACCTTCTTGAAATGCATTCGGGTACAAGTGCATATAAATGCGATCCAATGTGTCGGGGGATTTATTCACATAAACGATTGATGTCGAGCCGATGACATCCTGTTTGGTTGTGTCCAGTTTGATGTCCATCGTATAATGAACAAACTGCTGCCAGTACGAGTCAGCAGCAGTTGCGGAAATTAGAAAGAGGAAGAAGAGTAAAGTGAATTTGAAATAAGTATTTTTTTTTCGAGTTTTTTGCTTTTCCATAGATTAGATGTAGGGTTTCAGGTCTTGATAGAAAACGTCTTCTGAGCGAGGACCAATATACATTTTGACAATGTATCCGTCCCGATCGATGATGAATGTAGTCGGCACACCGGTAATCGGCTGCTTAACCGCTTGTCCGTACTGAATTGCAGCTGTATTGGTTTCCTGTCCTTTGATATCAGTCAGTACGGGATAACTCATTTTATACTTTTTAGCGAAATCATTGATCTTTTCACTCGTGCCGGAATTGATGGTAATCCCCACAATTTCAAGTCCGTCTTTATTGTATTTATCGTAGAGTTTGATGAAATCAGGGATTTCCTGTCGGCAAGGGCCGCACCATGTTGCCCAAAAATTCAACAGGATTACTTTTCCTTTCAAATCCTGGAGTGTTACTACATCTCCCTCTAGTGTAGCCAACGCAAAATCCGGGGCCAAGACTGCATTTGCAGGACGAGGAGGCTGTTTTCGGTAGGTTTTAGATTCTAACGTCTCTCCATTTCCTTCGCAGCCGTCTGCAAGGATCATCCCTGCAACCGCTAAAAATATGATGCCGAATTTGCTGAGTTTTCTCATGGAATATCCTGTTTTCTTATTTTAATCCTATATCAAGGAATTGAATGAATTCTTCAATGTTGCGAGTCAGCCCGGGGAATTCTGCTTTGACTTCATCCTTTGGACTCAAAATGACGTAATACGGTAATGCAGCGGTTCCGAACCGATCGATTTCATACTGTTGTTTTTCGCGGTAATTTTCGCCGCCATCGGTAAAGAGCTGCACCAAAACAAAGTCGTTAAATCGCTGTTTCACACGCGGATCGGTAAAAACATTAGCTTCCATCCAGCGGCAGTTTGTACACGTATAGCCGGTGAAATCGATGAAGACCGGTTTTTGAGTCTGTTGAGCTTCCAGCAACCCTTCATTTAAATCATTATACCAATGATGCGATTCCTCGATCGATCCATTTGTGATCACTCCGCCAGACTCTGTTTCTACTTTTGGCGGCAAGTATGAGTAGATCAATCCATGGATGGGACGTCCAAGCAATCCTGTTCCGAGATAAAGTGCAAACGACAGGAAAAACAAACTCAGCATCATCCGAGGAATGCTGATCGTGTCGATCGGCGAATCATGCGGGAGACGGAGTTTTCCGAGTAAATAAATTCCGGTTAAAAGCGCGATGACCGTCCACACAATGAGGACAACATTATGTGTGAAAAATCCCCATTGCCAAACGAGATCAGTATTGCTCAAGAATTTAAACGCAGCAGCAAATTCCAAAAAGCCCATCACAACTTTGACGGAGTTCAGCCATCCGCCGGATTTCGGCATCTTTGCCAAATATTGCGGAAAAAGGGCTAAGAAAAAGAACGGCAGTGCAAATGCTGTCGCAAAAATGATCATACCCAATGCAGGCCAGAACCACTGTCCCTGTGATGCTGCAACAAGAAGCAGCCCCATAAATTGAACCGTACATGTAAAGGACGTCAATGTAAACGTTAATGCCATAAACAGGACTCCGACATAGCCACCGCGATTTTCATTTTTCACGGATGCTTGACGCAAGAATTCCGGTAACTGGATTTCATACATGCCGAACAAAGATAAAGCGAAGTAAATAAACAATCCGCCGATAAATAAATTGATCCATGGATTAGCGGCGATCTGATTCGCGCCGGATGCTCCGATAAACGTTCCGAGTAAAATGCCTAAAAAGGCAAACGTACCGATAATGCCAAGTGCGTAAACCGTCGCCTGTTTGACGGGATTTCGACCTTCAATTTCTCCCTGATGCGTAAAATACGATACAGTGATCGGAATCATCGGGAATACGCAGGGTGTCAATAGAGCTAAGAATCCCATCGACAAGGACAAAAGGACAAATGACCAAAACCCTTTTTGAATCGCAGATTCTAAATCGATGGTTCCGGCGGGGACATCCTCTGCGCTCAACACCATATGATCTGTACGCGGCTCACCCGGCTCAATGGTTACCGTCACGGTTTTCGTCTGCTCCTTCGGCGGATAACACATCGTATTATTACAGGTTTGATAACCAAGCGTGGTTTCCAGCGATAGTGTTCCGGGAGATAAATCCGTTTTCAATAAGACCGGAATGACAAACTCAACATCACCTTCATGATAAGGTGTCATCAATTCAAATCCTTCGTCAAATTTGATGATCGGCTCCGGCTCTTCGATTGATCCGACTTTCTCAACGGCTTCACCCACGACACTTACTGAGGTTGGAATCGGTCCAATGGGCACATCATGAACGGCATAGATATGCCATCCTTTATCGATTGAAGCTGTGACCGTTACTTTAGCGACTTCACCGGCTCGAACGGCATCCTTGACATAAGCATCAACACTCACCGGGTCTTGGAATTGACCCAATAATTGTGTCGTGACGACACCCAGAAAGATGAGCATCAATTTATTCAATGTTTTCATGTTAAGCTCTGCATAATAATTATTGGATGAGAATAAAGGATAAAAGTAACAGTTTTCAACGAGCGAATCCAACCCATTCTTTGAGACGAGTGAACCAACTGGATTTCAATTTGATAATGGCCTGAATACGGGAAACAGCTTCTTCAGCTGCGCGTGTTCCATTAATCAAAATGGTATCGAACTGGTCAAACTCAGACCAATGGATTCCTTCCACATCCGGGCGGATCACCACATCAGCCCCTGCCACATCTTTTTCGGTCAGTATGTTAAACGTGATTTCTTCACTTCGCTGTAAAATATTATAAATGTTTAATTCCGTCACTTTGGACCGCACACGTTTGATGATATCCACTGTGATTGAAATATCAACTTTGCCCTTCAATAACGGCATTGGATTCGGCATACCGACACCGCCATCAACCATCAAAGTTTCTCCTTCTATGGTCGGTTCAACGTATCCTGGAATCGATCCGCTTTTAACAACAGCTTCCAGCAGATCCCCGGATGTATAAACGGTTAATTTTCCGGTTTGGAGATCCGTAGCAGTCACTTCGAGCGGAATCTTTAATTCTTCAAATGTATGAACCGGCAGTAAAAAACCAAAAGCTGCTTTTAATTTTTCTCTTTTCAAAATGGAGGATCGATTCAAAGACATCACAATGATGAATTGATCTCTCACTTTTTTCGCCAGCTGACCAAATGGGGAATGCGGATCCTGGTCTTTCACCATCCGCATGGTTCCGAGGGCTTCAAACTCAGGACTCTCTATGAAGTCCCTAAATCGTTTTTCTATCCAGTCTGGATCTTGAGTGGCAGCATACATTGCGCCCACAACGGCTCCCGCGCTTGTTCCGACAATCCGATCAAAACGAATGCCGGACGCATGAAGCGACTGTAGAGCTCCAATATGAGCGGCTCCGCGGGCACCGCCGCCTCCAAGAGCTAATCCGATCGTCGGTTTACTCATAAATGATTACTCGTTTATAACGTCGCCTTTCGGGACAATTTTCACTGTCATTTCAACTTTATCCAATGGATTGTCTCTTCGATCACGAGGGACACTGACAATCTGATCCACAACGTCAACTCCTTGAATCACTTGACCAAAAATCGAATATTTCCCGTCTAGCCATTCCGGAGCGCCGACACAAATGAAAAATTGACTTCCGCCGCTATTCGGGTCAGACGATCGTGCCATGGATAAGGTTCCGCGTACATGAGAAAGCGAGTCGCTGAACTCTGCCGGGATTCCCCAAGACGTTGGATTCTCTTCTTCTCCAATCCCAAAATATTTTGCAGCATGTCCACCCACGCCATCATTGGATCGATCTTCATCCTTGGAATTTGGATCACCGCCCTGAATCATAAACCCGGGGATAACGCGATGGAAAGTCGATCCGTCATAAAATCCATTCTCGGCATGCAGTTTAAAACTTTCTACGTGTTTGGGTGCAGCTTCTTCAAAAAACTCCACGACCATATCTCCATACGGAGTGGAAATCACACCTACTTGAACATCTTTTTCACAACTCATCATGAATACTCCTAATGCTATAATCATCCATTTTTTCATTTTCTATATCCTTTGTATTTCGCTTTAAATATTAAGCGTTTCCTCTGCTTCCGGGTTTGATTGTCGGAATGGCAGCCAAATCATCCGGAACTTCATCCGGGGCATAGCTCACAGCTTTCTGTTGAAGAACAGCGAACGGGTTATCATGTAATTTGACGGTTCCGTTGCTTCGATCTACAACGACTCCGGCTCCGATAACGTTTCCGCCGTAATCTTTGATCAAATCAATCACTTCAAGGATGGAACCGCCGGTTGTAACCACATCCTCAACCACCAGAAATTTCTCACCCGGTTTTACCTCAAAACCACGCCGAAGTTTCATGATTCCTTCTTTTCGTTCCGCAAAGATGGTTTTTACGCCCAGGATCCTTCCCACTTCTGTTCCAAGTACGACTCCTCCGATTGCGGGAGAGATCACCGCCTCGATGGTTTCATCTGCAAAATGATCGACGATCATTTGGGAAAATAAAGTCAGATATTCGGGATGCTGTAATACTTTCGCACATTGAAAATAGGTCGGGCTGTGTCGTCCGGAAGTCAGAACGAAATGTCCTTCCAGCAAGGCTTCGGTTGATCGGAATATATCGAGTAGTTTTTGGTGGTTCATATCTGTATATCTCTCATTTGATTTACGTAATTTAGGGCAGCATCACGGATAGAACTTTCACTATGATCCCCTGCAAAACTAATCCCTCTAGAAACATTAATCAATGCAACTCCATCAGAATTTCCATATTGCATGCTTTTCTCTAAATCACCGCCTTGAGCCCCAATCCCAGGGATGAGCATCGGCAGTTTTGTTGCGATTTCACGAATCTGTTTGATCTCTTCCGGTGCGGTTGCTCCAACAACCAATCCAATGTTTTCCTGACGATTCAGTGATACGGCAAGTTTGGCAACTTCTTCATAAAGCAGACCTTTGTTCAAGATCGGTTGATCCTGCAACTCTTTTGCAGAAGGGTTGGACGTTCTGCACAATAAAAAGATCCCTTTTTCTGCATTATCTATGAATGGAAGGATCGAATCAGACCCCATGTACGGATTAATGGTAACAGCATGAAAACCGAAATGATAGAACAAACTATATGCATACTGCTTGGCTGTATTTCCGATATCTCCGCGTTTTGCATCTCCAATGATGATCGGACCATCCCCGATATATAAAATTGTTTCTTCCAGCCATTCAAAACCGGCACTTCCCCATCGTTCAAAAAAAGCTAGATTAGGTTTGTACGCCGCAGCGATGTCACGGGTGGCATCAATGACTTTTTTTGTATGATCTTTCAAATCGGATAAAGATGCATTTTTATCATTCATCGCTCCGGGATAGATATCTAAACCCACACATAAATGTGAATCCACAGATTGGATTCGGTCAAACAAATATTTATTAAATGTATTCATACAACGAATTTACATGAAATTTAAAATCCGATATTACATGAAATGATATTTCATTCGACAAAAATTGATAGACCTTCCTAATGCTTTACATAAACAGGTCGTGTTAAATTTGACCGATGAAACAACTTTCATTTCAAACCGAATCTCCATCTCAATCCCGCATCATTGCGTCCAGTGGTGTTTTTCAGATCGAATTGCTGAAACATGTAGGAGAAGATGATTACCCCGCTTTGATTCAGATTTCAGAACATCTCGTTCCGGAATACGGTGAAAAAGCCCGGTTGACGAAAACCACAATTCACAAATACTTCAACAAAACAGGCTCATTGCCCTTTATTGCACGATATCAAAAAGAGATCATCGGATATATCATTGGCGTTCCATTGGAAGAACTCAGCCACGAACCCTGGGCTCGGCTCGATGTCAATTTCGGGAAAGATAATACACTCTATACATATGCGTTTGTTGTCATGTCGCAGTACAAAGGAAACGGGTATGCAAAAATGCTGAAGCGCGTGTATTTAAGCTGGGCAAAAAAACGTGGGACTATTCGATATATTACTGGGCATGTCCAATTGGGAATTTCATCCAAATTCAGCGGTGATATCCGCATCATCAATCGGGTTGAAAATTGGCAAAATACAGGATATACATTTGAATATTACAGCCGGGATTTAGGTCCGCTTGCGCAACCGCATCTTCAAATGAATAATCCGCCACTCGTCAGCCGTACGAAAAATAAATAAATTTTATTTTGTATTATAGAACGCCCGGTAATACGGAAGTCCGGAAAGGATCAACGCCAATCCGATTCCAATATAAAAAGGCGCTAACAGTAATTTCGGGATAAAAGATACTGTCCTTAGAATAATTCCGATGGACATCATCACAATCACCAGCAGATAGTTCTCCCACTCCTGAAAGGCAAAGACACAAACAGGATCAGGCATTCGGGCGATGCGATCAATGTTCAATTTTGAGATATGTCTAAACCCGAAGAATGCAATTAGCAAACCAATGATTGATCCGGAGAGTGCGATGATCCAAACTTGATTTTGCGTAACGTCAATCATCCAATGAACTGCGAAACGGTTTAACATAAGACCTACAACGCTCCACAACACTCCGGATATCAAAAACAGCCAACGCTTAGGAACTGCAGGTTTCTTTAGAATCGCTTTCAAGTTCATTCTATCGAAATGATGATGGGTACAGATTAGATTGAGAACGGCATGAGTTCAATGACGGAAAAACCGCCATTGAACTCACAACTTCAGGGAATTACTTTTCTTCCTTTAAGAATCCAAGGGAGAAAAAGAGTGCGGTTAAGAATAAAAGCGGTGCTAAGATCAGTAGAACAAAGTCCTGTGAAAAGAACAGTAGTTGTTTACCGGCTTTCAGGAATGCTAATGCAATTCCACCGAGACTGATCAAGGTTCCGCCTACGGTAACATAAATGAATTGGTTGGCTGCTTTCCCTGCTTTTACGGCAAGAACCGGAACGAAGAAAATCGTTAATCCGGCAATCGCATGGAATAACGGATATACAAGACTTGCCCAGCTAAGATCTTGATACCGGGATACAGTAATCAGTACTAAACCAGCAATCATCATATACAGATATTTTTTTGATTCGGCTTCATAGTATTTTGTGACCAATCCGGTGGCAAGACTGAACGGTATCAATCCAGCGACGACAGCAACAAAATTGTTTCCTAATGCGCCCCATCCGGCAAAGATCAATATCAATCCAGCGACTAAAAATACCAGGAATGATACGATGTAATACAGGTTGTGTGCCCCGGCGGTCTCTTCACTTTTTTGTTTATTAAAAAAGTACCAGATCATATAGATCAGGACTAATCCGGTGAGCAATAAAACTATTTGATCGAAAATAGTCATTTTATTTCCTCCTTGTTTGTTTCATGAATTGCAATGCAGTTACACACTGCTTAAGTTGCAAAATTTTACAGGGCATAGATCAGCATGGCCCCGGCCATATACAAAGAAGCAAACTTAAATAATTGAAAGTTTGCTTTCTCTGATGGATTCAAAATTAATTTTAGTGATAGGATCACCATAATAATACTACCGATACGAAGGGTGATGATACTGGAATGCCCCAAGTCCAACAGATACGCAACTGTTAATAAAATTCCCGCAGCGATGATATTTGTGATTGCGATAAAATTTCGGGCAGAATTAAAGCCAAACACATTCGGAAATGTCGGGACACCGGCCAGTTTATAATCTTTTGAATGATTCATAGCCAACGTTAGAATATGTGTCGGAATCCACAACAAAATCGCAAACATCATAAGGATCCCGATCAGATCTATTTGTCCGGATACAAGGACTCTTCCGGCAAGGATCGGCATCCCGCCTGATAATCCACCGAAGATAATCGACCACGGAGATTTTCGTTTCAACCAAACTGTATAGATAACGAAATCGAAAAAGACACCGGCAGCAACAATCAACGCGTACAACCATGAGATCCAAAGATTCAGCACGGTTCCGCCAATAATCAAAACCCAGCTAAAAATAGAAGCCGATTTCGGAAGAATGATCCCTTTTGGGATTGGACGGTTTTTTGTCCTTGCCATAACCGCATCGATATCGCGGTCAAAGACCATATTCAACGATGTGGTTCCGCTGACAGCGAAAAGCATTCCGAAGAGAGCGATCATCAATTCGGTTCCAGTTAATCCGCCACCTGCACTCCGATAAGCCGCGAACGCGGTGAACAGCAGCAAACCCGTTTGCGGGGTCTTGATAAGCTGGATATAATATTTGATCAGTTTAATGATGGCTCTGATCCTCCATTACATTCGGTTGAAAATCTGAGCGTACACAACGGAATCCAACCTGAAAGCTCATATAAGGCAGAACATAACCGGTTTCATCATCCAAATGTCCCATCACACCGCTGTTTTCAGTGAATGACCGCATTTCAAATGCATACTCCATCATGGATCCACCATAGATATATCGCTGGTGACTTCCGATCACCAAATCGCCGGTCCATTCCCCGACGTTCCCTGCCATATCGTAGCATCCGTAGGGGCTTTGCGCATTCACTGTTTTAAATCCATTATGTGTTTCCCCGTTGTAAAATCCAACCGGTGTCAATCCGTTAAATTTATCGAATGGATCTTTGCTGTGATGATAATTGCAGTATTCCGGCGTCGGATCAAAATTTCCGTGAGGATAGGATTGTCCACTCGTTCCTCGAGCGGCTTTTTCCCATTCGTGTTTCAACGGTAGTCTCCATCCGTAAAAATCTGCAAAGGCATTGGCACCTGCCCAAGAAACGTACGTAACCGGAAAATTCTCATATCCCGGCTGGATGTAAAAACGACCTTTTCCCCAAGTGATTCGCGCTCGATCACCGGCTAAGTTATAATATTCGTAATCACCGGGAACGACTTCTTTTTCATGGCGTCCAACCGGACCGCCGCCGCCAAACACGTCGCCTTTATATGCCCCTTTCACCGTTTCAGCTTCGACATAAATTTTTCCTGCACCGATCGCTTCATTCAAGTATTGTGCGTATTCTGCATTGGTGACTTCGGTCTTCATGATCTCAAAATCATAGGGTATATCCACATGATGTTCATTGTATCCGGAAATAAATTCTCCTGCAGGAACTGAAACCCACTCTCCGGGTTGTATGGTTAAATTCATCTGAATTTTAGAAGGATGAACTACAGGAGCCGGATCGCCGCATCCGATAAAAAAGATCAGGGGTAAGATCATTGCAGACATCCCTGCGATTTTTTTATTGATCAATCGGATCAGCAGCCAAACCATATAGGCACCCAACAGGACTTCCAACACACCTAATCCAACTTCTGTCAAGATCATATAGGTTTTAACCATGGGTTCTTGTGCTTCTTCGGTTACCCATAAACGTTTTAGTGAGAATAATGTAACCATGGCAAACGATAAATCTGAACCTAAGATGATCGTCCAGCCAACCCATTTTCTGACTTTGCCCTTAAGCGGGAAAACTTCGCTCATGATGTACATGAGAACAATGGTTCCGGTTAGAGCAGCCAAAATATGCCAATGTCCGGTTAAGGTTATCCGTTCTTCTCGGAAAGGGATCACGCGGAATATTTTCTCTAAATTGATCGCCATAAAGATCCCGACACCGCTAACCGTGAAGTTCATGAACACCATCTGCCACAATGATCCGAATTTCAGCGGGTCGTCCAAAAGGTTTTTAATACGTTTGAAAAATCCGAGTTTCTCTTTCTTCCCTTCACCAAATCCCATCAATTTCCGCCATCCATAAATCACGAGCATTAAAGCTCCTGTCATAGCAAATACCGCACCAACGTAAATAATGGTATGTGCATAAAGATGGAACGGCACAACCAGCCAGACACCAAGCGTCAATACGATGGTTCCAATAATAAACAACCACATGCCGATCTTGTGAGTCACTCCTCTCCAATCAAACCACCTTCCGATGATGAGAGTAGTGGCAATTCCGATCAATGTGAGCATAATATGTAAATGTCCAATTACGGATAGTTGAAGCGGAGAGTGATAGGTGTGACGTACGCCATTTTCGGCTAAGAATGTTTCAAATCCGTTCCCAAAATAAGCACCGGCGACGGCACCGAAAACGGCAGAACCGAGAGTTGCGACAGACATCACCCAAAAAGCGGCTCTCTCAAGAGGGAAGCCGCTTTTTGTATGCGCATAATCCGTATCGTGTTCATAATAAGTTTTATTCCAGGGCCAAAGTGCAATTGCCAATAAAACACCCGCGTAGAAGACCAGTGTTTGCCCAACAATAAATAAAGCATGGAATGCCCAGTTATGCCCCCAGTATCCAAAACCGAGTCCGAAGAAAACAACAAAAAGCCATCCTGCTGTAATGCTGTTTCGGATATTTTTGATTTGGGATTCTGTCATCTTGACGAGATCAGTGATTAAGTATACCAATAATGAAAGAAACGTGATCGCTATGCTGTGGTACAGAATGATGATCCGTCCTTCCCGTTCCTGTGGCTGCAGATCCATTCCGAGGAATTTCTCCATAAATCCGCCTATTCCCCATTCTTTCAGAGGCCCGGATAACGTTCCAAATACAGCAACGATTAGTGCAATAATTGCCATATTCCCCAGGACCAATCCCTGGGTCGTAGTAAATAAATATCGTAATCTGGATTTAAATCCACTCATTATATTATCTCCTTATCCGTTAAAAATTGAATGTTCTAATAAGTAACTGTCTTTTTGTAATTCTTGTATTGATACGGTTTTCAGCATTTTGATCAACTCTGTTTTTGGTTTTGACCAATACTTGTGCAGTGAACAGAGTGTGTTTCCATCACATTGATTGGATCCAAGTAAACAGGAATCTAATTGATCCTCACCGTCGATAACGCGGACAATGTCCATTAAGAATATGATGGTTTTACGATCCTTCAATTTATATCCGCCGTACTTCCCTCTTTCCGAATGAACAAATCCAGCCATAGATAATTTAGACATCAAGCGTCCTAAATATTTGTATGGGATATCCAATTTACGGTGAAGTGTATTCACGGATACCAGCTCATGTTCTTGTGCATTCGTTAAACACAAAAGAACTTTCATTGCATAACTTGTTGTCTTTGAAATAATCATATACTACCTATTGGTAGAAATTAAAATACCTGTCCAATATTTTCAAAAGATTAATTTGAAATAATCCGTTTTTTTCCTTTAAGAGCAATCAAGCTGTAACCTTTTTTACAGATCTGTATCTATACCAGTGAACAACAATTAATTTAAACGGAGTCATAACATGGTTGAACACTTAACAAAAGAAACTTTTTTAACGAAGGTATTCAATTACGAAGAAAACAAAGAATGGAAATTTGAAGGGAACCTTCCCTGTATAATTGATTTTTATGCCGATTGGTGCGGACCCTGTAAAATGGTCGCCCCGGTTTTGGATGAACTTGCTGAAGAGTATAAAGGCAAAATCAATATTTATAAAGTCAATACTGAGCAAGAACAAGAACTCTCCGGTACATTCGGGATCAGAAGTATTCCTTCCATCTTATTTGTGCCAAAGGATGACAAACCGCAAATGGCAGCAGGTGCTTTACCCAAAGAAGGTTTCGTCAAAGCGTTTGCTGATATTTTAAACGTATCTTAACGTCGTAACGGCTTCATTCGTCTAACGAGTGAAGCCAAGCCCGAAGGGCAGATTTTTCCTCATCTGACAAAGATGCTTCAGGATGAAGTGCCACATAAAACCACGGCGGCATTTTCGATTCATCCACGGCTTCTTCACGGATTTCATTCAGTTTATGCTTTGCTTTTTTCGGAGCATATGTCCATTCGGAAAAGTTCAACTCTTCCCTGCCCTCATTCACATCGTGGGCAATTAAATATGACCCCGGAAATATCTTCGAATACCACGGATACTTTGTTTCATTTGAGTGACAATCATAACAGCTGGTTTCCAAAATCTCTTGGATATGATCAGGAACGATGAATTTTACCGTCACAGGCGGATTGTTAAAAGCTGGAGGGAAAAACTGCATCACCAGGATAAATCCGAGGAGAATCCACCCTATTCTTTTTTTTGTAATTTTCATTGTTTCATCCTTCACACCGGATATGCACATGACCGTCCGATGATTCTTTTTTCAAAGGGAAATATTTATTCCGAATCCAAAATGCTACGGTAACAAGGCTGATCAAAACCGGCACTTCAACCAACGGACCGATCACAGCTGCAAAGGCCATCCCGGAATCAATGCCAAAGACTGCAATCGCAACGGCAATAGCTAACTCAAAATTATTGGATGCTGCGGTAAATGATAAGGTCGTTGACTGCTCGTAGGTTGCTTTAATTTTGTACGACATCCAAAAGGATACGATGAACATCACTAAAAAGTAGATCGTCAGCGGAATGGCGATCTTGATTACATCCAAAGGCAATTGGACGATATATTCTCCCTTCAGCGAAAACATCACCACAATCGTAAAAAGTAAAAACACCAGCGTCAATGGACTGATCATCGGGATGAGTTTTTTCTGATACCATTCCTCTCCTTTTGTTTTGACGCCGATAAATCGGGTGATCATCCCTGCTAAAAACGGGATGCCGAGATAAATGAATACGGATTGAGCGATCTCTTTCATGGAGATGTCCACGACAGCGCCTTCTAAACCGATCCAGCCGGGAATGACGGTAATGAAGATCCATGCGTAAAGTGAAAAGAACAGCACCTGAAAAATCGAATTGAAAGCGACCAATCCGGCGCAGTATTCGCGGTCACCGTCCGCCAGATCATTCCATACGATCACCATTGCGATGCAGCGGGCAAGCCCGATCAAGATCAATCCCACCATGTATTCATAATGCCCGGATAAAAACAGGACGGCGAGCCCGAACATTAAGATCGGACCAATGATCCAATTCTGCACCAACGACAGAATAAGAACCCGCGTGTTTCGAAAGACTTCATGGAGTTTCTCATATCGGACTTTCGCGAGCGGCGGATACATCATCAAGATCAATCCGATCGCGATTGGGATATTGGTTGCCCCGACCTGAAATGAATTGATAATGGATTGAATTTCGGGGTAAATATAACCGCCGACCACTCCGATAAACATCGCGAGGAAAATCCACAGAGTAAGATAGCGATCCAAAAAGGATAGTTTTTTCATCGTACGTCCGGCTGCTTTTTGCAGGTTTATTGTTTCACTAACCGTTCATTATATTGATTGACCAGTTTTTTATACCCGTTCTTTGCTTCAATTTCAAAAAACACACTGATTCCGCCTAACAGCAGTCCGGCACTTAACATCGTCATGTCCATGTCTTCTCCTCCGCCGATGGCTTTCCCAATGGGATGACCGATCAGCCAACCACCCGGAAAACCGAAAACCATTGAAAGGGTATAATTCCTTTTAGCTGTTTCCACGTCGGCTTTTAAGTCATCACCGGCTGAAGATAAAACCGAGTTGAGCTGTGTCATAGTAAGTCGATCCCCATGTTGATAATATCCGGATGCAAACAGGGATTTTTTAAAAGTGATCGTTGATGGATGTGTCGTTTGACTTTGCAGTCCTCCCGCGAACAATACCAACATGAACAGAACAAAACATTTCTTCATTTTATCATCCTCCTTGTTATCTGATTTTAAGTCTTTTCAGTGGTTGAATTCAATACAAAGAACCCGACTCTAAATGTGAAATCATCATTTTTGTTGAATCTCAGATGATGTGCGTCACACCCTCAGTCCGACAGATCACTTTTTTGTGGAAAGTCCTCAATTCGGATGGTAAATTTAACTTGTCTTTCCGGTCAAATAAACATCGGTGAACTCGCATCCATGAAATTACGAATCTCACACCCGGCTTCTGAATCCAGTTCGTCACACAAGTACGACTCTAAATTCAGTGGATTCACTTTAACAGAAGTGATCATCGTTTTGGTTTTGATCGGCATTCTCTCTGTTTTTGCCGTTCCACGGATTTATGACCATTACACTGAGCGTAAAACCAAATCAGCCGCTACACAAATTGCCACGGATATCCGCTTTGTACAATCGTTGGCAATCACAGAGCATGACAGTACCTGGATTGAATTCGATGATAATCAACATGTGTACACATTGTATTCAGGCGAAACTGAAGCGACACGGACCATAGTCCAGTACTCATCCGGAGCGGGGGCCTATATCCGGACATTAAACACGGGAGAATTTCGTAATGTCACCATCACGGGATTGACAATCGGCAGTGATAAAAGCATCGCATTTGACCGATTTGGAAATACAAACGATTCCGGTTCGATCACCTTGAATAACTCTGTTTCTATCACGGTAAGTTTGGGAACAGGAATGGTGCTCATCGTAGAGAATTAATCATGAATAAGGGTCAGAATAAACATCTCGGATTCAGTTTGGTTGAAGTCATTGTTTCGATCGTGATTTTAGCCATCGTTTTTACGATACTTCTTAATGTGTTCTCCAACCAAAAAATGGATGCCGCCCGTGTGGAGTTAACCACCAAAGCGGTTTTTCTTGGGCAGGAATTGGTGAACCGGATCATTGCAAAGGAATTTGATGAGAATTCAGAACTGCCTTGGACAAGCACGCTATCTTTGGGACCTGAAATGGAGGATCAGTATTACGATGATGTTGATGATTTCGCCGGATATTCAAACAGCAGTATCAGCGGATTTCCCGGATTTACTGAAACCGCTCGTGTCTTTTATGTCTCTCCAACCGGGAGTTTTGACGACAGTGTTTTTACCGCCACGGATATGAAACGGGTCATTGTCACCGTCACCCACAATGAGATCGAACCGGTTGTGTTGAACACCTTAATCTCGAGCCATTATTAATATGGATCGTCCAAAACATCCACGATCAACGTCCGGGTTTACACTGATTGAACTCATCATCTCGATATTGATATTCGGGATTATCGGTGTGATGCTCATTCAGATCTTCTTTACCGGTGCGAAATTTTATGAATCCATGGTGAGCGGGCAGGAGGTCAATGATAATATGTTTATTGCCCAGCGCAGATTTAATATCGATATCTCGAATTTAAGAGACGGTCAGCACATTTTGTATGCCGGCAACACCCGTTTCCAATTTGTTGATTCGTATTTGGACACCATTCAATATCAGTATTCCAATGGATCGCTTTACCGTCAAGTGAACAGCACAGCTGAATCCCCGATAGCTCAATATTTGACGGACAGTACCTCTTTCCATTATTATACTGTTGAAGAAATGCAGATCGATGAAAATCCTGTTATTCACCTGCATACGATTTGGTCCATACGATTTAAATTATTTGGCACCAAAGGATCCAGAAATGTGATGACCCAATTCTGTAAATGCCCCCAAAACCTTAAATACGGATTGGTAAAATGATCCGGCTCAGACAAAGACTAAAGCCCAACCAGCCTGACAGCGGGATCATTTACATCGCCACGGTCATCATGGTGCTGGTGCTTTTCGGACTCTTAGCCTTTACACTCAACACAGTCATTTCCGTTAACAGCGAAAAAACAGCCAATCTCTATCTCGATACCGAAGCCGAGCTTTATGCGCAAGCCGGTATTGAATATGCCTTTTATGAGTTAGTGAATGATTTTATTAACTGGCCTGGCTCGTCGGGATACATCAATTTTGGGAAAGGGCAATTCAAGGCGGAGGTTTTCGATACCGATGAAAACGGGAATACGTTGAATGCAGACAGACGACGTGTTGTTTCAACCGGTATCGTTGAATCATCGGTGAAAAAAGCACAGGTCTACTTCACCGCATTGAGTGAACCGTTCTCATTTGCGATGTATATCAAACAATTAGAAAATCCCGTCAACAATACCGAAATTGAAATCGGACGAAATAACACCTTAACCGGCGACCTTTATTTTGGGACGAATGTGTACGTCAAAACACCCGAATCGCAAATTGACACCACAACGATTTATGTCTCCCCGGGACACGAAGTGACATCCGATGCAGATTTTAGTGATATTTATACATGGCAGGTCTACCCGCCGCCGCTGCCGATCTTTCCGGTTTTTGACACAACGATTCATGATTCCCTTTTGGCCATTGCTGAAGCCGTCACATCATCCTCTGAAAATGAGATCTTCGGGAATGTCTCCATCAGTACCGAATGGGATTTATCAACGTACGAGAATAATACGGTGTTTATTAACGGAAATTTAACCGTCAGTACCGCAAACGCCGTGATCGGTTCGTTCACGACCACCGACCCCGCTTACATCATTGTGAACGGAACAGCAGATTATAAAACCGGATGCAGCGTCGGGGATAATGTGATCACCATCGCATCGGGAAATGTCAGTGTGATCTCCACCGGGACGCAATACGGTCTGGATTGGAGTGCGCTGCCCATCCCTGAAAGACCTGCGCGGGTGAATGAATTGTTCTCTAAAACGAATCTTGATATCAGCGGAGGGAAAGTCTTTGCGAATGTTGAATCGCTGGGGGATCTTCAGCTGCGGGGAACGATCTACGCTTCCTGTTACTGCGCCGGTACGGTGGAAATTGAATCAGCTATTTTTGAAGGATCGGTTGTGGCAACGGATACAAAATTAGACCGGATCACGAACAGCGTGTTAACCTTCATCCTTCCCCTTCCCGGGTCGGTTACCGGCGGATTGAAACCCACGATCGAAGCCGGTTCGTGGAAGACGCTTTAAATTAGGATAAAAAAAACAGCCGCTCTCACGGCTGTTCATCGGGTTGGGTTTATATAGAGTGGTGCGTCTATTACGGAAATCATAACCCACTTTTTCATACTGTTATGAGAACTTTACGATTCTTCTATCTACCTGTTATATTGTGAGTTACAAGCGTTTTGAAAGTTTCTATTTTTATCTTTTTTGTGAAAGTTTTGGTTTTCGTAATGATTGGTAATAGGATAGACAACAGTCCCATTGTATTGAGTTCTAATAGATTTACCATTACTCACTCCATCCAATTTATCCGGTGAATGGTATCCAAGAAAAAATCAGCAGACCACATACCTAAATCACCATTTTTTACAAATTTTTCCACATCTTTTTTTGCATTTGCAAAATCCAAACTAGCGATTTTCTCTGTGAGTAATTGGATACACTTTTCTTTCGATAGTTTTTCATTTGAAGGCAGGTGCCCGCTGTCTTTCATTCGCAGTTCTAAATGGTGGATATTCAATTCAGGATGATTTTTGATATACCATACCAAATCATACCAATCTCTGCCCTTAATCCGTTTTTCCCATTTTCTGCATAAAATAGCGTGCATTTTCCCGGCAAATAAATTGGGTAGTGTAAATACTTTTACAGGGAACGATATAGGATGGATCAGATATTTTATTTCCGTTTCAAAGCCTAAGGGCGGCATCGTATCCACTTCTAATTTGATTTTCAGTAATTGCTTTGGATCAATGCCTTTAACGATGGATTTATCCGATGATATAAAAAGCATTTGGGTGAATGTATTTGTTTTTAAAAAGGCGGATTCGATATGAGATTTAACTTTTTTCTCTTTTTTTTCGATTGATATTTCAAATCCAAACGCTTCCAATTCTTTTTGCAATGGTTTTAAAAAACGACTGAAATCAAAAGAATCATCCGGTTTTAACAGTGAAAAATCTAAATCTTCAGAGTATCTGTCCAATCCGTGAAGAATCCGCAAAGCACTGCCGCCGTAAAACGCTCCGTGCTCAAAAAATTTGCTGCGCCAGAATCCCAACAAGGCAATTTCCTGCAGAATTTCACGCAGAGCATTAATGCTATCGCCTGTTGTTTGACACGGGTATTTTTTCAGCATTTGTTTAATAGATGGGTGCATCAATTCCCCCTTTTCATTCGTTCAATGATTTCGCAAAGGCGGGATAATTTTCGTGATTTATAAATTTCCGAAAATAATTGAAGTTCACGAAGTCTCAAGTTGGATAGCAACCCAACATCCAAACGGATATTCTCAAATAAATACTGCTCAAATGCCGTTTTGGGTTGAATCGGCACACCTTTTTGACTTTGAATAAAATCAGCCAATGCTTTTTCCGGAGATGCCATCATAAACCGGATATCCGGTTCTATCTCAATCACTTTCATCCCAGATGAAAATTGAGAACGGGTAATACTGCGATAAGTAAACAAGCCCAACAGCGTTTGAAATTCACGGCTTCTGCCCGTGGTAACAGCCGTGACGGTTTCAACTTTTTCAGGAATGAACCCATAATAAGATAAGGCGTATTCCAGCGAAACATAGGACGGGCCAAATATTAGATTAGACACATGCTCTAAAGAGATTTTTCCCCTGCGGTAGGATTCATTCAACACATACAAACCCTTTTTGATACGGATGATTTCTCCGGTTTTCATTAAATGCGAAATTTTATCCCGCTTGGATTTATACTGCCCTAAAGCACCTAATAGCGTCTGATAATCAATGATATTCGGTAATGTATGCAATTCATTCATGACTATAATATACATATATTTATGCATAGTAAGTAGAGTATATTCGACATACTATGTATTATAATAAGACTGTCGAAGAAAAAAGAAATCCCCGGGAAGGTGCCAACCGTATCAAGAATGATGGCGTTAGCCATTTTCTATGAGCGATTAATTAAAAATGGTAAGATTA
>CAYQZV010000012.1:0-59285 GCA_964422145.1 uncultured bacterium | reverse complement strand
CTTAATTCATTGCTGTTCGTTTCTCAATCATTTTAATATTCAGTTTTTCCAATTCTGCCAAAACAGGATCGTATACCTCTTTCATATTCGGAATCTGAACACCGGTTAGATCGATTTTACCATTTGCCATCATCGTTACACCGATGGCCAACGGCAGGCTAACTGTTCTTGCCATGGATGAATCTCCATAAGAAATGCCAAAGTCAATCAGTGTTGAAGTAATGAAATCTTTTGAGCCGTCTTTATTCTCAACAATGAATTTGTGCTGCAAGATGATCATATCTTTTTCACCGTCTTTAAAGTAGAGCTTTTCCTGCATAAGATCACTAAGAATGTCGAGATAATTATCCCTGGCAGGTGCAGTTACATCTGAGAACAGCCCAAGCCACTCAAACCGTTCTAAAATATCTGATTCTATTGCAAGTCCGAGTTTATCGGCAGTTGCTTGTTTTACATTAGCAGTTGTTCCAACCAATGATTCGATCACCGCTTTGTATGATAAGCCTGATAACTCAGGACGGGATGTATCATCGACTAATCCAAGATCAACGATTGCTTTTAATGTTTTGCACCATCCGACGTTGCGGTAAGTTCCGCGCATCACGGTCAATGCGTCTTTAAGGCCGTAGATGTCCTTATAGGGAAGTGAATCACGGTTTGGGTATACTTCATATTGCCCCAAAGGTTCAACGTCTTCTTCGCGCGAATTTAAAAATAGATTTTTACCTTCGATCTCGACAATCTCCCCGTTTTCTAAAAACTGCGCGGAATTTCTTGATGCTAGAACAACGCCTTTCGGACTCCATGAGAATTTATATCCGAAGGGATTATCGTTGTCATCCGGAGCCGGTAAACCGCCGCAGTACGAGTAGAAATGTAGTACTTTTCCGCCTTCCTGATGAACTTCATCGATGATCTTCTGAGCGGACATATGGTCGATTCCCGGATCTACTCCGATTTCATTTAGGAATAAAAGTCCTTTTGCTTTTACATCAGAATCCAGTGCTTTCATACCTTCGCTGACATAAGACGTCGTTGCCATGTGTGTGTCATGTTCAAGACATAATTCCGCCACTTTGACGTGATGGATCCACGGCAAAAGACTGATCACAATATCATTGGATTGAATTAATGCGGTCAGTTCATCCGTATTATCAACGTTCAGTGCGATAGCTTTTCCGTTATCATACCCTTCGACGAGAGCTTCTGCTTTGGAAACCGTTCGGGAAGCAACCGTAACAAAAAGGTTATCTTGGTCAAGCATGTACCGAACACCAGGTCTACTGACCAGTCCGGCACCTAATACGAGTATATTTTTCATGCGTTCTCCTGATTTAGAAATTCATTCATATATTCATAGTCTTTTGTTAACTCCCCCTGGTGCAGAATAAGCGCTTTTTTAATGGGGGCAGGCAGTGTTAGATCATCAGTGGGAAGACTAAAATCCGCTTTGACGATCTCTGGGATGAAATTTTTCAGTACAGTAGAAAACTCCGTAGACGATTCAGCCGGAAATTCACAGGGAAGATTATCAATTGCCATCACAGTTACACCATTTGCAATAATATCATCCGTAAAATTGTCGTCTTCTGGATGATAGGAAAACGATGGATGATCCGGGTAAGTGGCTTTTTTTGTGATCTCGATGGATCCGTTAATATCACAGCTTATATCTCCAATGACTTCAAGGGAAGAACACTTATTTGACTGCAAATATTCTTTCGTTACGAGTCTTGGATAATCTTCCGTCCAGTAAATACAGTTTACAAGCACATTGATATACGGAAGCCAATGATGGAATTTTGCTTTATAACGTTCCGGGTGATTAAAATATTCCAGCAATTCAAAGTCACCGCTGAGAGGTGAAACCATATGTTCTTCTTTAAAAACAACTTTATACAGAGTTCCGTTTTCAGAGGATAACGAATCATACTGCTCAGCGAGGGCTTCAGGAGAAAGTTCTTTATAGGGAAGAAGGTCGAACATTTCCTGTGCGCCTTGAGATACATTTCCGTACCCGGCGAAACCTACGACAACGGGTCCGATCTCTTTGGGAAGTCCTTGCTTTAGAAGGGATTTTCCAATTTTTTCGAAATGGGTTTTTGCATTTTCAACCGAATCATACTCATACGCTTGTTTGATATCACTTAACGGTGTTTTGTATCCCTTCAAGGATAATTTTTTATGATACGTATTGAGGGTTTCGATCATCCCGGCTAATCCGGCATATTTTCCGAAGAAAATGAGTCGGCGGTTCTTCTCATCCATGATACGCTCATAATCGATCAAATTACACTTCAAATCCATCATGTGTCGAAGCATACCCATGTTATAATCTTGGCCTTTGATAGTGTGGGAGAAGAAGATATATGTTTTAGACGGTTTAAAGAAATGAATCGGAATTTCTTTCACAGCGACAACCACATCGGCGTCAGAAACATCTTCTTGAACATTTGCCCCGACGGATTGAAACTCCTCATCATTAAAAATGCGTAAATCTGACGGTTGTATTGCTACATTCAGGTCAGTATCTTCAAGCAAAGATTTAACGTGTGCAGGGACAAGCGGAACGCGGCGTTCCCATACATTTTTGTCTTCTCTACGAATTCCGATACGAGTCATTTTCTCTCCATTGTTGATTAAAATAGTCTAAAAATAAGACGAAATTATAGCAGGGATTTGATAAAGAACTAATCAGATAATCTTTTAAATATGATCAAATTATAGAATAATCATATTCAGAAAAAAAGGGCTGATAGCTATCAGCCCTTTTTTAGTCATAATCTATTTATTCGCTCTTTGCTTTGGCTTTAGCTTTTTGAATGACTTCAAGGCTTTCGAGTTCATTTAAGTCATTCTGTAAGCTGGTAAGCTGCTGTTCGGTATCAGAGAAACGACGTGTATTCCGTCTGCGTTCGGATTCGAAGCTGTCTTCGAGATCACGAAGATCTTGTTCGACAGAAAGGAATCGTTTGTTTACATCACGTTCGAATTCGCTTAAGTTATATGCAACATCTTCAATTAATGCTGTGAGAGAATCAGTTGTTTTACCGATCAGTTCCGTATTAGCAATAATGTCTAACTGAGCTTTTTGTACGTGTTTTCCGCGTCCGATAAATTGTAATTCCAATTTGCGAAGATCTTCACGAAAATCTTCGTTGACTTCATTTACGTGTGTGAATTGTTCTGTTTTCATTACATCCATCTCTTTGACGATTTCTGTATAGCTGTAATGAATATATCCTCCGCCTATCACTAAGAGGAGCATTAATCCGAATATGACTTTGTCTTTTACACTCATTGTTTCCTCAATCCTTAATGTTCAATGTATTCCAGATGACGTTCCCATTCGCTGAGCTCTTGTTTTGGCTCGTCCTTTTGTGATCCCTGGTTGTCATGCTGAGATTGTTTTATTTGTTTAAGAAGTTCTTCTCGTTTATTTGAATTCATTTTTAAAGTGCCTAAAAGGTCTTGAACTTCCTTATCAAAATCTTTTATGGTCTTTTCAAGCTGTGATAAAAGTTCATCAACAAGAGCTTTACCATAGGATTCATTTATTCCCTCTAAGAGGTCATCCAGTTTAGTATCTAAATATTTTTTTCGCTCTTCTTTCTTATCAAAGACTGTACTCATAAGCTAAAATTAACCACAGTTGGGAATATTTCGAAATAAATATTCTGAAAATGTTAAGGATTATTTTTTGAGGAACGATGAAATAAATTATATCCTTTTAACTTCATCCCTAATTCAATATCATGAAAAATTTGAGTCTGGATTGAATGGGGAAGTGAATCTGAAACATGAGTCTCAGTCAACACATCACCACCCAAGGATGATTCAGATGTCCTGCGAAATACATTCTTTTTCGCAACGATATAGACTTCTATTACATCTTTGACTAAAATAGCCACCGCATAATCGTACCTGCGAATATCCTTGGACACTTTCCGAAAACCGGTGGTAATGATACCTTCAGTTCTGGCGGCAAATTCAATCTCATAACCGAGCGTTTCTAAAATGTGTTTACTTTCATCATACGCCTGAGCCGGTAGGCAGTCATACTCAAAGTATCTGACCATCCTGCCTGATTGGATACAGGTCGATAACTGCACCAATAAAATGAGACTGATGATTCTCACAGATCAGGATTTAGTACAGATCGAATAGAGAGGGCAGCGGTTCATTATCCTGATTCATATCGTCAGTAGAAATCATAAAATCAGGATTGTAATACACTAACCTAAAAATGCTGATATCTCCGTCTAAAATAGGTAAATCTGTTTGCGGTACCTGCACGATTGAATTCAACAGTAACAGGATTTTGCACGGAGTCACGTTCCAAGTTGAAGTATAAAAAGCTCTTGAGTACTTGATGTCTAACACATTGGAGTACGCTGATGTCGGTCCGGCCTCTACTTTATGCGTAAACTGCGGAGGACCGTAAATTTCGTAGATACCTTTCTCAATGCGTAGAAATTCTGCAATGTGAAACTCGATCTCTTCAGGATTCAGTTGATATTCAATTTCGACTTTCCAGAATCCGCTGTCAGAAAAAGCGTATGTCATGGTGACGTCATCTTCACCGAGAGTCGCATTTAAAATCACAGCGGAACTGTCTTCTGAAAAGGATGAAGAATTCATGTATTGAAATTGAGGCAGCTGACCTTTGGGTGTGCCCCATGGAAATCCTTTATATCCATAATCCAATCCCATCAATTCTTCAGGAATCGGTTCAAACACAGCAGGTTCTTCAAGGACTGAATCAATGGGAGTTTCTACTAAAGCAGCTAATGTGTTCGGTATTGAGACTGCAGCTGAATCCGGAATAGTGACAAGTGTGCTGTCCTCAGGGATTACAATTTCCGTCATTAATGTATCAGACAGGACGTTGAGCATCTCGGTTTCTTCCTCAGCTAATGGAATAACGACCGAATCAGCAACGGTTGTGTCTGGAAGTACAATTTCGTCTTGAGCGAATAAAACTCCAATGAAAAGTAAAAAGAGAATAATAGTCTGAATGGATTTCATGGTTTCCCTATCTGTGTTTGTATCAAGTTTAAACGGTTGTAAAAGCGACCCAAACTACACAGTTTGGTGTCCACTGAACAAGTTGAAAATAAGAGTGACATTTCGGCTTTATTCAATCGTAATGCAGGCAGTAGAAGACGGATCGCTATCCGTATTGCTGAACGATCTTGCGATTAAGGAGTAACAATATTCAGTCCCCTGAGTAACGAGTGTATCCGTATAGGTTTGGATATTTCCATCTACTGCGGCGGTATATTCACCATTTTTGTAAATCAAAACAAATTCAATATTATCACTGACTGAAGATACCCAATTTAATTCAGCATCTGTTCCTGATTGTGTCACGGTTAAAGATGTTGGAGGAAGCGGAGACGGTTCTGGATCAGTGGTGGCACATTCTTCCAGCGAAACCGGACCTTCAAAACCATCTGCATCAACACATGCGATTACATAACAATGCGATGTCTCAAATCCTAAACCTTGATGTTGATAAAATGTATCTGCAGTATTTGCCAAAAAGACTAAATCCCGACCATTATTTCCGCTTAGATACAACGTGTATGTAGATGCGCCGGGAGTTTCGGACCAATTCAGAAAGATGGTTTGATCTCCGCCGGTTGCAGTGAAATCAGATGGCGGTAAAACGAATAATCTTTCGCACATTTCATTCGACGCCGGTCCTGATGTGCCATGCTCATTAACCGCAATGATATAATAGCAGTATTCAATCCCTGGGTCAATCGAAGCATCTTCGTAGCTGAGTAAGTCGGTTTCTGCCAAGAAACTGCCGTCTCTGTAAATGTGATACCCGATTGCTGTCGGAACTGATGTCCAAGATAAGCTTAATAGTGTTGACTCAACAATGATATTAAGAGTAGGAGCGGTTAAATCGGTGTGCGTGGTTGCACATGCTTCTTCAGACGGATTTCCTTCAAAACCATCAATGTCAACCGCAATAACGTAATAGCAATACTGAGTGTTGCTATTTAAGCCATTGATCGTGGTCGGTGAAACAGCGTTAGCATCGATGAGATTATTATTTTGATATAATTGATAGGTCGCTGCACCATCAACATTTGTCCAATTGACTAAAATACTCGTTGTGGATTGAGCTTCTACATTGACTGTGGATGGGGCTGAGAGTGATAACCTGTCACACACTTCATTGGACGTAGGCCCTGATGTCCCGTGTTCATTCACCGGAATCACATAGTAACAGTATTCGATCCCCGGATCGATAGAGCTATCGTCGTATGTTGTTAGCCCGGTTTGTGTCAGGAAACTGCCGTCGCGATAGATATGGTATTCAACAGCAGTAGGTACAGAAGTCCAGGTTAGATTTAACAATGTTGATTCAACGATGATATTAAGAGTAGGAGCGGTTAAATCGGTGTGCGTGGTTGCACATGCTTCTTCAGACGGATTTCCTTCAAAACCATCAATGTCAACCGCAATAACGTAATAGCAATACTGAGTGTTGCTATTTAAGCCATTGATCGTGGTCGGTGAAACAGCGTTAGCATCGATGAGATTATTATTTTGATATAATTGATAGGTCGCTGCACCATCAACATTTGTCCAATTGACTAAAATACTCGTTGTGGATTGAGCTTCTACATTGACTGTGGATGGGGCTGAGAGTGATAACCTGTCACACACTTCATTGGACGCAGGCCCTGATGTCCCATGTTCGTTGACCGCAATGATATAATAGCAGTATTCAATTCCGTGATCGCCGGATGAATCATTATACTCCAAACCATCTGTTTGTGAGAGGAAGGTTCCATCCCTGTAAACATGATAATCTACAGCGGTTGGAACGGATATCCATGTCAGATTAAATGTATTTGGTTCTGTGGTGATACTCAACGTTGTTGCAGTCATCGTAAGGTGAGTTGTCTCACAAACTTCATCGGAGGTTATACCCGGATCATCACTTAAATCCAATGCGACAATAGAGTAGCAATATTCTGTGTTGTCATTTAATGACGTGAGTGTAACGCTGACCGAAACGGTAGTATCTTCGGGGACTCCGTTCACATTGAGTTGATACGAACCGGCACTGTTGACTGCTGACCAGGATACGGACATTTCAGTATCGCTTAGAGCAGATGCAGTAAGATTTGTTACAACGGGTAAAATATCCTCAGAACATACTTCGGGAGATCGTTCTGATTCTATATCGAACTGATTCACCGCAGAGACGGTATAACAGTATGCATTATTGGGTGTGATATCTGAATCTTGGTATGAAAGTGATTCAGTTTCAGTTAAGAATGAATCATTTCGATAGAGACGGTAAAATACCGCATCCATGGTTGATGACCATTGGATTAGAATCTGTCCGGGTTGTGTCGCTTCTGCATTAACAGATCCGGGTGCCCCGTCGAAACTGTTATCAACGATGACATAAATAGGTTGAGCAAAAGCTGAGTAACCGGATACGTCGGTTACTTCGATTTGAATAGTGGCATCCCCATTGGGTCCCCAGGTCATGGTATTCCATTCATAGGTTGGAGTATATAGACCATCGTAAACGACGTCTTCATTTATGATATAAGAGATTGAGTCTATTCCTACATTGTCTAAAGCAGACACTTCAATATTGATGGTTCCATATACAGTTTGTCCGGAGAGAGGGTATTGGATTGTCACCGTTGGCGGTGAATCATCTCCCGTTGGATTGTTATCCACATACACCGAGATGGGCGGCAATGCAGTTGAATTTCCTGTTTGATCGGTCACCAATATACTGATGATATGGTAGTTATCTTCCAATGCGTGTTGAGTATCCCACAGATATTCGTATGGATAGTCTGTGTCCGTGAAAACGACATTGCCATCAATAGTGAATTGAACGGATTCGACTCCGGCATTATCTGAAGCATCTATCTGAATATTAACATCACCGGAGATCACTTGTCCTGCATACGGATTCATGATCATTCCGGTTGGCGGAACGTCATCAAGATTATCAACAAAAACATTTATTGGCGTTGAGATTGATGAAATACCGTTTATGTCAGTTGCTGTTACTCGTAATGTTTGCCATGTGTCATCTTCAATAGTCAGTGTATTCCATTCAAATGTGTATGGATCAGAATCATCCGAGAACAATAGTTCGTCATTCAATGTGCACTCAATATTAGCGATCGCCACGTTATCGGTAGCAACGATAGAAATATGAACGGTCCCGTTTACCGTTTGTCCGGCAGAGGGTTCAGTGATCACAACTGAAGGCGGTTCGGATTCGGTGTTATCAACCAATACTGTGATCGGTGTGGGAGAAGCCGCATTTCCGCTCAAATCGATCGCAACAACATGGATGATGTGCTCGGTATCTTCTGTCGCCATTTCCGGATCTAACGTATTCCAAATACAGCTGTATGGAGGATCGTAATCCGTGAAAAATGACTCGCCGTTAATAAAAAATTCCACATAGTGAACAGCATCATTATCTGTTGCTTCCGCTGAGATAATGATCAATTCACTCACAGTCTGCGCCGCCACTGGATACGTAATGACAACATTAGGCGGAGTTGTATCAATATCCGGGATATTATCAACGATAACTTGAACGGGCCCGACGGATGATCGGTTCTCTGAAAGATCTTCTACAATTGCTCTGATTGTAAATGCTTTGTCTTCTAATTCTATCGTATTCCAGTTGTACGTGTAAGGTTCTTCCGGATCGATTGACAGAGTGACATTATCCATGTAAAATGTCACGGATTGAACGCCTTCATCGTCGGTTGCACTGACTATTAATGGAACAACACCCTGAACCGTTTTCCCCCAATACAAATCAACAAACTCACCGGATGGCGGATTGTTATCATAGTTATCAATCGTAATAAGGATGGGATCCGTGTATCGATAATTTTCGGAATGATCGGTGATCTTTGATATAATGCGAGCGGTACTGTCCTCGGTGGAATATAAAGTGTCGGCATCGAAATATAATGTGTCTAAGGTTGACCAAATATAGAAATAAGGTGAATCAAGGTCTACTGTAACCAGTATGTCGTTAATAAAAAATTCAACCGAATCGATTCCATCATTATCTTCTGCATTGACCTCGATTAAGACATCGCCGGAAAGGGTTGCTCCGTGAGGTGGATTTACCATCGTTGCTGATGGTGGTGTTGTATCCGGGTCACGCGGAATAATGAAAAATGGCCCTTCGCAAGAGAGAAATGTTCCTGCAATAAGAATCCAAAGGCTGAATGTGATAATTCGTTTATTCATTATCGATCGTCACCAAAACCGGTTGGGCTAACGCCGTATTGCCATTAATGTCCACGGCGATTGCACTCACTGTATGTTGTGATTGATTTTCTAATACCGTCGTATCCCATGAATATATGTATGGGTAGTCGGTATCTTCAAAGATGGCACTGCCGTCAAGCGTGATGGTGACTGATGCGATCTCTGTGTTGTCATAGGCATCAACCTGGATGTTGACCGTCCCTGTAACGGTTTGACCGCTGAGCGGGTTTATGATCATCACCACCGGAGGTTCGGTATCCGTTTCGGGCAGATTGTTAACAACAACACTGATGGGAGGTAAGGTCGTGCGATTTCCGTTTGAGTCCTCAATCACAACAGTAATAGAGTGATTTTCATCTTCGGTTTCGCTTTCAGTATCCCACAGATATTCGTACGGAGCTTCGGCATCGGTTAAAACCAAAAATCCGTCGATGTAAAACTCAACGTGTTGAACAGCTTCATTATCGGATGCCAAGACCTGGATATCGATCAATCCGCTCACCATTTGTCCGGCATATGGTGTTGTGATCGTTCCTTCAGGAAAAATATTATCTTGATTATCAACTAAAACAGAGATGGGTTGAACAGGAGCCCAATTCCCATACGTATCGTAGACAGAAGCACCGATGATCACTTCTTGATCGTCGGTCATTAATTCGGTATTCCAATCGTAGATAAACGGGAATAAATTATCCGTATTGATGACAACTCCGTTCACTAAGAATTCCACATGAGATACTTCAATGTCGTCATAAGCGACAACTTCAATGGGCAGAACTCCACTCACAATTTGACCGGCGATCGGAGAGATGATCGTCCCTGTGGGAGGTGTGACATCCGGATCAGGATGGTTGTTGATAAACACTGTGATCGGCGGAGCAGAGGCGATATTTCCGCTAAAGTCTTCGATCGTAACATAGATCATATGTTCAGCATCTTCTTCGAAATCGTTCGTGTTCCAGGCGATCTGGTATGGTGCTGAATAATCGGTTGTCAGTGAATCGCCGTCGATATAACAATGAATCGCTTTGATGCCGTCATTATCCGTGGCAGTGACTTGAATTTGGATCGTTCCTTGAACTATTTGGCCTGCTGCCGGACTGGTGATATTCCCGATGGGAGGGATAAGATCGACCTGATTATTCACATACACCCACGATGACAAGGCAGTGGAATTATTCGCTGTATCTGATAAAATCACGGTAATGTTATGCGTCTGATTATCTGTGACGTCATACGTATCCCATTCATAATTGTAAACGTTTACATTCCATGGTTGAATCACTTCGAGAGAATCATCCGTAAACCGCAAACTGTCATTGATCAAAAACTCAGCTTTGACTGCATCACGATCATGAGGATAGGCAAGGATTTGAATCACGCCGCTGACGGTTAAACTCGGTGCCGGGAAGAGAATTTCACCTCTGGGACTTTGATTATCAATATTATTCACCGTGATCGTGATCGGTTCAGTTTGATACACATTATCCGACCGATCCTGAACTCTGGCTGATAAATGATAGTCGTCATCATCGGTGAATTGAAGCGTATTCCATAAAAAGGTGAATGGAGAAGATTTTATGGTATCCTGAACGACGTTATCGATCAAATATTCAACGTGCCTTACTTTATCATCATCCGTGGCTGAAATTTCAACGTAAACCAGTCCTGATACAGTCATCCCGTCCACTGGATAGATGATCGTTGCAACGGGAGGAATAGTGTCCGGCTCAGGCGGAAGCGTTCGTTTTGAGCAGGAGAGACCAATAAAGATGGATAAAACAAGAGGAATAAAAATCGATCTGGATGTTGCCGGGATAAACATGCTATCTTAAAATTACATTCATAATAAGGTGTCGGGCAATTTATCGTTCAGCCTTCATCCAATTCGGTAAGTACTGTTTTAATTGATCCGTTTGGTATTTAATCCACGTCTTTAGTGTATAATAAGTCATTTTTCTGGGAAAGCGGTCCGTCCGATCAAACGGCGTAAAATAGTGGGTTCTTCTGTCAAAATATAGGTCGTAAACCATCCATCCCATCGTTGCAGCAGGGATAGTGAAATTTATCGTCGAGTATTGTGTCCCTGTTTTGTGGATAGATAACAGTTTAAATTTAGGTACCAAATCAAATGATTCATCTTTTGCGCTGGCACCAAACGCTTTAACAGAACTCATCGAAAAACGCGATTCTCCTTTTGTCTCGTTCAACCATCCTGAAAGTATTTCAATGACGGTCGCTGTGGTAAAAAGAGCTAAGCTGGAATAAAATCCATTCCGAACCGAGTTTTCCATAACACTTAAATCCGACCGGATATGATGGATGGACAGAAACTCAACCGGGATCAACGAATCGGTTTCCGTGTATAAATATGCCATGGGACGGATCATCTGTCGGTCAAATTGAACCCGATGATATGAGATCGTGTCTGACTCATTCGTGATCAGATATCCGCCGCGTTCTTCGAGTAAATCCAACCGATGATTCAAAAATGGACTGACGTAAAACAATCGTTGAAAATCGTTGTAAATAAAATAAATATTCTTGAGAGAGATACGGTCTAATTTATTTGAGTCATAATTCCGAAAATGGATCGAATCGGTAGACATTGAATCGATCAAGCCGACGGTAGTTGAGCCGTCGGTAAATACGATAACATGACTGACATCCGCATGGAGCAGATTCATGCATAAAACCAGCAAAATAGTGGAAACCGGTTTCATTTTTGATCAATATGAGTTGAGATGAACATGATGAGTAAATCTTTATTCTAATGCATCTTCACTTTCTGCATCATTGTTCATAAATTACTGATATAAATTTCGTCAATCAATGCGAATAATACGAATCATAATTATCATTCTTCTGTTATCCGGAGTGTCTCAGGGACAGCCGTCATGGGTTGTGGATACCGGATTAAGTTACTACGATCCGAGACTCCCGGGATTTGAAGATAATGAACAATTCCCACTGATGAAGATCTACACGAAAAATCTTTTATTGGACTGGGGTGTGTACAAACAGGTCTTTTTTAATACCCGCATTGGCTATACCGCAAAAAGTTCACATGATTTCGGGAAGATCAAAAATGATGCTATTTTCTATCGATCCCTGACGTATCGATCTTTTGTCCTTGAAACATTCTTTATTGTGAAAAAACGAATGGAATGGAATTTTTCTTTGGCACCGATTTGGAGCAGAGGATCCATCACGTTAAACACAAGGTCGAATGAAGCCCAAGATGATTGGAATGATATGTTAACCAGTTTCGGAAACGGACCGGTTACGTTAGCTTCGCTGGATGTCATGAAATCTGATTGGCTTGGATTTTCATCCATGATCGGATTTCGCTATTACATTTTCTCATGGCTGGCAGCGGATGTGAAATTGGGATATATGTATCAGTTTTATGATCAAAAAAACTGGCGGCTTCAAGGCATGCAGGTTTACGGGCCTGAACTTTTGATTGATGAATTACCGATCTTAACTGCAAAAATGGTGGTCTGCTGGTGAAAAATCTGATTCTGATCGGCGCGTGCATTTTGATTATCCATGGAGTATCAATCGCTCAGGATACCGAGAATAAAGCGAAGAAAAATCCGTGTAATTCAGTCGTGGTACAAAAAGCTCAGATTCACGGACTGAGATCATTGAAATGGACGGAAATCCCTGTGTACTACAAAGATATGTACTTATGTAAACGATCCGGGCAGTCGTTAAAAAAATATTCTTATATCGAAAATGCTCAGATTGAAGCAGATCAGCAGAAAACCAATTATCCCAAAGGATGGACATCCACGTTTATCTATTTAACCGCAATAGGGATTGTTACATACACAGTCCAGCAAAGTATTACCAATCTTTAAGTTCCTCGACGTGTAAGGAGTCATCATGAAAATAAAACAATTACTTTACATCTTATTCATTCTGGTTTTGGGTGCGTCTTGGTGGAATCCGGTTTCATTACCTGCTTCATCAGATCGCAACAACCCTGTTTTGGCTGACAGAACCGAACCGATTGATTTCGCATCGATTCAAGTTGGAGATTTTCCGGAAGCCACAGCAGAAATGTTGAATGAAGCGAATAAACTTCTGAATCAGATCTATCAAATCCCTGATAATGAAAGAACGTTTGATAATACAATCCGTGCATTGGATGATGTTCGCAACGTAGTCGAAAATGTTTGGAGTCCATCAGACTTAATGGGGTATGTTCACCCGGATCCACAGATCAGAGAAGAAGGATTAGCCGCAAGTCAGCGTGCTGAACAATTTTTGAACGAATTAGATGGAAACGAAGAACTGTATCAAGCTGTCTCTGCTTATACCGATTCTCCGGAAGCGAATACACTGACGGGTGTAAAAAAGAAACTCCTTGATGATACGATGATGAAATTCAATCGTGGAGGATTCGGATTGGATAAGAAAACGCGTGAGGACGTCGGTCAAATCCGAAATAAACTGGTGGAGATCGGAAAACAATTTGACACCAACAAAAATAAAGCTCTCGATACATTATTCTTAGGTTTAGATGATTTAGACGGACTTTCTCCGTCTTATATTGAATCCCATAAAATGAATGACGGTAGGTATGCGATTGATCTTTCGTATCCGACGTATAAACCCTTCATGAAATACGCAGAATCCGATGATGCACGGATGAAGCTGCGCTCGCTGTATTTAAACCGTGCTGCTGATGTGAATCTGCCGGTGTTGGATTCAATGATCTATTACCGAAGTGTTTTAGCCGATAAGTTGGGATATTCATCCTATGCGGCTTATCGCACTGAAGATCGTATGGTCAAAATCCCTGAAACAGTCTGGGACTTCGAAAATGGATTAAAACAAAGTCTGCGCGAAAAAGCACTTCAGGATTATGACGAATTGTTAGCGGTGAAATCTGCTCGAACCGGTCAAGCTGAAACCGTGATTGAAACGTGGGAATCCTGGTATTATGAGACCAAATTATTAAAAGAAAAATATCAGTTAGATCATAAAGAAGTTCGGCAGTATTTCGAGATGTCGAATGTGATCAGTGGATTGTTTACTATCTCTCAGCAATTATTCGGTATTGAATTTAAAGAGGTAAAAAACCCATCTGTTTGGCATGAAGAAATTCTGATGTATGAAGTCTTCGAAGCAAACTCAGATAAGTTGGTCGGCCGGTTTTATTTGGATCTGTATCCGCGCCCCAATAAATATTCTCATGCAGCTGCGTTCAGTGTTGTGATGGGGAAAGAGTTGAGTGATGGTTATCAAAAACCTGCGACATCGCTGGTGTGTAATTTCCCCAGAGCGACAAAGTCGGAACCGTCATTGCTTTCACATGATGATGTTCAAACGTTCTTCCATGAATTCGGACATCTTTTACACGGCGTTTTAACGACCTCACCGTACATGACCTATGCCGGGACATCCGTTGCACAGGATTTTGTGGAGACACCTTCGCAGATCTTTGAAAACTGGTGTTGGGAAAAAGAATCATTGCTGATGTTTGCAAAGCATTATAAAACCGGTGAACCGCTTCCGGACGACTTGTATGATAAAATGGTCGCCGCGAAAAATGTCAATTCAGGCAACAATGCGTTACAGCAAGTGTATTACGGTATTCTCGATTTTACACTGCATGACGGATTTGATCTGCAGGGAGGAGAAACCACAACGGAATTGGTTGCACGGCTTCAGAATGAGATTACATTATATCCGTACCTGAAAGGGACACATATGCATGCATCTTTCGGTCATTTGAACGGGTATGGTGCAAGTTACTACGGATATCTCTGGGCATTGGTTTATGCGCAGGATATGTTCTCTGTCTTTGCAAATGACGGGATTTTAAATAAAGAGACCGGTTTGCGTTTTCGTGAGATCATCCTTGAAAAAGGCGGAACTTCAGACCCGTATAAGTTGGTTGTGGAGTTTTTGGGCAGAGAACCCAATAATGAGGCGTTTTTAAAGAGTCTCGGGTTGTAAAAAATAAAACAACCGGAATGACTCCGGTTTGAATAAAGATATTGAAAACCTCCGAAAATGCGGGGGTTTTCTCTTTTAATTAACACTTGCTAACAATTTATTTTATTCCTAAAGTTAGTCGTGTATTTTTTGATAGGTGAAATAGAATAAGGAAATAGCAGTTTAATTTTAGATATGATTCATATGCCACATATTCACGCTAATTACCTAACCAATCAAAGGTTATTAGATCAAGTTGTAGTATGTACAGGATTAGGTGTAGAAAAATGAAAAGATTGATATTATCAGTAGTAATCTTGCTAGTATTAACAATTCCTGCGTTTTCTGATGTTGGCGAAAGTGTATCATTAAATAATCTAATATCAAACTCAGAACAATCTGATTGTAAAAAAGTAATAATCTATGGTTATTTAAATTTACCAAGTAATTCTCAATGATAATGAAAAGGTTTGGATAAAACTTATGTCAAAAATCTCTCAAACAATAGTTATTGCCTTGACTGTCGCATCATGTTTTGGATATGAAGTTAAAACCATCGAAAACGATGGGCCCTATAAATATGTCTATAGGATGTCAGAAAATTTCCTTCCAGAAAATGATTTTGCACATGGTTCATATGGTAATTTTCAGATATGTGGTGAAGTTAGAGTTTCGTACGATACATTATTACATGAATATGGTCTGGTTGTTGGTGGTCTTGTAGAAAATGGTTTCTATATTCAAGCTGACAGTTCTCTAGAGCTAAACATTGATGGAGAAAAGTTCTTACTAGATAGACAAAAAACTCCATATAGATTGAAAGAAGTAATGTTAGGCAGAAAGAAGTATTTTCTAGAAATGGCATGGTATAATACCGATAAACATCTACTTGAAAAATTGGCATTAGCTACGAAAGTTACTTACCGTGTGAGAGGAAAAAATAAGTATATCGGAGGTGTATTTAGTGAAACTAACATTTCTAATTTTCAAAAATTCTTAAAAGAATATGTCATTAAGTAAAATATTGTCCATAACTAGCAACTGCAAAATATTTATGAAGAAAGTCATCTTAGGAATGGTGTTGTTTGTTGTATCATGTAATGAGGATAGGAATTATCCTGAAATTGATTTGATAGGAAGTAAATTTGAAATTGAATCAACAGATATATCCTCAGAAACAGATTATGATTTATTTTCGATTTCTTTCTCTGATAGCAGCTATGGAGGTAATGACGGGTGTAATTCATATGGAGGTGATTTATACGTTATTCAAGACAGCATTTATTTTCAACGACCAATGACAACCTATATTTATTGTATGAATATAAATGAATTTCCTTGCACAATATTTTATGATTATAGTCCCTATATTTATAAGCAGGTTGATTCAAAAATATTGCTAACATGTGATGTAAATGGAGTAGAAAAAACTATCACCTTAAAACTAGAAAATGAATGATTGTACAGTTAATTTCCAACACCTTCTGCTTCGGACGTGTTAGGCTGGTCGACCTACGCCAAGGCTTCGGCCCGGCAAGTAGCATGAAATTGGAGCTTTGGAGATAAAATATGAAGGATAAATTTCTTACACTGCGCTGGAACTACATTATATCAGGTGTGCAGGGAGTCCCCACATTCTTATTTATACTTTATGGATTTTTAACCCCAATGGGTGAAACAAAAGCCGGTATGATCACTCTTTCAATCCTGGGTGCATTGTTTTGACTGTTTCTGGAGTATCATACTTCTGCGCGGTTCGTGCGGATAACAAAAAATAATCCCGATATTGCAAGTAAACCAAAATTAACACTTACATCCAGAATTTTACTTTGGGTTCATAACATTGTTTACTGGTTTTTTCTGATACCATTTTTTACTCCAATGTCTTACAGCACCGGATTCAAAGTATATTCTGTCATTCTACTTACCCGGTTTCTCTCAAACACTTATATAAACATACGAGATTTCAAACCAAGTCAGTATTATAATTTCCCCTTCCGAATCCCATAAGAATATATGAAGTTCACTTTACATGAAATGAAACCCAACACACGCTGCTATGGACCAGCCTGCTCTTTTGGTTTCGGCTCAGCCGCCGAGCTAACTCGTTATGTATACCTGGTTATAATAAAAACATAAAAAATTATACAAAGGAATAAATATGAAATTAAAATCAATTCTAATAGTCACAGTAATATTCTTTTATGGATGTAGTGCAGTCCCTAAAATGGCACCAATGCTAAATAATAAGGGATTAGAGGAAAAAGTGAATATTAACGATGCTGGATTTATTGCATTATCCCCAATTACAGACTACGATGAAGAAGTAAGAATTGATATCAAAAATACTAATACCAATGAAATATTTAGACTTAAAGTGAATCCCTCTACAACTAATTCCCTATATTTAGGAGTCGGCTCATTTAAAGTTGCTGAAAAGAAATTTGAGAAAAACCTGAGTAATAAATCTGTCTATATTTTTCAAGTAACCCCAGGAGATTATCAATTTCAATATTTATATCCAAAGAGAAAAGGTGCAGGAAAAAAAATAACTGCAGATAATTTTAAAATAAAAAAGAAGACGATAACCTCATTTGGCGAAGTAGAGTTGACATATGAAAAAAATATACTTCAAGCTATAAAGAGTATGAGCGTCAAATCTAATGGAAATGCAATTGATTCATTGATTCTAAAATTTGAAGCCTATAGTGTAAACTCTTTAGACATACACCAAGAAATAATTAATATTGGAATTTAAAAATGAGCCAGGTATACTTAACAAAACAATTGCACCAGACTGGTCTAAGGACGGCAATTTTGCGTTATGTTTATGTAGGAAATGAGTTGAAATGATAATCAAAAAATATTTATTACCAATTTCCATGATCCTTTTGTTCGGGATGATCTCGGTACCCAAAGCCTATGGATGAGGTGTTCCATTACCGGGCGGTCCGCCCCCGCAATGCAATGACCAGGGAACTCACGGAGAACATCTTGAAAGGAGTAGACTTCAACTTGGATTTGGAGTAGGATCACTGAATTCAACACTGCGTTTTGACGATACCTCTGATGTGGATATTGAGATGAGTACAGTTTCTCTTTCCGGCTCATGGAAAATCAATGACAAGTGGGCATTCCGCAGCGGATTGGGAGTGATTTTAGAAGGTAGGTTAAGACCTGAAATAGGACCTTCTCAAAATGTGACTCCGGGGGGATTTATTGCTATTGGCACTGAGTATATTGTTATCATTGGAGAAGGTTATTTCCCTCATGTCGATGTATCCTTGTTCTTAAGCGGCTCTACAACTGAAATCGAAGATCCGATCACAAAAAATAGAACGAGGTATGCTTCTTCAGATCTTCGTCTGGGTGCTCGTGCCAGCTGGAACATTAAGAATAGGGCCTTTCCGTATCTCTCCGCTCGCGTATTTGGTGGACCGGTGTACTGGGTATTAGATGACAAGGAGGTTATCGGAACAGACATCAATCACTACCAAATTGCCATAGGAACAGCCGTACAATTTAATCGAATTGGAACATTTATTGAATGGGCTGGAATGGGAGAAAAGGCCGTGAGTATTGGTTTGAGCTATGCTTGGTGATACAGAACATAATAAAAGCTTCAAGCTGACTCTCCAAGAGCAGCACAAGCACCGTTAGCAAGCAACAGTTTTAGGCAGGTTTAACGATCTTCCGTTTACCGTATTTTTTTATCTTTCCTTATAAACGACTTGGACAGATAGAATATAATTTTATGAATGTTGTTGTTTATCGATGGCTCGTAAAACATCCCTGCGGCTGACTTGACCGACAAGCTGTTCGTCTGAATTGACAACCGGGAACCGACGGTAACGAGACGCCAAAAACTTCTCAGCAACATCATAAATACTTGCGTTCACATCAACGGTTTCAACGTTCGTTGACATAAGCTCAGAGACCAATTTACCGCCTTCATTATAGTAAGACGATTCCATGATGGTCCGCATACAGTCTTTTTCAGATAGGATTCCCACTAGATTTTTCTCGTCATCGACAACCGGAGCGCCGGAGATGTTGTTGGTTAACAGTGTATGAATAGCAGAAAGGACGTTCGTATCCGGTTTGAATGTGATCAATTTTTTCGCCATAATATCGCGTATGCTGCTCGGTGTTTTCATAGTCTATTCCTTTTTATCCTTTTCGCTGGTGTCATCTGTTTCTGACGATTTAGAATCTACAATATTTGTGATTGTGTCTACAACTTTGGGTGTTAATTCCATTAATTTGGAAACCACGCTTTCTTTCTCACCGATCGTCAATAGTTTTGCTCCGTCCGGTCCAAGGACGATAAACGCAACAGGGCTGATTTTCCAACCTCCACCGATCCCTTGACCTTCTCCTGCTTCATCTTTAGCGTCTTCAGTTTTATTCGCTCCGCCGCCTCCACCAAAACCAAATGTCACTTTTGAAACCGGAATGACGGTGTGATCACCTGCATTTATCGGGCCGCCCACGACGGTTTTTGATGCCATTAAATCTTTGAGTTCTTCTAAGGTTGATTTTACAAGGTCTGAAATATTCATGATTTATCCTTTCTTGAGTTGGAATTTAATCGTAATAGAAACAATTTCAATGGTAAACTTATCGGGAATATGACAATCCGTAAAGAACCGGTAACATCCGTATCTCTTTCCGGTAAAAACCCCGGTTTGATTGTGACGTGACTCACACGGTTTGGGATACTGCTCATGACGGAATGAATCCCGCCAAAGAGAAGCCCGGTGTGCATTGGATTATCTAATTGCAAATAGCCCGAAAGAGAGAACATTTTCCATCGAATAGAAGAAAAAACAGCTTCTCGATATTGGTTAAATTTACGGATAGTGAACGTGGAAGATGTCTTTGCAGATTTAGCCTTTTTTGGTTTATCTTTTTTACCGAAGATTGATTTTTGCTGGACGTTCCATTGAAACCACGGTTTTACATAAGGTCCAAATCCCACAAAGGCATTATCAAGGATTTGATACATCACACCGAACCGTTTTCCTCCAATTTGAACTCTGGCAGAATAGCTTGTGCGCTCTGGGATCGATTTTAGAGATCCTGTTAACAAAACATTGATCGGGAGGGATAATAGGAGCAGAATAAGAAGTACAAGGACGAATAATCCTATGAGGAAATTGACCATTGGGGCGGTAAGCTATTCAAATAATTTAGATTCTTGTGAGAGAAGGAAACGTGCAATTTCCTGTTCGAATAAGTTTTCGGGCATCACTTCAGGGATCATGGCAGGATCCATCTCCAGCATTTCTTCTAAGTTTTGTCGGAATAATTCCGGTTCTCCGGTTTTTGTGTAATAATATTCCGATAAATATGTTCGGGTGGAAAAATATCCGGGATACGAGTTGATCGCTTGTTCAAGATAGGTTTTTGATTGATTCAAATCAACTCCCGGAATTCGAGAATAAAAAATACCGAGTAAACGAAAAGGACCACCGTAATAATATGTGGGGTCCAAACTCAGCAGTTTGAATAGAGTGGACTCAATTAGCACTCGGTGCTTTAACCGCTCAACCACAGGTTTTGTGATCAAGACCGATCCGGTATTGACCATCCACCAATATAATGCCGGGACATCCTGCACTTCTATTGAGCCAATCGCAGCCATAAACTTTTCCGTCGAGTCTCCCGGAGTTTCAAGATAGATATTTTGGAATGATTGTGACGAAAGAAGCGCTGTTTTTGCTGCGCTGGATCCCTGCATGAACAATCGATCTTTTTCCTGATCATCTTTGACTAAATACCGGGCGTTGAAGTAACATGCTCGGCTGTAGAGGATAGCTAATTCCTGATCTTGGTTGTTGACTTTATGAGCCAAAGATAAAAAATGCAACGCTTTTAGACCATCGATGGGATTGGAACGTTTTTCCCAATGAGCTTTTCCCTGCTTTCCGAGAAATTTTGCATTTTCCATCAATATTTCTTTTTGAGAATATTCATTGGATCCGCAGCCATAGATCAACATCGCAAAAGCGATTGTAATGTGTAACAAAGTTTGTTTCTGAATCATACAGGAATGTGTTGAATGGTTTTTAGTAAGTTATTATGGTTATCATCGTAAATTACCTGCTGAAAAATAGACAAAAAAACGAATGAAAAAAACAATAGAATTAAAAGGCGTAGACTGTCAACAACTTTTCGGAATTGCTGACACTCATTTAGCTCTCATTGAAAAAACTTTTTCCTCAAAGATCATTGTTCGCGGAAATACAATCTTGATCGAAGGGGAAGAACAAGAAGTGCAGTTGATTGATGAACTGTTTTACGAAATGATACAGACACTTCAGCAAAAAGGAAGTTTAACAAAAGACGATATTAAGCAGTTGATTCAAATCATCCACTCGGATAACGGGCATGAGATCCAAGAAACCAGCGATGTGGTACACTATGGACTAAAAGGAGCTATCTCCGCACGATCAAAAGGGCAGGAAAACTATGTGGATGTGGTTCGAAAAAATGACATCGTCTTTTCGATCGGTCCTGCCGGTACAGGAAAAACATATTTAGCGGTTGCGTTTGCGGTTGCCGCATTGGAAAATCACGAAGTTGACCGAATTGTTTTATGCCGACCCGCTGTGGAAGCCGGAGAGAATCTTGGCTTTTTACCGGGAGATCTGAAAGAAAAAGTCGACCCGTATCTTACTCCGCTTTACGATGCATTGGGAGAAATGATTCCACGAACTAAACTCAAACCTTTTTTAGAAAAGAAGATCATTGAGATCATTCCGTTGGCGTATATGCGGGGAAGGACATTGAGCAACGCATTCATGATTCTGGATGAAGCACAAAATTCCACTACCATGCAGATGAAGATGTTCCTGACCCGACTCGGTGTCAATTCGAGAGCGATCATCACCGGAGACATTACGCAGATCGATCTGCCAACATCCAAAGAATCGGGATTGATTCAGGCATCCAATATTTTGAAAGATGTAGATGGTGTTGGAATTGTTCAATTAAGTGAGCAGGATGTGGTTCGGCATCAACTTGTAAAACGGATCATTAAGGCCTATCAATCCGTTAATAATCATTAATCATTCTATGAAGTTCTTATTCAAAGAGAACTTGATGTACATTTAAACTCTTGAAATGAAATCTATACAGCAAATACCTTATTGGTTTGTGAAGGAGAAGGAGCAAACCATCCATTCTCAATCTTTCCCGGAATTGAATGAAACGATTTCAGCGGATATTTGCATTATTGGGGGCGGGATCACGGGTATAGTCACAGCCTACGCATTGGCGAAACAAGGTATTTCTGTTACTTTAGTGGAACAGGACCTCATCGGAAGCGGAGCTACCGGACGAAATACCGGTTTTATTTTATCCGGAACAGTTGAACATTATAATCGGGCCGTTACATTTTGGGGAAGGGAAAAAGCAAAGCGTATGTGGCAGTATACGCAAAAAAATCATAAAATCCTTTCTGAGATCATGCAAGAAGAGGGTATCCATTGTGATTATGAAAAAAATGGAAGTTTGGTGCTGGCTTCTTCCCAACAAGAAGGAGAGGAAGTTCGGCAAACGTATGAATTATTGACAGATGACGGGTTTCACTGTGAATGGTTGAATCCACAAGACTGCACCGATCTTCTTAATTCAGATGCCTTTTATGGTGCGGTTCGAATGCCGGACGATGGAGGATTCCATCCCATTAAATTTGTAGATCAGTTATCCGGAGTATGTAAAAAAATGGGTGTCCGAATCTATGAAAAAACGAAAGTCATCAATGTGAAAGACACCGGTCTGGATAATCCGTTTGAGATTCTGACTTCAGATGGAGTTATTCGCTGCGAGATGGCTGTGATAACCGCAAATGGATATACATCAACTATTCTCCCTGAATTCGGTGATTATATTGTTCCTGTCAGCGGGCAGGCTTTTGTGACTGAACCGTTGGAAAAGTCGATGTTTCATGAAGTTATTTATGCTAATTTCGGGTATGAATATTGGCGTCAATTGCCCGATAAGAGGATTATGGTGGGTGGATTTCGGGAGCACGCCAAAAAACAGTTAGAAGACTTTTCAGATCAAACTGATCTCGAACTTCTCGATGGATTACACGATTATTTTACAACGATATTTCCGGATACAAGGAAAGCCCGAATGACACATGCCTGGGCAGGTACAATGGGTTTCAGCAAGGATGGATTCCCGATCCTGGGGGGAACATCCTCCTATCCGAATTTATTTATATGCGGCGGATTCACCGGACACGGTTTAGGATTTGCCGGTGCAATCGGATTCACAACCGCAGATCTTATGGTGAATGGACAAGCCGCGGATTCCGATCTCTTCCACATCAATCGATTTAAAACCAAAACAAGGATTTAACCATGTCAGTATTACGAGATGTTGTACTTGTGGCTGCAAAACGAACACCCATAGGATCTTTTCAAGGATCATTATCCGGTGTATCAGCACCCCAATTGGGAGCGATTGTAATAAAAGCATTAGTAGAAGAAACAAAACTTGATCCTCAACTTGTCGACGAAGTGATCATGGGGAATGTTTTATCCGCCGGATTAGGACAAGCTCCGGCAAGACAAGCTGCCCTTTATGCAGGGCTTCCAAAGTCTGTTGAATGCCTTACCGTCAATAAAATGTGCGGTTCAGGATTAAAATCCGTGATGCTCGCAGTTCAGGCAATTCAAGTCGGTGATGCCGATGTAATTATTGCCGGCGGGATGGAAAATATGTCGCAAGCGCCCTACTTGCTACCCAAAGCCAGAACCGGTTATCGAATGGGTCATGGAAAAATGTTAGACAGTATGATTGCCGATGGGTTATGGGATGTATACGGGGATAAACATATGGGAAATTGCGCAGAGATGTGTGCCAGAAAATATGAATTTACTCGAGAAGCTCAGGACTCTTTTGCCATTCAATCCTATCAACGAGCATTAGAAACTCAGAACGAAGGTGGTTTTGATGAGGAAATAACCCAAGTAGAAGTTCCGCAAAGAAAAGGGGACCCCATACTTGTTACTCAAGATGATGAACCCGGAAAAGCTCGTTTTGAGAAAATTCCAAAGCTGCGTGCTGCATTTGAGAAAGACGGTACTATCACGGCAGCCAATGCATCAAAGATTAATGACGGCGCATCAGCCGTCCTTGTGATGGCGAGAGAAAAAGCAGAGGAACTCGGTTTAGAGATCCTTGCCAGCGTTAAAGCTCAAGCGTCAGCCGCACAAGAACCGGATTGGTTCACAACAGCACCAGTCACCGCCATAGAAAAAGCATTGAAAAAGGCAAATATGATTGCTGATGATATCGATTTATGGGAAATCAATGAAGCTTTCGCTCCTGTTGCGATGGCTGCGATCGAAGAATACAAACTCGATGTTAATAAAGTGAATGTAAATGGCGGAGCGATAGCACTCGGCCATCCGATTGGAGCGTCAGGTGCACGCGTCTTGACAACTTTACTCCATGCAATGAATGCAAAGAATGTCAAAACTGGTTTGGCAACACTTTGTATCGGCGGGGGAGAAGCCTCAGTATTAATTGTAGAGAAATAACTGAAAAATTGAAGGAAATGAATATGAAAGTTATCGGAATTATCGGTGCCGGGACCATGGGGAATGGAATTGCTCACATTTGTTCTCTCAATGGATATGAGGTGACTCTAGTCGATATTAATGAAACGTTTCTCGAAAAAGGATTGTCAACAATCCAAAAAAATCTTTCAAGACAAGTTTCCAAAGAAAAAATCACAAAAGAAAAAGCGGATGAAGCTTTTGCCAGAATTACGACAACCACCCGTATGAATGATCTTTCGAATGCGGATGTTATCATTGAAGCTGCCACTGAAAATCCGGAAATCAAAAATGCTATCTTCAAACAAATGGATGAAATTTGTAAGGAAGATGCGATTTTGGCTACCAATACATCCAGCATATCGATAACAGAAATTGCTTCGGTTACAAACCGACCTGAAAAAGTGATTGGAATGCATTTTATGAATCCGGTACCGGTCATGAAATTAGTGGAGATCATCCGCGGACATTTAACCGATGATGAAACGACGTCTGCGATTGTCGAATTGACAAAAAACCTGAAGAAGATACCGGTGGAATGCAACGATTATCCCGGATTTGTGGCGAATCGTATTTTAATGCCGATGATCAACGAAGCCGTTTTTTGCTTGATGGAGGGGGTTGCAACCGCTGAAGCCATTGATGAGATCATGAAATTGGGAATGGCGCATCCGATGGGACCGCTGACATTAGCAGATTTGATCGGATTAGATGTATGTTTGGCGATCATGGAAGTGTTACACCGTGATTTAGGAGACAGTAAATACCGTCCGTGTCCTTTATTGAAAAAAATGGTTGCTGCAGGCACATTAGGCCGGAAAACCGGAAAGGGATTTTATCAATATTGATCGAAATGGATTCGATCATAACTACCAACACGAGGTTTATATGAATTTTGATTTGACTGAAGAACAAATTCTTTTACAAAAAACCGCTCATGAATTTGGAAAAGAGCATTTAGCCCCCGGTGTGATTGAGAGGGATGATAAAAGTGAAGTGCCGACCGAACAGGTAAAAATGATGTCGGAACTCGGATTTTTAGGGGTGATGGTCCCGGAAGAATGGAACGGCGCTGGGATGGACGCGGTAAGTTATGTGATCGGAATGGAAGAAATATCCAGAGCCGATGCTTCTGCCGGTGTGATCATGTCCGTGAATAATTCTTTGGTTTGCCAAATATTTCTTGATTGGGCGAATGATTTTCAAAAGGATAAATTCTTAAAGAAACTAGCTCCCGGTGAATGGCTTGGAGCGTTTAGTCTGAGCGAACCTCAGTCAGGATCCGATGCCAGTGCCATGAGAACCTATGCGGTAAAAGACGGTGATCATTACGTATTGAACGGCACAAAAAACTGGGTGACGAACGGTATCAGCTCGGATGTGGTGATTGTTTTTGCTGTGACGACAAAAGGGATTGGATACAAAGGGATATCCGCATTTATTGTGGAAAAAGGAACTCCCGGATTTTCTGTCGGAAAAAAAGAAGATAAACTCGGGATTCGCGGATCGGATACGTGTGAATTGTATTTTGAAGATTGTAAAGTCCCGGCTGAAAATTTGATCGGGAATGAAGGAGATGGTTTTCGGATTGCCATGAAAACACTGAATGGCGGAAGGATCGGGATTGCTGCGCAAGCGTTAGGCATCGCTCAAGCCGCTCTCGATAAATCAATTGAGTACGCAAAAGAACGGAAGCAATTTGGAAAATCAATCAGTAGTTTTGGAGCGATACAGAGTAAATTAGCTGTAATGGCAACGAATATCGAAGCTTCAAGATTATTGATCTTAAAAGCAGCAAAACTAAAAGATGAGCATAAACCATACGCAAAAGAAGCTGCGATGGCGAAGCAATTCGCTTCACAGACGGCAGTGGATGCTGCGAGAGAAGCAGTACAGATATACGGCGGATACGGATATATGCAGGAGTTTGGAGTGGAACGCCTGATGAGAGACGCCAAGATCACTCAAATTTATGAAGGAACATCAGAAATTCAAGAACTGGTTATTGCCAGAGCATTATTAGAGGAGAAATAAAATGGGAAATTATATCAATAAACCTTTACAAAATTTAGACTGGGACAGTTTAACATTCAGTTTGACACCCACACGATCCATGTATGTCGCTACCTGTAATGCAGGGGAAGAGTGGAAACCGGGCAAGCTGGTTCCGTTCGGGGATGTGCATTTGTCACCGGCTGCAGGTGTTTTGAATTACGGGCAGGGGATTTTCGAAGGTATGAAAGCCTATCGAACTGCAAAAGACCGCGTGGTGCTGTTCCGCCCTGATAAAAATGCGGGACGTGCTGCCGGTTCAGCTCAGCGTGTATGTATTCCTCCCGTCCCGGTGGATATGTTTGTGGATGCGGTAAAAGCCGTCGTTAAAGATAATGCTGATTATATTCCGCCATTCGGGAAGGGAAGTCTTTATCTCCGTCCGGTGATTTGGGGTTCGGGGCCGATCCTCGGTGTCGCTCCGGCACCCACGAATACATTTTTGATCTATGTTTCTCCGGTGGGACCGTATTTTAAAAGCGGAGTAAAATGTTTAAATCTGAAGATCACGAATCAGTATCACCGGGCTGCACCGAAAGGAACCGGCGGACATAAGATCATCGGGAATTATGCGGTGTCGCTCTATCCTCAGAAATTAGCGAAAGCAGACGGTTTTGATGAAGCGATCTATTTAAATGCCGCCGATGAACAATTTATTGAAGAAGTCGGATCAGCAAATATATTTTGCTTAAAAGATAATGTGCTGACCACTCCGTCGCTGGACGGTTCTATTCTACCAGGCGTGACTCGGGCATCTGTGCTGAAAATCGCAAGGGAAAAACTGCAGCTTCAGATCCGGCAACGGAATGTTACTGTGAATGAGCTTGTCCATGCCGATGAAGTATTCTGTACCGGGACTGCAGTTGTTGTAACACCGGTTGGGAGAATTACCACCCATTTGAGATCTCATACGATCAACAACAACGAGATGGGACCGATCACAACCCAATTACGGGAAACATTATTAGGCATTCAACGCGAAACTGTCGAAGATCCATTTGGCTGGATTGTACCCCTTAATGAATAAATACACCCATCCAAGACGACAGGCTCGGGAAGCGGTTTTTCAAGCCCTATACGCATTGGAAATATCAGGAGATGAACCGGATAAAATCCTGAAGGATATTCTGAATCGGTACTCTTTTAACAAAGAGACTTCGGCATTTGTGACAGAATTATTCACGCAGGCGGTAGAACATACGCGGTGGGCACAGAAAATGATATCCCGTCATTTGAAGAATTGGCTTTATCACAGAGTAGCCCTTATTGATCGGCTGATCTTGCATATGGCGGTTGTGGAACTATATTTCCATGACGAAGTTCCACATAAAGTATCCATTGCCGAAGCGATCGAAATTGCCCGTCAGTACAGCATGTCAGAGAGTTCCGGATTTGTAAACGGGGTATTGGATGCTGTGTATAAAGAATTAATTACGAACCAAGAAGGAAGCGAAGAAGCGGAAGACGACGGAGAACAAGACTCTGTTGATTCAGAATCCGAAAAATAGATTACGGTATGATTCAAGCCATTTTACAAAAATTATTCGGGTCAAAATCTGATCGAGAGATCAAATCGTTATGGCCCATCGTCAATAAAATCAATCAATTCGCCGAAACGTTAAGCGATAAATCGGATGAAGACCTGATTCAGCGGACGCAGGAAATCCGTGAAGCGGTGATCCAAGCCGCGAAAGCAAAACGGGATGAACTCACTGAGAAGAACCTTGATAAAAACGAGGTGAAAAAACAGGTTCTGAAAGCCGAACAAAATGCGTTGGATGATCACATGGTAGAAGCCTTCGCGATGGTGAAAGAAACTTGTAAGCGGATGGTCGGATCGTCATGGCTTGTCAGCGGTCAAGACGTGTCATGGAATATGATCCCGTATGACGTTCAGATCTTGGGTGCTGTTATTTTGCATCAGGGTAAAATTGCCGAGATGAAAACCGGCGAAGGAAAAACCTTAGTCGCGACGATGCCGATCTTTTTAAATGCTCTAACCGGACGCGGTGTGCATATCATCACCGTGAATGATTATCTTGCACGGCGTGACGCCGAATGGATGGGCGAAGTCTATAAACGGCTTGGGCTCACCGTCAGTTATCTGCAAAACTCGATGGACAATACCCGAAGGAGAGAGGCGTATTCTTCTGATATTACTTACGGAACCAATACGGAATACGGGTTTGATTACCTACGGGATAATATGTCTTTATCGGCTGAGGAGCAGGTACAGCGGGGACATGCCTTTGCGATCGTTGATGAGGTGGACAGTGTTTTGGTGGACGAAGCTCGAACACCGTTGATCATTTCGGGTGCTGTAGATGCTCCCGTTGATACCACATTTAAGGAATTACGTCCGCTCATCGAAAAACTGGTGAAAAAACAGCATTCTCTGGTTACGGATCTGGTTCGGGAAGCCGAGACGTTGCTGAAAGACGGTAAAGATGATGAAGCCGGATTAAAACTGCTGCAGGCACGCCGCGGGATGCCCAAACATCGCCGGGTAATGAAGATCTTCCAGGAACAAGGGATGATCAAACTGGCTCAATCGGTAGAATCAGCCTATATCCGGGATAAAAAACTTCATGAAGTGGATGATGATCTTTTCTTCAGTGTTGAGGAAAAATCTCATATCATGGATATTACCGAAAAAGGTAGAATCTTCCTAGCACCGAATAATCCTGAAACCTTCGTCATCCCTGATCTGGGTGAAATGATGATTGATATCGAAAGTCGGGACGATCTCTTACCTATTCAGGTTGCACAGGAAAAAGAAAAAGCTCATCAGCTGCATGCAGAACGAAGCGGAAAGATCCATAATTTAAATCAGCTGCTGCGCGCCTACAGTCTTTACGAAAAAGATGTAGATTACGTTGTTCAGAACAACAAAGTGATGATTGTGGACGAATTTACCGGTCGTGTACTTCCGGGAAGACGATACAGTGAAGGGCTGCACCAGGCATTGGAAGCCAAAGAAAATGTAACGATCGAACGAGAAACCCAAACGATTGCAACCATTACCATCCAAAATTATTTCAGATTATACGATAAATTAGCCGGAATGACCGGTACCGCTGAAACCGAAGCAGAAGAATTCGGTTCCATTTATAATTTAGACGTTACCGTGATCCCTACGCATCGACCCGTGGTAAGAGATGATCGGAATGACTTGGTGTATAAAACCAAACGTGAAAAATACAATGCCGTGATCGAAGAGATCACATCGAATTATCAAAAGAAACAGCCCGTATTAGTCGGAACCATTTCGGTTGAAATTTCAGAATTATTATCCCGGATGTTGAAACGAAAAGGGATTCCACATAATGTGCTGAATGCAAAACAGCATCAAAAAGAAGCTGAGATCGTTACCCGAGCCGGTCAGCCCGGAGCTATTACCATTGCGACCAATATGGCAGGGCGCGGTACCGATATTAAACTCGGAGAGGGCGTGCTTGATGTGGGCGGACTTCATATTTTAGGAACAGAACGGCATGAATCCCGAAGGATCGACCTTCAGCTCAGAGGACGGTCCGGACGACAAGGCGATCCGGGATCCTCTCGGTTTTATCTATCCTTGGAAGACGACTTAATGCGACTGTTTAACAGCGAACGCGTCGCTGCGATTATGGACAGAATGGGCGTAGAAGAAGGGGAAGTGATCACAGCGAAAATGGTTACCCGAGCCATCAGCAACGCACAGAAAAAAGTCGAGCAGCGAAATTACGGCATCCGAAAACATCTGCTGGAATATGACGATGTAATGAACCAGCAAAGGCAAGTTGTTTACGATCTGAGAAATCAAGCTTTGCACGGAAAAGATATTCAAGCCACCGTTCAGGAATTTATCGATGAATTTATCGATGACGAATTGGAATCTCTGCAGGGACAGCGGCCTGATAAATGGGATTGGGAGAATTTAAGCCATGTCTTCTCTTCTCACTTGCTCGTCAATATTAATCCTGATCAAATAAAAGCCGCTTCCGGTTCATCGGAGATCACGCTCGATGCGTTGAAAGCCAATATCCATGAACAGGCGAAGGAAGTTTATACCGCGAGAGAAACGCTGATCCCGGAAGAGATCATGAGAGGATTTGAGCGATTTATCATTTTACGATCCATCGATGAAAAATGGAAAGACCATTTGCACGGCATGGATCAGATCCGTGAGGGGATCAACTTGAGAGCCTACGGTCAGAAAAATCCGTTATTGGAATACAAATCAGAAGGATTTCAGCTCTTTCAAGCCATGATAGCAGATTTGAACCGAACCACGGTTCAGCGGTTGTTTAGAACCCAATTGCAGGGAATGGAAAAAGCACCGCAAATGGAAACACGAAGGGTGCATAATGTGCGGGCTCAGCATGAGGACACAACCGGGATGGGCTTTACAGCAACTGCACAAGGCGACAAGCCGAACCGTCCTCAGCAAGCTTCGAGAATTCCGGTGCATGCAGAGAAAAAACACGGGCGGAATGAGTTGATTTCGGTGGTAAGTCCAAGCGGAAAAAAAGAAGAGATCAAGTTTAAAAAACTCCAGCAGTATTTGAATCGAGGATATAAACAAGCCTGATTCAAAACTCGGAAAAACCGCTTTCCGTTTTACATCGTTTTTATTGTAAGTTTCCGGGCTTTTTTAAGTGAACGTATGCCGCGGTGGTGGAATTGGTAGACACGCCAGATTTAGGATCTGGTGCCCTCAGGGCGTGAAGGTTCGAGTCCTTTCCGCGGTACGAGTTATTTTTTGCTTTGAATCTACTTTCTACTACTTAACCAGAAATGTCCGCAACGAGTATTTCCCATATGAAGCAATACTTGCCAAGTCCATGGTATAGTCCAAAATGTATCTTTTGTGTAGTCAAGAATATGGAATCTATTTTTCTTGATAGTAGTTTGCCATTGCTTATATGATAAAAAGCAAACTCCAACTCCGGCGCTATTAGCACCTTTTTTTCTTATAAAATTGGCTATATTTTTTCTTGATGTTAATTGATAAATAATCCAACTAGCTAATCCATCGATAAAAAGACCGTTATACATATTCTCATAAATGGATACTCGACCACGTTCAGATAATACTCCTTTAGCTAAATGCATAATATGTTCTATGTTTTTCCGTGATTGAAAATATGAAGAATGAGTAACAAGGTGATGTAATAACCAGTTGAAAATAACTAAGTCAAATGTTTCATCACTATTGCTACCAAGATTTTCTACACTATCAAGGATGATACGTTTTCTAGGGTTGTAGTGATTTTTGTTTAATAATAAGGATGAATTATCCAACACAACTCCGTATGAATTGGGATAATTAGCTAGTATGCGGTCGGCAAAAAGCCCGTTACCACCACCCACATCTAAGAATGTGAAATGTCCGTCGGGGAAATCCCTATCAATGCATTGTTTAACAGGGATCCATAAACGGTCATTAACATATTCTAAGTCAAAAGCTTCTAGTTGGTTGTCTTCTAGTCTCTCCATGGCAAGAATTAGCTATTAGTATTCAGGTGAATAAACTAATGGTCTTTCAATTCGTCCAAGTTTACATAGCAGTGATGGATATAAGAAACCAATATTATACACTTATAACTTAGTATGTTCTTAATAATAATCCGTTCGGAATACCGGTTGAAAGAGCTCTTTACGTTGTTTGCATACCTTTTCTGCGCTGCAGGCAGAGCAATTAGGTTCAGACATTTCGGGGCAGCGTTTTCGTCCAAAGAAAAAGTATTGATCTACCGTAGCCATTGACCGCCCTGAAAGATCGGCGAGTTGATCCACTGCTTGATAGGCGGCATATCGAACGGCTTTTTCTTCTTCCATTGAAACAACAGATCGTGTGACCAATTTTGTATGAAGAGCTTCATCGTTCACGTCGATCAACCCCATTCGCAGGCAAGACCGCATGCAGTGGTAATCAACAATCGGAGGTAAAGATTCTGTTTCTCCAAACCGCAAAAATGATTCGGGTCGATTATGCAAGATCATCGCCAATAATGCACTTTTTTTCCGTAAAGGATCTTCGCAATATCCTCCGATTTCGTCCAGCATCGTGAGAAAGGTGGTCAATGGATAATCAGATTGGTTAGATGCGTCGACGATGGTTGTCGGTGCCCAACCCTTTTCACGCATTGAATCAACGTATCGAATGGCTGCATCCCAATGCAAGGATACGGCGGGCATCACGTGTTTGCCTTCGTCCGATAAAAACAGCTCAATCATATCATCCAGGGATTGCTCAGCCTGGCGTTTGGGTGAAAAATATTCCGGGTCAGAATTCAGTTTTGTGAGATAGGCCATAAAAAGGTAAAAAGCCCCTTTTAACGGTTCTCCGCTAATCGTATCAATCAATGGGCGGTGATATTGCTGGTTTTGGATGGTCCAAAAACTGAATTGCTGCAAGGTGGTTACGAAAAAGAAATCAACCGTCAGCGGATGGTTGACAGAGGGGAGTGAGGATGATATAAAATTAAAAGGGAATTCATCTTTTAATTCTGCAATTCGTTTGGCTGTATTTCCGATCTGATCGAGATTCAGCGTTACCCGCGGATCGTTGAAATCCTCTGCAGAAAATTTTCGGTTTAGTTTGTTCATTCCCATCAGATGATAGATTAAATTACGGAACTTTCTTTCAAATATCTACTGCTGATCAACCCTTTGATTTATGCGGTTGAATTATCCAATATCTGTTTTCTATGCGTAGTTGAATCGTTGTAAACTTCACTCCGCTATTTTTTAAGATAAAAATTATTTGGAGAAAATTATGTCAAAGGTGATCATAACCGGGTATGGCGATGACCTTACCATTAACGGGATTCGTATCGGAGATCTCTCTCCGGCGGATCATGAACGCATCGAAAAAGAAAAGGGCGGACGAAATTACAGTCCGTTAGAAGATGTAGTGGTTTCTCATGTGCAGGATTCTTCTACATTAATCTGCCGAAAGCCTGATCCTACACAGGTTGCCGCCTATGTTGAGGAAGAGCTAATTGACGGTTTATGCTGTTATTCCGCGGTAAATCAAGGGCAGTTGAATCAAACCATTGTTGACGCGGTAGTCCACCATTTAACCCAAGAAAAACTCCCGACGGTTCCGCGTTCGATTCGGCATAAATATATGACCGCATTTTTGCTGGCGGCTACGTCCGTAACCGGCATGGATAGAGTCGTCCCCAAAGTTGCAGGTGTAGAGGCGCCTGAGCTTATGTTTAAACTTTCTCGTCGCTGGGGATATCGCGTGAAAGGCATTCCTGAAAATGAAGCGATTATTGTGGCAGCTAAAGGAAATTTTCATGGTCGATCTATGACGGCTGTTTCACTGTCAGATGATCCGGATGCACGCAAGGATTTCGGTCCGTTTGTTCCGGGGATTGAGTTGGTTCCTTACAATGATGTCGATGCTCTCCGTACTTTGTTTGAAGAAAAAGGAGACAAGATCGCTGCATTTATCGTTGAGCCGATTCAAGGAGAAGCCGGTGTGATCGTTCCGGATGATGCTTATTGGCCTCAGGTTACAGACTTGTGTAAAAAGCATAATATTTTGCTCGCCATGGATGAAGTCCAAACCGGGTTCGCTCGAACCGGAGCTAATTTTGCACATCAATTATTTGGTGTCAAACCCGATTTAATGGGGTGCGGAAAAGCAGCCGGCGGTGGAATTTTACCCGTTTCTTTTGTGGCAGGACGCGATGATGTGATTGGAGTACTCACTCCGGGATCAGAAGGTTCAACGTTTGGAGGATATCCCTTAGCATCAGTAGTATCCGCTTATGCAATTAAAGTAATGGTTGATGATAATTTAGCCTTGAATGCACGAGAGCGCGGGGCACAGCTTTTGGGTCACTTCAATGCGATTAAAGATGAGTTTCCGCAAAAGATCAAAGCGGTACGAGGAAAAGGATTATTAACGGCATTTGAAATGTTTGATGAACCAAACTTGGATGGACATCATGTGTCATTAGCGTTGTTGAAACAAGGCATCTATGCTAAAGAAACGCATCGTACCACGGTTCGGATCGCACCGGCATTAACCATTCGACCCGATCAGATTGATCAAATCGCTGCGGCGGTTCGACATGTGATCAAAGATTTATAAAACCCATTATCAAAGAAATAAAAGAAGGAAGTACAATGGATATTCTAAAACAACTTGGAATTGAAGATAATAATTTTGGAGCATGCTCCGGAAAAGGAAAGTGGAATCAAACCACTGACGCCGGAACATTGGATTCAATCAACCCTGCAACGGGTGAACGGATTGCATCAGTGTATCAATGTTCAAAAGAGGATTATACCCACATCGTGGAACAGTCGAAGGAAGCGTTTCAAGAATGGCGGAAAGTCCCGGCACCGGTTCGCGGTGAATTGGTTCGCCAAATGGGTGAAGCACTCCGAGAGAAAAAAGATGCTCTAGGCAGTTTGGTCTCTTTAGAAATGGGCAAGATCAAACAAGAAGGTGACGGAGAAGTGCAGGAAATGATTGATATCGCTGATTTCGCCGTCGGGCAGTCAAGAATGCTTTATGGGAAAACCATGCATTCAGAACGCCCCGATCACAGAATGTACGAACAATGGCATCCGCTTGGAGCCATCGGAGTGATCTCCGCATTCAATTTTCCGGTTGCGGTTTGGGCATGGAATGCCTTTATTGCTGCAATTGCTGGAGACACAACCATTTGGAAGCCGTCTTCTTCAACGCCATTGACAGCCATTGCTGTGCAAAATATTTGTAACGAAGTAATGGAAAAGAATGGATATACCGGAATTTTCAGCATTGTGATCGGAAAAGGTTCTACCATTGGTGAAACGCTGATCCATGATAAAAATATTCCTATGGTATCCTTCACCGGATCAACAGCGATGGGACGTCATGTCAACGAAGTTGTATCCAAACGTTTTGGCAAAACCATTCTCGAATTGGGTGGAAATAATGCCATCATTGCCGATGAAACAGCCGATATGAACTTATTGATTCCAGCGGTGGCTTTTGGTGCCGTCGGTACGGCAGGGCAGCGGTGTACATCAACGCGGCGTGTGATCATTCATGAGAGCCGTTACGAAGAACTGGTTACTCGGTTGATCAAAGCGTACAAACAGGTGAATATTGGCGATCCGCTCAAAGAAGGCACACTCATGGGACCGCTTGTCAACCAAGGTGCGATTGATAACTATTCCAATGCATTGGTTGAAGTGAAGAAAGCCGGCGGAGAAATCTTGTATGGCGGTAATCCGATCGAAGGAAAAGGATATTTTGTTGAGCCGACAATTGTGAAGGCAGAGAATGATTGGCAGATCGTTCAAGATGAAACGTTTGCTCCGATTCTATACATCATTCCTTACAAAACCTTAGACGAAGCGATTGAACTTCATAATAACGTTCCGCAGGGATTATCTTCTGCGATGTTCACAACCCAAGTTCGAAATGCAGAACTCTTTTTATCTGCACGAGGTAGTGATTGCGGAATTGCTAATATCAATATCGGGACTTCAGGGGCTGAAATCGGCGGTGCGTTTGGCGGTGAAAAAGAAACCGGAGGCGGAAGAGAATCCGGTTCTGATTCTTGGAAACAGTATATGCGTCGTCAAACCAATACGATCAACTGGAGTACTGAACTTCCGTTAGCTCAAGGAATTAAATTCGACATTTAGTTGGAATTACACGTAGATCAGAGGGAGAAAAAAACATTTTCCCTCTGATCTGCCCATGACTCTATCATGAAAACAGGAATTCTCTACATTGTCTCTACTCCGATCGGAAATCTAAAAGATATTACCTATCGAGCCGTCGAAATACTGGGTACGGTTCCGCTGATTGCCGCTGAAGATACTCGTCACACACAAAAATTACTCCAGCATTACAAGATCAAAGCAGCCACAGTTAGTTATTTTGAGCATAATCGTTTTACTCGCATTCCTCAATTACAAGCACATTTAAAAGCAGGCAACGATTTGGCTGTTGTCACCGATGCGGGAACTCCGGGTGTGTCTGACCCAGCATATCGGTTAATAAGAGCTGCAATTGAAATTGATGCAAGGGTAGAATCCGTTCCCGGACCTTCAGCGGTTCTGGCAGGATTGGTCTCATCCGGTTTACCCACAGATCGGTTCCTTTTTGAGGGGTTCCTTCCGCCAAAAAAGGGAAGAAAAAAGCGATTAACTGCTTTGATCAATGAATCGGCTACTCTAGTATTTTACGAGAGTCCGAAACGCTTGGCAAGAACCTTGCGAGATATACGTGATGTGCTGGGAGACCGCCCGGCTGTGATCTGTAGAGAACTTACCAAACTTCATGAAGAAACTATTCGTGGAACTGTTTCATCTCTTTTAGCGTATTTTCAGAATAAAACAGCAAAAGGCGAATGCGTGATTCTTGTAGGAAAAGATGATCCGCATGTGTATTTTGACACAGAAAAATCCGAATGAAAACAAAAGCAAAGTTTATTACATTTGAAGGAATTGACGGCTGCGGGAAGTCCACCCAAGCAAAGTTATTCTATGAATGGATCAAATCGCAAGGGTATCCGGTCATATTTGTTCGTGAACCCGGGGGAACACAAGTTTCAGAAGCGGTTCGCGAAATATTGCTCAATCGGATCAATATAGAATTATACGACCGAACAGAAGCTTTATTGATGACCGCAAGCCGCGCTCAATTAACCAAAGAGGTGATCTTAACCTCCTTGGAGAAAGGCACTTGGGTGGTTACCGATCGATATGCAGATTCTACCCTTGCTTATCAAGGAGGCGGAAGAGGTCTGGATGTGGATTGGTTGAAAAAGGTAAACGATTTTGCCACCTATTCATTGCAGCCGGATGTAACCTTCTTTGTGGATGTTACTCCCGAAGAAGGACAAAAAAGAAGAAGCGGAGAAGACGATCGGATCGAGAGAGCCGGATTAAAGCTTCAGCATAAAGTTCGTCAGCAATATTTAGCCTTGATCCAAGAACAACCAAATCGTATCCTCTCCGTGGACGGAATGAAGTCCGTGGATGCAATTCAAACTGAAATTCGAAAAGAGATTATTAGGAGATTTAATATATCACAATGAAGAAAAATTACCGTAAAAAAATATTTCTACTGCCTGTTGTCTTATTTGCAGCAGGTTTTTTATCTCTAGCGCTGACCAAATCGGAAATCTACAGAGAAATCGCCCAATCTACCCGACTGTTGAATAACGCTTACAAATATTTAATCACTTATTATGCCGACGAAGTGAATGTAGAGGAATTTACGCGAACGATTCTCAGGAATGTATCCAACCAGTTAGATCCGTATACCGTATATCTTGAAGCAGAAGAACGCGACGGAATTGAATTATTAAAAACCGGTAAATACGGTGGTGTGGGTATCCAAATCGGGAAGCGTGAAGATCAACTTACGGTGATTGCTCCAATGGAAGACAGTCCGGCGAAGCGAGCCGGAATTATGAGCGGAGATATTATTACAAAAATTGACAGTGCTTTTACAAAAGATTTGGATATCGATGATGCTGCAAAATTGATCCGCGGAGAAAAAAAGACGAAAGTCACTTTAACCATCCAAAGAGGCATGGATGATGATTGGATGGAATTTCATCTGGTCCGTGAAGACATTCAGGTGAATGATGTTGCTTACGCGGGGGTCGTTGAAGAAAATATCGGTTACATCCGTTTGACAAGGTTTTCAAAAAATTCATCGTATGAAGTCAAAACCGCATTAAATGAACTTCTAGATCAAGATGTGAAAGGGATTGTGCTGGATGTCAGAGACAATCCTGGCGGATTGCTTCAATCGGCAATTGAAATTTTAGAAATGCTTATCCCGAAAGGGGAAACACTGCTGTCGACGAAAGGGCAGATGAAGGAGTCGAACCGCACCTATGTTTCCAGAAACAAACCGCTTGTTCCGGAAAATGTCGGGATCGCCGTTCTGATTAATGAGGGCTCGGCTTCTGCCAGTGAAATTGTTGCCGGTGCCGTCCAAGATCTTGATCGCGGAATCGTTTTGGGAAGGAAATCTTTTGGAAAAGGATTGGTACAGTCTGTTTATCGTTTGGATGAAGACCGCTCTTTGAAGATCACTACAGCGAAATACTATATTCCCAGCGGACGATTGATCCAGAAATCGGACTATGTGAATGAAGAGTTAATTCGTTCGATATCAGAAAATGATTCGATATTTGTTACGATTGGCGGAAGAAAAGTTATCGGAGGCGGCGGGATCACACCGGATATCATAGTTGAAGCTGATATTGCCGGCCCCCTGCTGAGAGAAAGTTGGCGGAACGGACTTTTCTTCTCTTTTGTTCAACAGGAAAAACCAAATTATAACTCCTTTGAGGATGTTCGAGCGGATAGTCAATTAATGCAGACTTTTCGTACATTTATTGATAGCAAAGAGCTGGATATTACTTTGTCTGGTGAACGTTCCTTAAATGAAGCGAAAGAAAAATTTCTCTTGAAGGACTCAACAAGTTCCGTTTTGGAAGAAGCCTTTACGAAGCTTGAAACCTATATTCAAGAAGAAGAACTCCTTTTGTTTGACCGCGAATATGAAGATCTTCAAGATCGTTTGCTTATGGAATTTGCTGATTTCTTTGATGGAAATGAGGGTAGATTTGTTTGGAGATTGCAAAAAGATAAAGCTGTAATACGATCTGTGGAATACCTAAAAGATCGAGATAAATATACTGCAATTTTCCACGTGAAATAGGTATCGAAAACTCTTTTAATATAACGTGAAACTTGAGTAAATTTCCCGGCTTTAGGGGCGATTAGCTCAGTTGGTTAGAGTGCCTGCGTGACATGCAGGAGGTCACCGGTTCAAATCCTGTATCGCCCACTATATTTACTTACTGAAATGATGAAACGAGTACAATATCACAGAATACCGAACTGTTATTCTCATAACAGAACCGGTTTCGTATATTCTATTTTTACCACATTTGCCTTCTAATTTGAATTTTACAGCGACGAATTTATGAACCAGGTCACACTGACTTTTCCCGATCAATCCACACATGTATTCCCCACAGGGATTACAGCTTTTGAAGTGGCACAGAGTATAGGAGAGCGACTAGCTCAATCCGCTGTTGCTGCTGTTGTAAATCAGCGCCCCGTGGATTTGAATTACGCAATTGATACAGATGCTGACTTTAGTGTTTTGACCGGAAATACTCCTGAAGGACATGATGTTCTGCTTCACAGCACTGCGCATTTAATGGCACAAGCTGTCAAGGACTTGTTCCCGAATGCAAAAGTGACGATTGGTCCTTCAATTGAAAATCGGTTTTACTATGATTTTGACGTTGAAAAACCTTTTACAGCTGATGATTTAGAACGCATCGAAGAAAAAATGCGCGAATTGGCGAAACAAGATATTCCTGTGAAAAGAAGTGTCCTCTCACGAAATGAAGCCTTGGACCTGTTCAAGGATATGGATGAGTCGTATAAAGTTGAGATCATTGAAGATATCGATCCGCAAGAAACGTTATCCCTTTATGCTCAGGATACATTTGTTGACCTTTGCCGAGGACCTCATGTTCCATCTACCGGGAAGATAAAATATTTCAAATTGCTGGATTCATCAGGAGCCTACTGGCGCGGAGATGAAAACAATAAAATGCTTCAACGGATTTACGGAACTGCCTTCAGTTCGAAAAAGGAGTTGAAACAGTATCTGCATTTTCTGGAAGAAGCTAAAAAAAGAGATCATCGAAAACTGGGCAAAGAATTAGAACTCTTCACGTTTGATGAAGAAGTGGGTCCCGGACTTCCGCTTTGGCTTCCAAATGGAACCGTGATGGTTGAGGAATTAGAAACTCTTGCAAAAGAGACAGAGAAAATTGCAGGATATAAACAAGTCCGTACCCCTCATATTACAAAAGGGAAGTTGTACGAACGTTCCGGCCATCTTGATCATTATAAAGACAGTATGTATCCGGCGATGGAGATTGACGGAATTGATTATTATGTGAAGCCGATGAACTGTCCGCATCATCATAAAATTTTTGCCGCAACGCTTCGTAGTTATCGTGATCTGCCCCTTCGGTTATCCGAATATGGAACTTGCTACCGATATGAGAAATCAGGTCAGTTGTTTGGACTGATGCGAGTCCGCAGTATGCAGATGAATGATGCGCATATCTATTGCACCGAATCACAGTTCAAAGAGGAATTTCTAGCCGTCTGCGAAATGTACCAAAAATATTTTGATATCTTTGGAATTGAAAAATATCAAATGCGTTTGAGTTTGCATGATCCTGAAGGTTTGGGTAAAAAATATGTGAATGAACCTGAACTCTGGGCGAAAACAGAGAATGCTGTTCGCGAAGCTTTAGTAGAAGGTGGATTAAGTTTTGTTGAAATTCCAGGAGAAGCCGCTTTTTACGGACCTAAAATTGATGTCCAGGTTTGGAGTGCAATCGGAAAAGAATTTACTTTAGCAACGAATCAAGTTGATTTTGCTATTCCTGAAAGGTTTGGATTAGCATACATAAATGAAAAGGGAGAACACGAAACTCCTTTATGTATCCACCGAGCACCGCTTTCTACGCATGAAAGATTTATCGGATTTTTAATTGAGCATTATGGCGGGGATTTCCCGTTATGGATCGCTCCCATTCAGGTCGCTGTTTTACCGGTTTCGGATAAAGTAATGAACTATGCAAAGCAGGTTCAATCCGATCTTGAGAAAGAGGGTATACGTGTAACGTTAGATTCTCGTCAGGATAAAATCGGAGCGAAAATTCGCCAAGCAGAATTATCAAAAATCAATGTGATGCTTATCGTCGGCGAAAGAGAAGCTGAAAATCAATCAGTTTCTGTGAGACGACGTTTTGAAGGAAATATTGGAACCGTACAAGTCAAAGAAGTGATCTCATCTTTACAAGAAGAGATCCATCAAAGGAGAAACACTTATCGCAAAGAACAATGAACCTCGTATCAATGAGGAAATTAGAGTTGAAGAAGTCCGGCTGATCTCGAATACAGGTGGTCAGGAAGGTATTGTCTCAATTCATGAAGCCTTAACACGGGCTGAAGATGAAGGATTGGACTTAGTAGAAGTATCCCCAAATGCAAAACCGCCGGTATGTAAACTGCTGGATTACGGAAAAGTCAAATACGAGGCGAAAAAGAAGGCACAGCAGAATAAGAAAAAGCAGCATGTTATTAAATTAAAAGAAGTACGGCTTCGCCCAGGGATTGACCAGCATGATCTGGAAACGAAGTTAAATATGGGGAAGAAATTTTTAAAAGACGGTTCAAAGTTGAAAGTAACAATCATGTTTCGTGGTCGTGAGATGTCCAGGCTTGATCTTGGAGATGTGATCATGGAACGTGTCAAAGAAATGCTCGCCGACGTTGCTGAAATCGAGAAGACAAATCCTCTCGAGAGACGTCGGATGTCCATTATCTTTAGCGGTAAATAGGAGAATCGAATGCCGAAACAAAAGACGCGACGCGGGGCTGCAAAGCGGTTCAAGCTTACAGGCACCGGGAAGCTAAAACGTAACAAAGCAAACCATAGTCACATGCTGATCCGGAGATCTAACAGTGCGAAACGCAAAATGCGTAAGCCGGGGTTAGTGGATAGTTCCGATGCTCGGAAAGTCCGCCGGATGCTAGGCGTGTAAAAGGAGGGAACAATGCCAAGAGCAAACAGTTCTGTTCCAAGACATAGACGACATCGTAAAACGGTTAAGCAGGCCAAGGGCTACTATGGTGCCCGGAGCCGCAATTACAAATCTGCAATCGACGCGGTCACAAAAGCTGGGCTTTATGCCTACAGAGATCGCCGTCAAAAGAAACGCCAATTTCGGCGTCTTTGGATTGTGCGGATTAATGCTGCGGCTCGACTCCATGGAATGTCTTATTCTGCTTTTATAGCCGGTTTGAAAAATAAGGGAATTGAGTTGGATCGCAAAACACTCGCCTATCTGGCAGTGGAAAATCCAAACGCTTTTGCCGAATTGGTCAAGCAAGTTAACGAATAAGGTATGTCTTACCAAACGAAGATAGAGGCAGTCCGGGAATCTTTTCGGACTGCCCTTGATTCTTTAACGAACGATCCGCAAGCGATCGAAAAAATTCGTGTAACCTATTTAGGGCGAAAAGGGGAAATTGCAGCCCTGTTCTCGCTGATTGGGACGATTGATCCCGCCGAAAAACCTCAATTCGGTCAAATGATCAATGTGTTAAAAAATGATTGCCAATCCCAGTTTGATGAAAAAGTCGCATCCTTCTCTGATGCAGAAGATAATACAGACGACACTCAAGATTTTACGCTTCCCGGTTTCATTTACCCAGGCGGATCGCTCCATCCGCTGCAGCAAACCATGGAAGAGATCAAAGAAATTTTTACATCCATAGGATTTCATGTTGCCTATGGACGCGAAATTGATGATGATTATCACAATTTTCAGGCGTTGAATATACCTAAACACCATCCTGCCCGTGATATGCAGGACACATTTTTTGTGGATAAAAACACGGTATTGCGAACGCACACATCCAATGTACAGATCCATCTGATGGAAGAAAAGGAACCGCCGTTAAGATATATCGTCCCTGGGCGGGTCTATCGCAATGAAGCGATCAGTTTTAAAAGTTATTGCCTTTTCCATCAGGTTGAAGGACTCTATGTTGATAAACATGTTTCTTTTTCTGAGTTAAAGGGAACGCTGGAATATTTTATTAAACGGATCTTCAATGAAAACGTGAAGATCAGATTCCGTCCGAGTTTCTTTCCGTTCACTGAGCCCAGTGCTGAAGTGGATATTTGGAATGAAGAACGAAACCAATGGATGGAAATCCTCGGTTGCGGTATGGTAGACCCGGCTGTATTTGAAAATGTCGGGTACGACCCGGAAGTATGGCAGGGATATGCCTTTGGGATGGGTGTTGAACGGATCGCCATGCTGAAATATAAAATCAATGATATTCGTCGATTTTATCAAGGCGACGTTCGGTTTTTGGAGCAGTTCTGATGAAAATATCGATTCACTGGTTAAAACAATACGTCGATATTCAGGAAACGCCTGAAGAACTCGCAGAACTGTTATCCATGCTCGGTTTTGAGGCTGAAATTGATTTGGACCTCTCCGGTATTGACCACTGTGTGACGGCACATGTACAAACATGTGAACCGCATCCGAATGCTGATAAATTAAAGAAATGTACTGTCACCGATGGAACAGACACATTCAATGTGGTGTGCGGCGCTCCAAATGCAGCAAAAGGACAGACCGTCGTTCTGGCAAAAGTTGGTGCCGAATTGCCTGGCGGATTTGTGATTAAAAAAGCGAAGATCCGCGGAGAAGAAAGTTTTGGTATGCTCTGCTCTGAAAAAGAATTGGGCATTTCTGAGTCAGCAGACGGGATAATGGTTTTGGATGAAAATCTTCCTGTCGGAGTGGAGATCAAAGACATTCTGAATGATAAAATTTCTTCGTTGGAACTTGATATTACACCGAACCGTCCTGATGCATTAAACCATATCGGCATTGCTCGTGAAATCGCTTTAAAAACAGGCAGAGAGCTGAAAACACCCGAGGTGAAAACGTATACTCCAGCAGAAATCTCCGAGTCAGTGAATGTAGCGATAGATGAGCCGAAAGGATGTCCGCGATACATTGCCGGTGTTGTGAAAAATGTCACGGTAAAACCCTCACCAAAATGGATGGCAGATGCCTTAACGGCTGCCGGAATGAGACCGATCAATAATTTAGTCGATATTTCCAATTATATTTTACTTGAGATGGGTCATCCGACACACATTTTTGATTATGAAAAATTCCCGACAAAAGAAGTTCGAATCCGAAATGCGAATGCGGGTGAAGATTTCATCACACTGGACGGCGAAACACATAAATTGAATGCGGATCATTTACTGATCACCAATGGTACCACACCTGTGGCTTTAGCCGGAATTATGGGAGGTTTGGATTCCGCTGTGACGGATGAAACACAAACGGTTTTGATCGAAAGTGCATATTTTGATCCGGTGACCGTTCGAAAAGGATCGAAAACATTGGCCATGCTGACTGAATCTTCCCGTAGGTTTGAACGTGGAGCAGATCCGCAGGGAGCAGAAACCGCATTTTATCGAATCGTCGAGTTGCTCGAAGAATTAGCCGGTGGAGAATTATGCTCAGAAATGGTCGATGCCTATCCGGGAAAAGTTGAATTACCTACCATCAGATTGAGACAATCCCGGCTGAACAGCATTGCCGGATATGATCACTCCACTGATTTTGTCGAAACAACTTTGAAATCATTGGGAGTGACAATAGAGAAGGTCAAAGAGGGTGAATGGGATTGTGTCCCGCCTTCGTTCCGTCCTGATCTTGAAAGAGAAATCGATCTGATCGAAGACATTATTCGCGTCTATGGGTATGACGTTGTTGAATCTGCGGAAAAATACCACGGTATATTCAATGTTGATATCCCTGATCCTCAGGCGTATTTGACGGCATACTTCCAAAAGTTGGTCGGAATGGGCTTTCATCAATGCTATAATAATTCACTTCAATCGGTTGAAGTTGCTGAATCAATGAGTACGGCAACGGTTTCTGTAATCAATCCGTTAAGCGAACAGATGTCCGTTTTGCGAACGTCATTAATTCCCGGTTTGCTGAAAACAGCGGACTTTAACACAAAAAATGGGATTAAGAATCTTCGCTTATTTGAGCATGGACAAGTCCATCATCGGGAAGCTGAAGGATTTGACGGTTTAAGAGAGACGTTTGTGTTGTCAGGTTTAATGATTGGTGTTGAAACCGAAAAATCGATTCACGGTGAAACAGAGCGACATGAATCAATGTTCTCGCTGAAAGGCGTTCTGTCTCAGTTGTTAGGTGTGAAATTTTCACTCACTCCGAATGATCATTCAAGTTTTTCGACAGGATTCTTTATCGAAGGGAATAAGGAAACATTAGGGACAGCCGGGAAGCTGTCACCAAAATATATTGAATCATTAGGTTTGGATCTGGATGAAGTGTACGCTTTTGAGATCAATTTAGATCTGATCCAGCCGAAGAAAATTGTGTATCAATCCATCTCCGTTTACCCTTCGATTGAGCGTGATATTAATTTCGTTATGGATGAAGAAATAAAAGTCGGAGACATTGAAAAATTAATTTCCAGACGAAGTAAGGGGTTGATAAAAACCATTGTTCCAACGGATATTTTCCGCCATGATTCATTGGGTGCCGGAAAGAAAAGTATTGTCTTCCGGATCACTTTCCAAAGTGATAACAGAACCCTTGAAGATAAAGAGATAACTCCAATTATAGAGGAAATTATCAGTGTTGCGTCATCGAAAATTGGTGCTAAATTACGATCATGAATGAACCCACAACACCCTTAGTTGACTTAGAGAATAAAATCAAATTATTGATCGGTGAATTCAAGTTGTTGAAAGAAAAGAATGCATCGCAAACATCCTCAATAACCACCTCTAACAAACTTGCCCGCATTGAAGAAAAAATTAAAAATATCATTGAATATTTGGATGAGATGTAAATCATGAGTATGGATGATCACAGCAGTTTAGTTCGCGTTAGTATCTTTGGTCAGGAATATACGGTTAAAGCACCGGCTGATGCTTCGTACATTAAAAACATCGCAGAATACGTCGATAAAAAAATGCGGGAAGTTCAGGGCGAACTGTCCACCGAACATTCTTCAACCCGGATCGCGATATTGGCTGCAATGAATATTGCTGATGAATTGTTCACCATCCGCCGGAATCAAGATGTCTCAGCCGAAGATGTGGACGATAAAATCACCTCTTTGATTGAGTTGATTGAAGAATCGTTGACTGAATAAATTTGAATTCGATCATTTAAAAAACCGAATTTTGATTTCGTCGTTACATTTATATCTTTAAAACAAATTTACCAATCCAAGCGAGTTAAATGAGTACACCTAAAATATTATCCGGAAAAGAAGTAAGACAGGCTGTTTATGTCGATTTAGAGCAAAGAATTGCTCAGCTTGCAGCTAATCATGTTATTCCGGGATTAGCAGTGATTTTGATCGGGGATGATCCGGCATCCCGTGTTTATGTACAGAATAAGTCCAAACAATTTGAAAACTTGGGATTATACTCACGGACGATCATCATGGATGAAACGGTGACCCAGCAGGAAGTAATCCAAAAAATAGAAGCTTTAAACTCAGACAACAAAATCCACGGTATCTTAGTTCAGCTTCCGTTACCGGATCATTTAGACGAAGATAAACTCGTGTCTGTGATCGATCCGTTAAAAGACGTTGACGGATTTCATCCGCAAAATATGGGGAGACTTGTATTAGGTAGACCTCGATACATACCATGCACACCAAAGGGAATCATGCGTATGTTTAAACATTTTGACATTGATCTATCCGGAAAACACATCGTTGTGATCGGGAGAAGTAATATTGTCGGACGGCCGATCTCAATTCTAACGAGTTTAAAAAACACGGTGGGGAATGGAACCACAACATTGTGTCATTCTAGAACACCGAATATTAGGTCTTTTACCCGCCAAGCGGATATCATTATTTCTGCGATTGGCATTCCGCATTTTGTTGATGAAACATTTATTAAACCGGGCGCGGTGTTGGTTGATGTCGGTATGAATAGGATTAAAGACCCGGAATCAGGGAAGTCCAAATTAGTTGGAGATATCCACTATGAACAGGTTGTAGAACAATCCGGTGCGATCACTCCGGTTCCAGGCGGTGTGGGGATTATGACCGTTGCCATGCTCGTTGAAAATACGATCGAATCCGCAGAAAGAACTTTAAAGGGATAATTCGGACGTTGTCCAAACGAAATAATCGGTATAATTTTCGCCGTCTTATATTGAAAGATTTCGCCCTTGTAGTTCAATGGATAGAATAGGTCCCTCCTAAGGATTAGATACAGGTTCGATTCCTGTCAAGGGTACAGATTTGATAGAAAAAAGAAATAAAATCGAGAGAAAAATATGTTAAAACCAAAACGTAAAATTACTAAGAAAGAAATCAGACAAGATCCTTTATTAGAGACGATCAATGAACTTCAGCAAAAATTCGTTGAATATAAACCATGGATCATCCGTGTAGGGTCGGTCCTTGTCGTCATTGCGGCGTTACTTGTTTTTATGCAAACATCCCGGTCTGCAAAGCGGGTGGAAGGTGAAACCATCTTTGGACGTGCCCTTGTTGCATATGAACAAGGTGATTTTGAAAATGCACAATTTCAGTTTGAAGCTCTTAGTGAAGAGTACAGCGGTTTCAATTCCGGTAAAGTAGGTCGTTATTATTTAGGGGTTATGGCATATGATAATCAAGACTTTGAACGTGCGGAAGAACATTTGATTAAATTTAATAAAAGCGGTTTAGACGCAATCATGTGTAAAAACTCACATATCATGTTAGCGGATATTTACAAAAAGACCGGACAGGACAAGAAAGTAGAAAAAGAGCTAAAGAAAGCAGCAGAACTGTCTTCGATTGATTCCGATCGATATTCTGTAGAATTGTCTTTAGTAAAATATTACATCGAGAAGGGCGAAAAAGAGAAAGCGAAAGCACTCGTCAGTACGATTTTAGATGACAAAGAAATTCCATATAACTTGAAAAAACAAGCCGAAGAATTATCCGGAGGAATGTTAGACTGATCGATCCGCTATTTTCGACGGTAAATAGCTTGTAACGCTCGTAATAAATCCATAAATTTGACGATGAAAAGTGGGACATTTTCCCACTTTTCGTTTGTTTGAATATGGATAAGATTACACATATCATAGAAAAACTGATCAGGAACGACATTATTCTGATCACTGCCACCGAGAATCGAGACACTGGATTTATCCGGATTGTGATTGATTCTGAAGGTTCGATTGATGCTGAAGTTACGTCATCTTTGGCGAAGGTCATCCGGGATTCGTCGGAACTTGACAATCGTTATCCGAACGGATTTCAGCTTGAGGTCACTACTCCGGGAGCGACGTCTCCATTGCAGTATCCATTTCAGTACAAAAAAAATATTGGACGAAAACTGACTGTCTCATTGAATCCCACGATGGACCAAAAAAAAGTGACCGGAACATTAACTCTGGTTGATGATGAGGGAATTGAGTTGTCAGATAAAAAAAATAAAACGTTTTCTGTGCGGTTTGATGATATCAAAAAAGCCGTCGTAAAAATTACATTCAAATAACAGGTTGGAGGAATCTTGATTAACCGACAATTGATCGAAGTATTCTCTGAAATTGCCAGAGAAAAAAATATTGAACGTTCCGAGCTTGGATCGATCATTGAACAGTTGTTTCTGTACATTATTGAAAAACAATATGGTGATGCATCCAATTGTGATGTGATTGTTAATCTGGATAAAGGTGAAATTGAAATTTATATTGAAAAAGTCATCGTCGAAGAAGTCCAGGATGAGTTATGTGAAATTACACTGGATGATGTTCTGCGTAAAGATCCTGATTTAAGTGATCTGACGATTGGTGATCCGTATGTCGAGGTCGTTGACCCGACGGTATTTGGACGGAGAATCGTCACGCATGCAAAGAACTTTTTTTCACAGAAAATCCGCGATGTTGAGCGTCAATATATCTACGAAGATTATGCCCAGCGGATCGGTGAAATTATCATCGGAGTTGTTCATCAGGTACAGCGGGATAACGTGTTTGTCAATATTGAACATGCCGAATTGCGTTTACCGAAAAAAGAGCAGATTCCGACGGAAAAATACCGACGCGGAGATACAATCCGTGCTGTCATTAAATCAGTGGAAGTTACTTCCAAAGGACCGGATATTGTGATCTCAAGAAGTGACAACCACTTCCTATACAAATTATTTGAGATGGAAGTCCCTGAAATTGAAGACGGTGTGATTGAAATTACATCGATAGCACGCGTACCGGGTGAGCGGGCGAAGATTATCGTTCATTCTCATGACCGCCGTGTGGATGCCTCCGGTGCCTGTATCGGAATGCGAGGGAGCCGTATTCAAGCCATTGTACGTGAATTGAATAACGAAAAGATTGATATCGTAAACTTCAGTGAAAAACCGGAAATTCTAATTCAGCGTGCGTTATCTCCGGGGAAACCGATCAACTTGTATATCGATGATGAGCGGAGATATTGTGTTGCAATCTTCAACGACGATGAACTCGATGCAGCGATTGGGAAAGGCGGAGTTAATATCAATTTAGCCTCCCGGTTAACTGAATATCGTATTGATGCATACGGGAAGAAAGAATACGAAAAACGGCAAAAAGAAGAAAACACAGCGTTTGCTGATATCCCTGGTTTCCCTGCTGAAGCGATTGACGGATTATTAGAAGCAGAGATCATCAATATCCCGAAACTGCTTATCGTTTCGGAAGAGACTTTGCTTGAAGCAGACGGTGTTACGGAAGAAAGATTAGAGCAAATTTACGAATCGGTACAAGCATTTATTGAATCCAACGGCGATGAGCCGGAAGAGGTTGAAGAAGTAGAAGAGTCAATCGATTAAGGATCATTCAATAGCTACACCATTACAAAACGAGTAAACAACCGAGAAACAACATGGCGAAAAGACCAGTTAGAATATTTCAAATTGCTAAAGAGCTGAATATCTCTCATACAGAGATCGTCGCTTTTTTAAAGAATCAAGGGATTAATGTTGCCAGTCATATGTCTCCGGTTGATGACGCCACATATCAGAAGATTCAAACTGAGTTTTCAAAGGAAAAAGCAGTTGTTGATCGTTTACGTAAAGAGCAGCAGCGCCGTGAAATTCATGATACACGGGTAAAAGAAGCTCAGCAGAAAAAGAAAAAGATTGAAATCTTATCGCTGGAAAAACAGCGCGAGCTAGAAGAAAAAGAGAAAGTAGAAGCAGCAAAGCAGGAAAAAGAAGAAGTAAAACGACGCGAACAAGAAGCTTTGGACCTTGCCGAGAAGAAAAAGCTCGAAGAAGAGAAAAAAGCGAAAGCTGAAGCTGAAAGAGCCGCAGAAAAAGAGAAAGCTGAAAAGAAGAAGCTCGAAGAAGAGAAAAAAGCGAAAGAAAAACCGAAGACGACTGAAAAAATAAAATCGAAAAAGAAGAAACTTCGAAAAATTGATCTCAGCCAGTTGGATAAGAAGTCAAAGGCGAAAAAAGGATCACAGTCTGGAAAAGACTCTGATTCAGGCCAAGATACAATTAAAGATCGGGTTCGGCAAACATTAGCAAAAGCGGATAGAAAATCAAAAAAGAAAGTTTATAAGAAAGAAAAAACGGGCGTATCTGATCAGGATACCGGAGAAATTAAAGTTATACAGATCCCGGAATATTCCAATGCAGATGAATTGTCTAAATTTGTTCGTACAACCCCGAGTGAAATTATTCAAAAATGCTTTGGGCTAGGAATATTGGCTTCGATCAATCAGCGATTAGAATGGGATGTCATTGAACTGATTGCGGAAGAATACGGATATAAAGCGGAGAAAATGGAAGACATCGGAGAAGAACTGTTCTCTATGGAAGAGTCTGAAGAAGATATAGAAAAGGCCGTTCCGCGTGCACCGGTTATTACAGTGATGGGGCACGTCGATCATGGAAAGACATCTATTTTAGATCATATTCGTGAAACCAACGTCGTTGCCGGAGAATCCGGTGGAATTACCCAGCATATCGGTGCATATAAAGTTGGGTTGTCAAACGGTAAAAATGTTACATTTTTAGATACACCCGGACACGAAGCTTTTACTGCGATGCGTGCTCGAGGAGCTCAAGTAACCGATATTGTGATCCTGGTTGTCGCTGCAGATGATGCCGTGATGCCTCAAACTATTGAAGCCATCAATCACGCAAAAGCAGCCGGAGTTCCGATCGTTGTTGCCATCAACAAAATGGACAAACCCGGTGCGGATGCGGATAAAGTTAAACGGGAGCTTTCCGAACATGGAATTCTTGTGGAAGACTGGGGCGGAAAAATTCAGTCCGTGCCTGTTTCGGCAAAACTGGGTGAGGGTCTTGATACATTGATGGATGCCGTATTGATGGAAGCGGAAATGCTCGAATTGCAGTCCAATGTTGATACACTTGGGCGTGGAACCATCATCGATTCACGGTTGGATCGAGGTCACGGACCGATGGCGACGGTTCTCATTCAAAAAGGTACGATCCATATTGGTGATCCGTTTTTATGTAATGATATTCCAGGTAAGATTCGGGTGATCATGGATGAACGCGGACATCGTATCAAAGAAGCCGGGCCGTCTGATGCGGTTCAAATCCTTGGATTTGACCAAGTCCCTCAGGCTGCAGATGTTTTTGCAGTGATGAAAGACGAAAAAGAATTAAAACGAATCGCAACCGACAGGCAGCGAATCCGAAGAGAAATAGCCCAGAAGAAAATCGCTTCACATTCATTGGATCTGATGTCGGCTATGATCAAAGAAGGGACGATCCAATCCTTACCCATTATTCTAAAGGGTGATGTAGACGGATCGATTGAAGCGTTGTCTGATACATTGGAAAAACTAAACACCGAAGAAGTCGGTGTCAATATTATCCATAAATCAGTGGGTATGGTTACGGAGTCAGATGTGTTATTGGCCGAAGCTTCCAAAGCTGTGATTGTCGGGTTCCATGTTCAGGTGGGATCCAATGCGCGGCTACAGGCAAAACAGACCGGTGTAGAGATCCGGACGTATAATATCATTTATCAGGTTGTGGATGATATTAAGTTAGCCCTTGAAGGAATGCTCGAACCGGATCAAGTTGAAAATGTTACTGGAAGAGCGACAGTATTAATGCCATTCAAGATTCCAAAGATTGGCTTTATCGCCGGTTCTAAGGTGGTTGAAGGCAGTATTACCCGAAATGATATTGCCCGGTTGATCCGCGAGGACGAAGTGATTGCCGATCAATGTAAGATATCCTCACTGAAACGCCATAAAGATGACGCAAAAGAAGTCCGCGAAGGAATGGAATGCGGAATCGGCCTGGATGGTGTGACAACCTTCAAAGAGGGTGATATTATCGAGACATTTAAAATTACAGAAGTCAAGAGGACTCTCAGCTCCAATTGAAGCAAGAACGTCCATATAAGCGAACAGATCGGGTCGGAAACCAGATCTGTGAAATCCTTGGCGAAATCGCTGCAAAACATATAGAACTAGATCGTTTGGGGTTTATAACATTTACAGGGACATCCGTATCTCCTGACCTGCGATACGCAAAAGTGTTTTTTAGTGTTATTAATCCAAAAATGGATATCAGAGATATCACGATTGAAATGAATAAACTTCGGAAAGCTTTTAAAAAATTTATGGCACCTGAGCTGCATTTAAAGAATATTCCGGATCTTCGTTTTTATTATGATGAAACTAACAGCTATACCCATAAGATCGAGTCCATTTTTAATTCAATCTCTTACAACACCGAAGATGATATATAATGTGTATAAACCTGTAGGTTGGACATCGTTTGATGTTGTGAAGTATATCCGCAGAATAACACAGGAAAAAAAAGTTGGTCATGGCGGAACATTAGATCCGTTTGCAGAGGGTGTGTTGGTCATTGGGACCGGAAAAGATACAAAAGGCTTATTCGAGGTTACGCAGCGGGAAAAATCGTACACCGCAACGTTGACACTTGGTCGAGCAACTAACACGATGGATGTTGAGGGAAAAATCACAGATGTTAAAGGAATCCCTGAGTTCACAAAAAAAACGGTGAAAAATGTTTTTGATACATTTGTCGGGGAACAAACACAAGTTCCGCCGATGTTCTCTGCGAAAAAAGTAAAAGGTGTACGCTTATACAAACTTGCACGAAAAGATCAACAGATTAAGCGTGATCCGGTTAACATTACGATTCATGATATTGAAATCCTTCAAAAGGATAAAAATTCAATCACATTTTATGTGACTTGTTCTAAAGGAACCTATATTCGTGTCCTTGGGAAAGACCTTGCTGAATCCTTGGGAACAGTCGGTTATTTAACGAAATTAATACGTACATCGGTTGGCGACTATCACGTATCCGATTCAGTCACATTGGAAGATTTTGAGAGACAATGGACGTCTATCGAAGCATAAGTGAGATTCAACCGATATCGCATAGTGTCGTCACCATGGGGACTTATGACGGGATTCATCGCGGTCATCAGGAAATCATCAAGCGGACGGTTGCTTACGCGAAAGCCGTTGGCTCAGTTTCGGTTGTGATTACCTTTTATCCGCATCCGAGAACGGTCACAAGCACGGATCATAAAGACGTTGCACTGATTCTTCAATTGGACGATAAAATATCCATAATGAAAGATTTAGATGTAGACTATTTACTGATCATCCCATTTTCAGAAGAAGTAAGAGCATTGACGGCGTCTCAGTTTTTAAACGATATCGTGATGAAGAACTTTAAACCATCAAAATTTGTTATCGGATATGATCATCATTTTGGGTTTAAAAAAGAAGGAAGTCCGGAATATTTATCAGATTATGCTACGCAACACGGAATTGAGATTGATATCATTGAAGCGATTTCTGATGAAGGATCAATTATCTCGAGTACGGAAATCCGTCGTTTGATTTCGGAGGGGTACGTTCGTCGGGCATCATTTGAATTAGGATGGATCTACGGATTCCCTGCAAAAGTTGTTCACGGCGCAGGGAGAGGAAAAAAGATGGAATATCCAACAGCGAACTTTGTTCCGCTGGAAAAATCACAGTTATTACCTAAAAACGGTGTTTATCTCACACGAGGAATAGTAGATGGACAGACGTTGTATGGTATGTGTAATTTAGGGATTCGTCCAACCTTTGATGAAGGCGAATTTGTGATGGAAGTTCATTTCTTCGAAAAGGAAATGAAAGATTTGTACGATGAGGATATCCGAATCGAATTTTTAGAAAGAATACGAGATGAAATCAAATTTTCATCTGAACAAAAATTAATTGAACAATTAGATAAAGACAAAACACACTGTATGGCTTTGTTGGCAAAATATATATAGGAGGAAATATGCCTTTAAGCACTGAAAAAGTACAAGAGATCGTAAAAACATTTGGAAAAACTCCAGAGGACACAGGTGCTCCGGAAGTCCAGATTGCTTTATTGACTCAACGAATCAGAGATTTAACCGAACATGTTAAAACTCATAAAAAAGATAACCATTCTCGCCATGGTTTGGTGAAATTGGTATCAAAACGAAAGCGTCTGTTAAAATATATCATGAAGACTAATCCTTCATCATATGTACAGATAAAGAAAGAACTAGGAATAAGAGGATAATAATATAAGTATGATACAATTTAAAACAGAAATAGGTGGACGAACACTTTCCATCCAAACAGGAAAGGTAGCAAGACAATCTGCCGGTTCTGTAATGGTACAATACGGAGATACCATGATCATTGCAGCCGTCAATGCTGCAAAAGAAATGAAGGAAGATATAGATTTTTTCCCGCTGCAAGTGGAATACCGAGAACGGCATTATGCAGGAGGAAAAATTCCAGGGGGATTTTTTAAAAGAGAAGCCCGTCCTTCTGAAAGAGAAATTCTGACCAGTCGGTTAACAGACCGTCCGATCAGACCTCTATTCCCAAAATCATTTAAATATGAAACGCAGGTGATCATCACGGCTTTGTCCAGTGACAGTGAAAATCCTGCAGATGTTTTAGCCGGGATAGGCGCTTCAGCTGCTCTTGCGATTTCAAACATCCCATGGAACGGTCCAATCGCAACGGTTAGAGTTGGAATGATCGACGGTGAATTCATCGTAAACCCGTTAAAAGATCAAATGGAAGAATCTAAACTGGAATTGATCGTATCCGGGAATGAGCAAACGATTGTGATGGTCGAAGGAGAAGCGGATATTATCTCCGAGGAAACATTAGTGGATGCACTTAAGTTTGCTCACATATCCATTAAAGAGATCATCAACCTGCAAAAACAACTTGTCAAAGCTGTTCAGCCTGAAAAACGTGATATTCCGGTGGTTGAGACAAATGAAGCTCTCGAAAAGGTAATTGTTGAGAAAGTTAGCTCGAAAGTTGATGCAATCATCCAGATCAAAGATAAATTAGAGCGCAAAGATGCTGAAAAAGAACTGTCCGAATCGATTTTGACAGAATTGGAAGGGGAATATCCTGAATCCGAAAAAGAGATCAAACAGATTATCAGCGATCAATTCAAACATGCATTCCGTGACCAGATCTTAGTGAAGAATGTTAGAAGTGACGGTAGAACCCCGACGGACATCCGTCAAATTACAATTGATCCTAATTTCTTACCGCGGGCACACGGTTCCGCGCTTTTCACCCGAGGAGAAACCCAGGCACTGGTTGTTTTAACTCTCGGGACAAAAAGTGACGAGCAGATCATTGACAGCATGGATGATGATTATAAAAAGAATTATATGCTGCATTACAACTTCCCGCCGTATTGTGTCGGAGAAGTTGGGCGAATCGGATTTACCAGCCGTCGTGAGATCGGTCATGGTAACTTAGCCGAACGATCCTTAAAACCGGTAATGCCGGACTATGATGAATTCCCGTATACCATCAGACTGGTGTCAGAGATTATGGAATCAAACGGTTCTTCATCAATGGCATCCATCTGCGGCGGTTCTTTAGCATTGATGAGCGGTGGTGCTCCAATTAAGTCTCATGTTGCAGGGATTGCAATGGGATTAATTTTGGAAGGTGACCGGCACGCAGTTCTGAGTGATATTCTCGGTGAAGAAGATCATTTAGGCGACATGGATTTTAAAGTCGGCGGTACCCGCGAAGGAATTACAGCCATCCAGTTGGATCTGAAAATTGAAGGTATTTCATTTGAATTGCTGACCGAAGCGTTAGCACAGGCAAAACAGGGCAGGCTTCACATCCTTGGTCTTATGGAAGAAGCGGTTGAAAAACCGTTCGAAATGTCTGAGTATGCTCCACGGATCATGTCTCTGCAAATCCATCCAGATAAGATCGGCGGATTGATCGGTCCCGGCGGGAAGAACATCAAAAAGATCATTGCGGATACCGACTGTGAGATCAATGTGGATGATGATGGCGTTGTCACCGTTGCAAGTCCAGATGTGAATAAATGCCGTGATGCTGTTGAACTCGTTCGATCGATCACGATGGAACCGGAAGTCGGAATGGAATTTGACGGAATTGTAACCCGCCTGATGACATTTGGTGCTTTTGTAGAGTTCGCTCCGGGAAGAGAAGGCTTGGTTCATATCTCTGAGTTGGCTTGGGAACGAACCGAAAAGGTTGAAGATATCTGCAAACCCGGAGATGAGATGAAAGTCAAACTGATCAAAATTGATGATCAGGGACGATTAGATTTCAGTCGTAAAGCTCTCCTCGAAAAGCCGGAGGGATATACACCTCCTCGACGGGATTTTGACAAAGGGGGCAGACGCGGAAATAAAAAAGGCAATTTCTCTCAGCGGAAAAAGAGATTTTAACTGACTGAGAGCGCCAAGTGGTGAAGACCACTACATGTTATCAATGCCGTCGGATCGAAAGACCCGACGGCATTTTTTATTATCACTGGAGTTAGACGTATGAAACTAAACCAAAATATTATCGAAATGGAATATGCAGTAAGGGGCAGGATTCCGCTTCGAGCTGCAGAACTGCGCCGTCTGGGGAAGAAAACGATTCCATGCAACATTGGTAACCCTCAAGCGTTAGGGCAAAGACCAATCACTTTTTATCGGCAGGTGTTAAGTTTGCTGCAATCTCCGAAGATGATCGAGATCGAAAGGATAAACGGCACGTGCGGCATTTCAAATTATGTATTAGACTACGCAAATAATTTCTTAGATAAAATTGAAACGGGATTAGGCGCATATACCGAAAGTAAAGGACCGCTTTTTATTCGAGAAGCCATTGCAAACTATATTGACCGCAGAGATACAAATGCTCCCAATGGAATTGAACCGGCAAATCCTGACAATATATTTTTGACCGATGGTGCAAGCGTGGGAGCAAAAAATGTCCTTGAGCTGCTTATTACCTCTCCGGAAGATGGGATCATGATTCCGATTCCGCAGTATCCGTTATACTCAGCCACAATCCGACGATGCGGTGGAACTCAGGTAGACTATTTTCCCAATGAAGAGCAAGATTGGGCTCTTGATAAAAAAGAATTAGAACGATCCTATTCTGAAGCGGTGAAAAGCGGAATCAATGTTAAAGCCATTGTTGTGATCAATCCTGCCAATCCGACCGGGGCGATCTTAGACCGTGAAAGTATCAATCAAGTGATTGAATTTGCCGAAGAAAACAAGTTGGTCATCATTTCGGATGAAGTGTATCAGGAAAATTTATACGGGGAAGAATTTATATCTTTCGCGTCAGCGGTGAAAGGAACGAGTGTTCCGTTATTCAGTCTGCATAGTGCATCCAAAGGATTTTATGGTGAATGCGGTCATCGCGGCGGATACTTGGAAGCCAGAAATCTGCCTTCGGTTGACGGGAATGATATTTCGTTTATTGAAGTATTGTTTAAGCAGGCATCCGTGAGTTTGTGCTCGAATACCGTAGGACAAGCTCTGATGTACATGATTACAAATCCGCCGGAAAAGGGGAGTGAGCCGTATCAACTTTTCATGGATGAAAAACAGTCTATACTGAATGATCTTTATGATAAAGCGATGATGGTAAAAGATGCTTTCAATCAGATGAAAGGAGTTGAATGTTACGGTAAAATCGGGGCGATGTACTTATTCCCGAGATTAAACATTCTTCCCAAAGGTACAGGAGATTTTGAATATTGCTGGAACTTGTTGGAAGAGACAGGTTTAACGACTGTGAACGGTTCCGGATTTGGTCAGCAAAAAGGGACGAATCATTTGCGATTTGCATTCCTTCCTCCAAAAGATATGCTGAAAAAAGTCCTGCCAGAGTGGATTGACTTCCATAATAACTATATCGGGAAGCAATACTAAAGAATAGTGTTGTATTTATTTAGGTTAAATCGGTAATATAAAGTATTAGTTTAAGTAATATTTCAATGGAAAATACGTTACAACCTGAAATAAAGAAGCTGTATTACTCGATCAGTGAAGTCAGCGAACTCACGGATTTGAAACAATACGTTCTCCGGTATTGGGAGACCGAATTCAAACAACTGAATCCGCCTAAAAACCGAGCTGGAAACAGAACGTACAGGCAAAAAGATATTGACTTGATTCTTCAGATCAAAGAGCTGTTATACGATCGGAAATTCACCATTGAAGGTGCGCGATCAGAACTTTCAAAAGAAAAAGCAAACGTGGCTGATTCTGTTCATATTGAAAGTAATCCGAAGACAGAGGAAATAAGGCAAAAGATCAAAGAAGAATTACGAGCAATACTAGAAATTATTGCTGAATAACTTTATCGGAGCGTGGCGCAGACCGGTAGCGCACTGCAATGGGGTTGCAGGGGTCGCAGGTTCAAATCCTGTCGCTC
>CAYQZV010000011.1:0-59715 GCA_964422145.1 uncultured bacterium | reverse complement strand
AAGGAGCAGTTACAGACGGGAATATAATGTAGTCTATCCAAGCACAATCTTGACCAGTAGTAACACTGCCGTCTTTCAAATACTTCCATAAAAATGTATGTTCACCGGCATCCACAGGAAATGTCGCTTGACTCCAGTCAATCTCGCCCTGCCATCCATCACCTTGTTCAGAACCATCAATGTAAAACTTCAATCCATCATAGAAGGACCATGAACTTGCTTCTGAAGACACCTTGTAATAAAACGAAATCTCTCCCGCTGTCAGCACATCTAATGTTACACTCAACTCTGATGTCTGATTATCATTGATATCCATCGACTGGGCACCATAAACACCCTCATATGCCGTCTCAGTGATCATCCAGTCCGCGTTTCCGCCAAACTCCCACGGGTACATCGAAAACATCCCCGTCTCAAAATCTTCTAAACACAACCCTACAGTTAATGAAAATGTTCCGGTTGTGCTGTATTCATTCTGAGCGGTTATGGCTAACGATAAGGCTATAACATGACCTAAATCAGTATCAGAAGATACAGTCACATTGAAAACAACCTCTCCTGTTAAATACGCATCTATAAGATCAATCACTCCTTCATTATTATTAACAGTGATCAAAGGATCAGCTATTGAAAGTAATGCCTGTACGGGCTCCGCTTCTGCGCCACCTGCATTTTCTAACGTCACAACAATATCCGCTGTCTCACCCGGATCTAAACGACCATTACTATTGTCATCATTCTCAACCCTTACATTCATAACATCTATAACTGGACTATAGGACGTGAAGAACATATTATTATTCCATGTTCCTTCTGTAGAGTTGATAATAGCATCTAAGGAAAATCCATAATCATTTGGGGTCGAATTTGAAACAGTAAATGTATAGGCATTTAACAGAGTAACTGTTTCACCCGCAGCGATCGTCCCAAAGTTTTGGAAATAATTTGTAAGATCTATATATTGATCATCTTCAGTTAGACTCATGGTCACATTTGTAGACGGCTCATTCCCTACATTCTTAAGAGTCACGGTAATACCAATCGTTTCGCCAAACTCTATCACTCCATCATCATTTACAATTTCATAACTATCTATTAACACATATGGTCCTTCAAGCGGTGCTACTTGAATAGTTTGAATATAAGGTTGGTATTGCGGTTTTGTGATAACGATGTCTGCCAGTCCAGCACTTAAAATTGGTGTTAAAGATAAATTGATAGTACCTGATTGATCAACTAGACCAGCCCCATGCAATTCTCCTTCAAATGAAATGGCAATATAAGATCCCGGTTCTGCTGTAATCTCAAATGAATCGATCCCCAGGGGTAGAATATCCATATAACTTACAGAATTCACTTCTCCTTGTGTCATATAAGGAACCAGGGATGGATCTCCTAGGAGATTATATGCCTGCCAGTAGTATAAAGGACTTGAATGTGATGGATAACCCTGAATATCTACTTCAGTAACCGCTAAGTTCCCAACAAAAATATATGCATCTGCCGATACATAATCACTGACGAAAGGTGCATCATAAACACCCCAAGTTGTTTCATCGTAAGTCGGAACATATCCATCATTATTCCCAGAGATTGGAAATGCTCCAACAGACCAATAAAAATCTTCGAACCAATACGAGGACGGTGATGAGCCAATATACCCTACTGCACCTCCATTGGCTTTTCTCATCCAGGTTTCACCTATACATTCAGAATAACCAAAGTCTGCAGCCAAACAGCAGTTACCTATTGCCAAAGGATACATATCAACATTGGTGAACGAATTGACATCACTTTGAGATAAATGCGGAGAAGACCATTCTGTTTCACCGCAATGAGCAGTATAATTAATAAACCCAACTCCTTCATCAACTGTGTCATAACAGCCGGAATAACTGGTTAAATAGTCGTTAACTTCATCAAACCCGTAAGCTGCATTAAAATAATTTTGGGTCCCATATTGTACAGTAGGCTGACCAACTCGCGGATTCCATGTTGCATCAGCACCGGCAATTAACGTTACATCATCTAAATAAGCTGGATTTGAAAACTGATATTGTTCATAATAAAGTGTCTTGTTGATCTGGGCTTCAAGTTGAGATACAGATGTAGCTGAAAATCGCCCATAATACATTTCAGGGAAATAATCCCCGTCAATACTTCCATAATAGAGGTCAGTTTTTTTATTGGTAGCTGACCCAACACCCGATGCGGGAACTTGCTGAACATCACCGACAAACAAAATAAAACTTGGAGCAGGATCTTCAGGAGTCCCTGCATTATAATGATCTATAATCCAATTTTTAATATTGGTGACAGAAGATCCGATATCATTTGTATAACCAACTATTACTTCAAATCCTTTTTTCGTTTTCCATTCGATGAATGGCTGTAATGCCGTTTCAAACATTGGATTGGATACAATAAGATACTTCACCGGTGTACGGACTAAATCCGGGTGACTTGGATAATCAGGGAACCGATGATTTAATATTTGATTATATACAACATCAAAGTATGGTGAAGATGTCGCTTGTTTAATATATTCGGTCCTCTCGGTATCTGCATTTGCTAAATTGATTTTGACTGCAATATCGTTATAAACTTTCAGAGTATTCCGTTTTGGATTGTACTGAACCGGTGCAATGACTACACGTGCCAAACGAATCCCTCTGAGTCTTCCAAGGATTTCAACCGTTGCAACCGGATGATCAGAATATCGATCCACAGTATAGAAAGACACATCCTTTTCAAACGGGACATCATCCGCATTCTGATCTTTTGACAATGATGGCTGAGTTGGAATAATCTGATCTACATATCCGTAATCACTTAAATTGACTTCCGATGAAGAATAATCTACAACATTAATTGAGATATCAGCTCCTTCAGGAATTTCAATCAACTCTTTGTGGGCTGGTAGTTTCGGCGTACCTATTTCACCAACGGAATGACCGCCCGGTAATGTGATCTCTGAATAAGATCCATCCTTGGTATAAACAGTGAATCCATTTACTTTTTCAATATGATAATTCAGAACAATCTCGTCCGAAGTATTTTTCAGAAGTTTTAATTCTGTTTTATCCTCTGAAAGTGATATAGATTCAACTGCAGAAGAGAAAGAAAAGGATAGTATAAAGGTAAAAATTAATGTGTTTTTGATATTCATAATGACCTCTTTAATCGGTTAACTCAAATCTTGATGGGAAAATCTATTAATTTCACTAACAATTCGCTGTGATATTTCTCACAAAAACCAGCGTCGAAAAACAGATATTTTACGTTGAGTCAGTAATTATATTAATATGTTTATTTTCATATATCCTAACTGTATTTAACTATTTACATATCAACTATATAAATTTTCAGTTTCTTTAAAGAATGACGCACAACTCTCCTGTCATCGTAATAAAGTGATCATACCGCTGATCATTGATGTAATTTAATGATGCATTGATTGACCAATTATTCCCGATCATCATGCTCGATTGAATCGTCGTTCGAAGAGAGTGACCAATCGGGAGACCGTTCATTATCTCCGGGGGAATTGTATTCAACCCGCTCACTTCCTTCACTTTATTCCATTCTGAAACAATTTGGATCCGTTTTGATTTTGAGAAAAACCAACTGATATTCCCGCGACATCCTACAGAATTGGCTTGAAAGGGATTTTCCCATATATCTCCTGCGGCCTGTCCTGCCAATAGCATAATATCAATCTGTTGATTTGAATGGGATGTTTGCTTGAGTCCGGCTTCTATCCAAATCCCGTTCCCGTCACGATTTCTATGATCTGAAATCATAGAATTGACATCGAACTGATGATACTCCAAACGAATTTGTGCCTGTAATTGTTTTGTTAACGACTCAAATAACTCAATTCCGATCTCTTTTTCTTTTCGCAGATCTTTCCCACGGGGATCCAATCCGTTCAAATGATGGATCTGCTGATACCATTGACGGATTTTTCTAGATGACTTTTTCGGGTTATAACTAGATTCCTCTCTAAATATCCATTTGGATTGAGTCGTATTCACATCAGTATTATCCGAAGAGAATATACGATCGAAATGGGCTCCTCCTCCCTGATAATCCAGCATCCCAGTGAACCGGACGATGAACGGATGCAATGAAGACCATCGGGATCGTTTCAAATCTAAAATCAATTTTTGTGACCCTTGGATATGCGTCGAAGGTTTTCGTACACCGGTTAAAACGGTGTAAGCGATAAAAGATCCGTTTGGATCAGGAATATACTCTTGTAAGTCTTCATCATGCCGATGGGTTCCAAACCCGGTTCCGACAGAATCATAAATAACCGCTCGGTTTTCGATGAATGTTTCTTCAAGTTTTGTTTTTACATCCCACTGAACAGCCTTTTTCGGCATATAATACCCGATATTAACCCGCCATAAATTATAGGATTGATTTACATTATCTTCATAATTATTCAGGACTCGTTGTCGGTATGCAATATTTTGACGCCACCCTGAGCGAGTTCTCCCCTCCCAATCAAGTTCGCCAAAAATACCGGAATGAGTTTTGATCAATCCTTCTTCGGAGTGCTGATCCCAATCAATCCGTTTTCCAATACTCGTTGACAAGGTTCCTTTTCCTGTTTCCCATTGGACTCCGCCCTTTGAATGTTCAAACTGACTTCCAGCGGATTCTTTTTCATCTTCATATGAAAAGAATGGATGAAAATCCCCATCCAAGAACAGCACTTCTCCACTTCGCTGAGTGAAAGTCCATTCATCAGTTTTAACCTGATTTATTGCGGCAGTGATTTCAGGAATGTAATTCAGGTGCATCGATACATTGGAATTCATTCGTTTGTATTTTTTTTGTCCGAGCGTCAAATGTTTCCATCCAAGATTAAATTCACCCAGACTGTCAGATTCCAAAACAACATTACCGGATAATTGATCTTCAAGCATTCCTACTGATGTTGATATATTCCAGTCCCCTTCATAGGTTACAGGTTTGTCTCTTTGGATGGCATGGTAACGATCACCTTTCCTTCGATTAGCAAACTGAACACTCAATTTCATATCTCCGGGTAATTTCATTTTACGACTATGATATTGGATGTGATGCGCAAACCCGGAATTATCATCATCACCCGAATCTGAAATTCGGTTTAGATCAAAACTGGATACAGCGGTTTCAATTTCGAATTGACCGATACGGTTGACATCCACGGCAAACTTTGACTGAATAACATCAAACCCTTTTGGAGATACTAATTTTTTCGATGGAGTATAAAGATCAATGTTCTCAATAAGCAGATCTCTTTCACTCTCCGGAACAAACTCAAAAATAATATTTCCATCTTCATTCACCGTACGTTTGTACGTCCCAGATAATTGATCTTGATAAAAATGAACCGTATACTTCATACTATCCGATTCAGGGGAATATACGTAAATAGAATCCGTTAAAATGTAATCTCCTTCCTCATCTTCAACTGCTCCGGAAATGTGTATTTGACTATCACCTGCAGTTTTCAATAAGTCGATATATTCAGATGTCAATCCGGAGGATTCATCCGTGTACACATCGTGTTCGTGAAACCAAGATAATTGAATTGTCTTATTTTCACCCATCTTGTAGTGAACAGATGAACCTGCGATTTGCTGATTGTACTGAAAATCAGAATATTGATATTCTACAAAAATCTCGGAGTCAAAATGGATCAATTGCTTAGGAGTGAATGTAATCTCTCCAAGACTGTAGTCAATCGTATAATCCTTATTTTCTCCCCGTGTCAACCGTTCGCCGTCTAACCAGATTTTCTCCGTCCCTGCCTGAACGATTATATTTCTACTTCCTTCTGCAGATGTTAAATAATACGGACCTTGTTTACCTTCTGTCCCGATAAATAATTTTTTATAATATTTGCCTTCTGATTTCGCAAACACAGCTGAACTTTGCAGCGGGCCTTTTTGATATTGGCCCATCATCCCGTTCAACTTTCGGTCAACTTGATAAAACGTCCCGCTTCGTTTTTGGTATTGAATATCCCCGGCAAGGATCTCAAAATTCGGATGTCCGACTTTTAAGTAGATTTTATCAATTTCATCTAAAGATTGGGTTGTTCCTTCGGGTTGGATATTCAGGTTTTGATCTGATAATACTCCGGTAACTTCCATATTATCCGTTAACTTCCCTTGGATTTGCAATTGCAGTCCACCGGTAAAATCAGTCCCGCCAAACGGAGAGATTTCAATCGAACGAAAGATTGTTCCGTTCGATATTAACTGTGATTCTGGCTCATCTCTTGTTTGTTTAGGCTGAGGTTCAATATAATCACTTGTATCGGTTGATAGTTCTTCTAAGGTTGGAAGCTGTAGCGCTTTCGGTCCCACAACCAACGGTGGTTTTTCTATCAGATATCGGTATTTAACAATACAACGGTAAGCCGAGTCAGGTTTATCAAAATGAATGATCCCGGGGATTTTTTCAAGCCTGTATTTTGGTGTTATTTGATGACTGCATGTCATCTTTAAGATGGGCTCAACTATAAACGTATTGCTGAGAGGAATCGCATAGTTTTCGGGAGAAACAGTTAACGTATCAGATGTTATACCAATATCAATGGCAAAACAAACGTTGACGATCAACAGGAAAAATGGACCGATTAATTTTCCAAATATAAAGCGCTTATATCTTTGGAATATCGGTATACTGGACTCCTTTTGTACGGGAATCACCTACGATTCTTGGATATTCTGACGATAGTTTATCAATACAAAACCCGTCAAAATCATCAATATGGATATCAACTGAGCACCGGAGAATCCTATCGAATCAGTGAACCAAATATATTTTGGATTAACTCTGATAAATTCTATCACAAACCGTTCAATCCCTGCTAAAATCAAATACGTGAAAAACAATTGCCCTTTGACCAATACAGATGTTCGTTTTTTCCATAGGTAGAAAAAGATCAAGAGTCCCAGACAGGTTTCCATTAACTGGGTAGGAAGAACTGCGATCAATCCCGGTTCAAATCCTGAGATATCAATCCATGGATAATACGCTTCAAACGAATAGGTTGTCGTCGGAGGGATTCCCTGCTCGAATATCATTCCAATCGATAAGTGTGTTGGCAATCCGTAATCGTCTCCGACTAAGAAACATCCCATCCGTCCGATGGCATATCCCAAGATCAACAAAGGTGCAACGATGTCTCCAAACTCAAACCAATTCAGATTATTTTTTCTGATGACATAGGTAACACCGAGCGTTCCGCCGATCAAACCGCCTAAGAAAACCAACCCGGCGCCGCTGAATATCATCCCGATCGGATCATCGATTGTTCGACTGATATTTTCCAATAGATAATATACTTTTGAACCTAAAATTCCTCCAACGGCTGCAGCAAAAACGATATCAGAAGCTAATTTTGTTTCGTATCCCAATCGTTTCATTTCCTTTGTCAATAAGTAGAAGCATGAATAAAATGCTACCACAAGCATAAATCCGAACGAATAGATGGATAATGGTCCTATTTTGAATAATACTGGAATCATATTTTTTCTTCTCCAAATAAGCTTTGTACATACTCATTTTTGTTGAATACATACAAATCTTCAAGTTGTTCACCAACACCGATATATCTCACCGGTATGTTCAAATTTTTATTTAATGAAAAGACTATTCCGCCTTTTGCTGTGCCGTCCATTTTGGTTAGCATCGCCCCGTTAATTGAGATGAAATCTGAAAATGATTTCGCTTGAACGAAACTGTTTTGACCAAGATTTGCATCAATGGTGATAATTGATTCGACATGAAACTCGCTAAATCTGGTTTGCACCACACGGAACATCTTGCGTAATTCTTCCATCAGGTTTTGATAGGTATGCAATCTACCGGCCGTATCGACAATCACTACATCTGATTTTACGGCTCGCGCGGAGGTTAATCCGTCAAACAAAACAGCGGATGGTTCTTGTGATTTTTCGTTACAAATCAATCGTATCCCCAACCGTTCAGACCAAATGCGTAACTGTTCAACTGCAGCAGCACGATATGTATCAGCACCCACCAGTAAAACATTTTTTCCCTGATCTTTGTACAGTTTTGCAAGTTTCGCAGCGGATGTTGTCTTTCCTGTTCCGTTTACACCAACCACCATGACAACCATCGGCAGCGGATGATCCTCTTCGCTCGATTCAGGAAGATGATCTAACAAATATTCCTTTACCTTTGGAATGAATTCCGTTCCATTATGCTGCTTCCCCAATTCGATGATTCCATCCACTGTATCGAATCCTAAATCAGCGGCAAGAAGTTGTTCTTCTAATTCAAGGAGAGTTTCAGCTGTAATCCGATTCCCGGAAATGACCGAAAAAGCATTCGTGAATGTTTTTCGAGTTTTGGATAACGCTCCAAATAATTTCTTCAGAACACTCATTTATGATCAAAGTTCACGAATTTTTGTTACAAGAGTTTTCATGTATCCAACCCAGCTTAGGATCAACAAAACCGCAGCGATAATCAGCGTAATCTCTGGCAGCCATCCTAAAGTACCAACCGGATACAAATGAAAGATTACCGCTAAAGCTGACATCCCGATGGCCCATTTTCCCCACCAATTTGCACTAAGAAAAAAGTGTGAATGGTTTAATAAATAAATCGCAGGAATGGCAATCGAAACGTATCTTACAATGAAAAATGAGAAGAACCAGACAGGGAATCGCCCAATTAAAACCAAATACGATATCACCGCTAAGATCACAATGAAATCTGCGATTGGATCCAGCCATTTTCCTAAATGCGTTACTTCATGCGCACGACGGGCGAAATACCCGTCTGCAGCGTCGGATAATACGGCAAGAATGATCAAGATAAATGTGATCGTTGTTAAGTTTGGATCTCTAAGCGTATAAATGATCGGGATTGCCAGTAAGGCTCGTCCCATACTGATCATATTCGCCAGGGTTAGAATCCTCTCTGGGTGAGTAATTTTTCTTTTCTGGTTGTCAATCATTATGATAAAACTTTCTATGTCTTTTACTAAAAACGAATCGTTTATTTCAATGTTAAGATTTCATCGCAAATTGAATCGACAAATTCAAGATCATGAGATAAAATGATACCGTATTTCTTTTGAAATAATCGATCTAAATAACCGTGCAAATTTACTTTTTGTTTCCATCCTAAACCAAACGTTGGTTCATCTAAAATCATGACGTCATATTCACTGCTTGCCAAAATCACGATCATTGTAATTCGCAAGATCGACCACGGAACATCCATTGCTGGTTTATCTTCCCATTGCTCCCATTGGATGCCCCATTCTTCCAATTCAGAAATGATATTTTTTAATGCATTTGATTGAAGTAAGTGTCCATCTATTAATTCGGATGTAAACATCTTCAGCGAATTTGCACCCAACATTCGTTCCGGGAATTGATCCAAATAACCGATACTTGATTTTTGTTGATTAACCCTTAGTTTTATCGTTCCTGAATTCGACTGAAGTAACTCTAACATTAAGAAGGACAATGTTGATTTTCCACATCCGTTCTTGCCTACAACACCCAGACATTGAACATTTTTAATCTTTTTGTTAAAATCGTTAAAGATTAATTTATCGGGGAAATAGCCAAATGATAAATCATTGATCGCAATCTCAAGACCTCCTCTATTTCGATCAACTGACGGATATGTTTGATGTTCTATTCCTTCCATTATTTTCAATGAAGAAGATGAAAATTCCCACGAAGTGTCGCCGTACTTAATATCGGTAATATCGGACGTAAACCACAGTACATGCGTTGATGTTTGAGCAATGTGTTTCTGAATATATTGAATCATCTGGTCTTTATTCTTTTGACTTAAAAATGATAGTGCATCATCTAAGCAATAAACAGACGACGGAACAGATAACCCGGTGACGATATTTAAAATTTCCTTTTCCCCACCGCTTAACGTTGCTGGATGTTGCAATTCATGAATTTCAAACAATAATTCGCTTTTTAACCGTAAAACTTCATCTTGTATCTTCTCGGGATCAGAACAAACACATTCAGAAGAAAATGCTAATTCCTTTTTGATGGAATGTTGAACGATCTGGTGATCAGGGTTTTGCATGATCACTTGAAATAATGACGGACTCACATTCGAATCAGCAGCAAAACGCTTGGATGAATTTTGACCGACAAGTTGACGGATTAAATCGGATTTCCCTGTATTACTTTCACCATAAATAACATGCAGCCCAGACGGCAGTGATATGTTTACAGAGGGATTACGGGAGTGATGAAATGTACAGCTTAACTCCAGAACATTAGTCACGGATAATACTCCGTACAATACGCGTGGATGACCCCAAATTTTTATGGATCACATCCGTTGCAGCATAACTTGCTTGTAAAAATTTATTGTTATCCGTGAACAGATCTTTAATGATCTGATATACTTCATCAGAATTATTGATCGGGAATCCCCCACCATTGCTGATCAATTCGCTGGCTTCATGGGAATTCGCATGTCGCGGTCCAAAGATAACCGGTAACCTAGCGATAGCAGGCTCCATCACATTATGAACACCCGTTGAAAATCCGCCGCCAATATAGGCAATTTGTCCCTGCCAGTACAATCTGGATAAAACACCGACGATTCCGATGATCGTTACACGTGCTCCATTCCCTTTAAAGTTTTTCTTCGATCTCATGATCTGCGTGGATAATCCCTGCTCTTCAAACTTTGCTAACGATTGCTGCACATAGTCATCTTTCGGCTCATGCGGAACCCACATCAGATGGATATCCTCATCCTCTTTCATCAATTGAAGAATCGGGTCCAAAATAACGGCTTCATCTTCGGGCCACACGCTGCCTACAATGATCCGTTTTTCTCTTAACAAGACGGATATTGTATGTTGTTTTGTGAATTTATCGGCACGTTTCTTCACCCTGTCATACCGAGGATTTCCCAAAACTCGGATGATTGGAGTCTGTGTGCTTTTGATAATCTTTTGCACACACAAATAATCTTGATTAGTAATCGTATATATTGCCGAAAAAGTTTTATACACCGAGCGATAAAAACTTCTAAGGACCGGAAAAAGTTTTTTGGTTCCTCTGGTAAAATGTGCCGCAAAAATCATCGTATGAATTTTCCGGTATTTAGCAACCCAGATTAAATTGGGCCAGATATCGTATGCGGCAAAAATGATCTTTTTGGGTTTTACGATTTTGATCGCTTTTCGAACGGACCAAACAAAATCGAATGGCAAATAAATCTTACAATCGATATTTTCGTCCGTTACATTTTTAAATCCTGATGGTGAGAAAAATGAAACAACAATAATAGCATACGGCTCAACATCCTTTAAACCCGCGACAACAGGATGGACTTGTTCATATTCGCCATGAGAAGCGGCATGAAACCAAAAAACAGGTTTACTCCTATCCACTGTTGCGAAAAACGTTTTTAATGTTTCAATGGATTGAAGTCTGCCCTTAAATCCTTCTTTCAGCTTACGATTAAACAATGACCAAAAGACAATGATGAGATACATCAACGGATAGAAAATGAGATTGTAGAGTAAAACCCAAAAGAACGTCATACGTCTAACATCCTTTTCAGTTCATGCCAAACTAAGTCGACTGAAATTTCCGTCATGCAGTATTGCTCCCGTCGGTGACATTTTCTCTTACCGTTTTGACTGCAGGGACGACACGATAATGATGAATTTTCTAACGTGACGGATTCTTTTAAATTGGTCCCCGCTCCTGTTTCTCTCGATGTCGGGCCGGTAATCATCACTACCTGAACTCGCAATGCTTCAGCTCCGTGAAGCAATCCTGTATCACTGCCAAGAACACAGTTTGACGTTGAGATAATAGCCAAAGATTCTCTTAAGTTTGTTTTTCCATGTAAATCTGCAACACCCGATATATCAATTGATATATCCTCACATATGATGTCATTCTCACCGCCTAAAATTACAACTCCAATGTTGTTTTGAATAAGCTTTTGTGCGATTGATTTATAATGATCAACCAGCCATCTTTTCTGCGGCCAGGCTGCTCCGGGAACCAACACTACGTATCTTTCAGGAACATTAAAGTTGTTTAAATAATCAGTAGCCCACATCTTTTCAGTGTCAGAAATATATAAATGAGTGTAAGGAAAGTGTTCTACTTTGGATAATAAAGAACGAATAGGTGTGTGCAGCAGTTGAATTTGAGAAAAATCTGTCGGAAAATCATTTCGATGGAAATAAAATAATTTGAATCGATTCCAACGGGGTTTTTTCAATATGTGTTTTGGGGACTTTCGAATTTGTTTGCAGATAATTTTTGAGCGAAGCGTGTTATGCAAATCAATGACAAGATCATAACGACTGTCATTTAAATGTTTCCCGGTACGTTTGATATCAGAATACTTCGCAGATTTAATCAGAATGAGTAATTGATCAATATCTGGATGACCTTCTAAAAGCGGAGAGAAAGTATCCAATGTTAAGAAATGAATGTCTGCATTTGGGTAAGCGTATCGTATGGATCTTAACGGGGAAGTTGAGAGAATAATATCCCCGATTGAACTGAATTTAATAATCAGAATTTTCAAACAACAAACTCAGTTAATTGTCACGCTCGCGGTTAAAACGAACTAAATCCAGCATCGATTGCTTATATAACGTATCTGGATATCGCTGTAAAGCATCTTCGGCAAGCTGAGAAAAGTGAGCAATTTTATGCTTAGCGTATTCAAATCCGCCGACCCTTTCAATGATGTCTCTTATCTCACTAATGTCCTTCCGTTGCTTTTTCTTCTTCCCAAGGATGGCATTCAACCTTCGTTTCTGAGTAAATGAAAGCTTCTCTTTGGCTACAATTAACGGAAGTGTCGTCATATTGCGTTTGACATCAATACCGGAATCTTTGCCGGTTTGATTTGCAGAACCAAGCAGGTCAAATAGATCATCTCGAATCTGAAAAGCCATTCCAAAGTTCAACCCAAATTCTTTCATAGCGTTTCGATCTTCAAGTGTATTTGTTGTGGTGACTGCACCAAGTTCACAGCATGCAGCCAGTAAAGATGCCGTTTTACGCTGAATCACATCATAATACGTTGATTCATTCATCTTTTTGCTGAGGTTCTTTCCCATCTGAAGAATTTCACCGCTGCTCAACTGCTCGGCCGTATCGGACATTAACTCGAGCACATCAAAATCTTTGAGTTTAATCATATTGATCAATGACTTACTTAAAATATAATCGCCGATCAAGATGGATAATTTGTTTTTCCATACACGGTTGATTGAAGGAAAACCTCTCCGATATTCAGCATCGTCAACAACATCATCATGAATCAGTGTTGCGATATGCAGTAATTCGATCAACGTTGCTGCACGATAGCTGTTAATATTCGGTTCACCGCAAACACGGCTTGATAGAATAGTCAACAACGGACGAACTCTTTTCCCCCGTTGTTTTGCGATATAATGAACCATCTTATTGATCAACCCGACATCAGATCGCAGTGCAGCGAAAAACTCCTCCTCAAATATGACTATATCATCTTCTACAGATGTTGTGATTCGGGTCATTAATTGTTTCATTGATTCACTCATCACTACTTGATATAAACTCTGCAGATTAAGATATTATGCACACAACATGAATGCGAAATTAAAGGGAATGCTTAATGTCCCATTTCGATACGAGTTCGAACAATCCACGCAAATGGATAACCCATTCTTGTCAATTTCGATTTAAGAGCTTCTGCATCTGCTCGTTTTTCGCAATTTCCTACGCGTACTTTATAGTTCGGAACTTCAAATTTGACATAAACTTGTTCTTCGAGTTTTTTCTCCAAAACAGTTTTTAAGCTGTCCGCAGTTTGTCGGGATTTTGTTGCAAACACTTGTAGACGATAACCTTCAACTTCAACACGTTCGTGCTTTGTTGTATCGTTTTGAAATGTGATTTGAGTATTTCCAAGGATGGGATTCAACAAAATCGGCCAATCGGGTTCATAATTCTTTAAAACGGACGGATCAAATGATTCATTTTGATTCTGTGCGAAAATCAGTCCGAAGTTTAAGGTAATGAATAAGGAGATGGTGATTGTTCGTATTTTACGCATGATACAATTTAGTGTGGTTGATTGAAGCTTTCATACTATTCTCTCGAACCCTCTTTCTACAACTCTCGTAAATGGTTGGAACTGATCCAGCCTTTTTTCCCGTCCAGTAAACTGATTTCCATCCATTGGGATTGTGACTGCGTAATTTGCACTTTGATTCCTTCATGCAATCGGAATAACACACCGTCTTCCCGTTCAAACGGTGAGGAGAACACTTTGATCTCTTTTGAGGTAATCACGCCCTCATGGATATCAGAAAGATCCCAGTATTTATCGATGGCAATGAGGTGAACGACGACTGACAATCCAACAGCAATCGATATTAATCTTGACCGATACCGAAAAGTTATCCAAACTGAGGATACAAACATGAGTGCTGCAAAGAGTAATAATCCACCGCCAAAAAATAATATATCTTCCAAAATGAATGCATTTTTCAATGTTCGATACCACTCAACAATAAAAATAGACTTTGGGTTTTCTATCCTATCCCTGACATGATTATTAGCGATCTTTAAGTTGAATTGAATATCCTCATCACGAGGTGATAACTGGAGCCCTTTTTCATACGCCCATACTGCATACCCGATTTTACCGGTTCGATAGTAACTGTTTCCGAGATTATAATAAAGGTCAGTGTGTTCTATACCTTGTGCAAGAATTTGGTGATAGTAATCTGCTGCTATTTGATAATGTTCTTTTTTAATCGCATTGAATGCGGATTGATAAAGAGAATCCGCCGTTTGACCTTTTACGAAAACAATCAGGATGAATAACAAGGATACAATTTTACGCATATGAATTTATCCTTTTGAGAAGTTTTCTCGTTTTGTCGATCAAATCATCTTTGGAAGAAGCCGCACCGGGAGCATAACGACCGGCATCACATACATTGAGAATTTTAATCAATTCAGTTAATTCCCGTTCGTCAATTTTATTCACGAATACGGAATGAACTAAATGCGGATCCAACTGTTCAGACTGCAGGTAAAACCGATCTTTTAAAAAAGGATAGATAGCATCAGCTGCTTGCGTAAATACATCTTCAGTTGGATGTTTTAATTTCTTTTGTGCAATTTTCAATGCACTCTTTGATCTGCGGTATTCTATTGATTCTTCCCTCGATTGATTGAAATTCGTTAACCCAAACGGAAGCAGAACTAGACACACAGTTAAAATGTAGATAACCAGAATTGATTTTGAGACAGAAACATGACGTTCAATCGGTCGCCATTTCGAAATTGCTGAGCGGAAATAACGAATGTCTTTTCCTAATAATTCCACTTCTTCCTTGCTGAAACCGCTTGAAATATTTACCGGTGTCTTACTCGGAGTAACTGACAGTAAAATTGGTTTTGTTTCAGCGCGTTCCCATGTTTTTTTCATCGGATTAAAGTACGGGATTTCAATCCTTGGAATGGTGAACTTGCCGGTTTGTCGAGGGATGAGAATATACTCCCAATTCAGGGTTCCTGTTATTTGATCTCTAAATGGATCTTTCTCAATACTGATTGTTGGAGGAAAAACTTCCAGTGCATCCGGGAAGTGAATATCCGGAGTATTGATCAGTGATATATTTCCTGTTCCGGTTAGCGTTACATCCAATGTTACAGCATCGTTAGCGGGTAAGGAAGTTCGGTCAATTTCAGCGTGTAATAAATATTCACCGACCACTCCCTGGTAATTTGACGGTTCATTTTCAGGAAACGACTCTACTCGAATTTTCTTTTCGGAAGCGCGCAATATTTTAGTTACAGTCGGTTGATAAAATGTATCAAATATGGATCGTCTGCTTGATTTCCTCTTTTCAGAAACTTCACATTTTATTGTCATTTCAGGGATACTCAACTCCCCGGTCTTTGTGGGAAAGAGAGCGTATGTAAACAATCGTGTCACTTTATATTGTTCACCATTCATATAAACGTTGCGGAAGTTTAACCGTGTTGCTTTATAAAGTTCCTCTGCCCAAAATCCTACATATTCAGGTGGGGCAATATTTGTAATTGAAAGGTCGGTCGTTTTTGTATACAACTTATATTCGACAGTGATTTGCTCTCCGGGATAAGCCGTATTTTTATCCAAGTTGATTGATAGAAAAATTGTCTCATTCTTCGATTGAATTTGATCTTTTTTCACATCGATTTTGATTGAATTTGTTCTATATTTTGCATTACCAACCCTGACATGAAATGATGGAATCACAAAACTCCCTACTCGATTCGGAGTAATATTCCATGTTTGAGATAACGATTTCCTCACATTACCATTTACAGAGTTGATACTGGTTTGGCTGAACGGACCATTGACAATTGTAAAATCCTTTTGGATCGAAGAGATATTGACTTGAGGTGATTCGGTTGATCCGGTAACCTCAATTGTGAGTGTAAATACATCCCCCATTGCAACCTTTTTCCGATCAACATGTGACACAATACTGACTGCGAATAAGCAGGAAGATAACAAGGTTAATATGATCAGTTTCTTAAACAACGAGTTACCAATCCTTTTCTAATTTCTTTGAAGCAGCCTTTGATATCTTACGCTTTTGATTAATTTTATCGTCTTGTTTTAATGCATTCAGGATCACCTCGGCATTTTTCTTGTTCTCTTCTTTCTCTTTGTCTTTTTCTTCAGATTCGCTTAAAGGCTGTGAAGTCTTTTCTTCAGGTTTCTCACTCTCTTTGGATTCCTGCTCTTTCGGATCAGATTGTTCCTCTTTCTTTTCGTTTTGCTGATCTTGCTTCTGTTCCTTTTTCTGATCGTCAAACTGTTTTGAATTTTCTTCTTTTTTCTCTTGTCCAGACTCTTGTTGCTGTTGGTCTTTTTGTTGCTCGTCGTTTTTATCCTGATCCTGTTGGTCATCTTGATTCTGCTGATCTTGCTGTTGCTCTTGCTGCTGCATTAAATATTTGATCAGTTCATAATTGGCTTTTGCATCGTTATCTCTTGGATCCAATTCAAGCGACTTTTTAAAAAAGGCTAGACTCTCGTCCATCCGTTGCTGCTGATGGAGAATATTCCCCATGTTGTAATAGGATTTAGCCTTTAGTTTGTTATTCTGTCCTTCAAGGACATCATCAAACGCCTGAACCGCTGTTTCAACATCTCCTTGCTGAAATGCAGATGTACCAAGACCGAAACTTGCAGACGGATTTTCCCCTTTCGTTAAAATGGACTCGTAGTACCCTCTCGCTTTTTCAAACTGACGGTTTCTGTAATTTTGCAAACCTTTATCTTCGCCGGCTATCCCTGTTGAACAAAAACCTGCGATGATCAGAAAACTAAAAATTATTCGGGATGGATGTTTAGACAAATCGACCTCTCCATGTATCGGATGTATTCGAGTTTTTGGTTGGAATGATCATCGCTAAAACAAAGCAGATTAAAGACAAGGCTGCTAAATACTGATAGCGATCTTCATATTCAGAAAATTCATGTGTACTAATCGTTTTTTTCTCCATCATATTAATGCTTTTTTGTAGGTTGACATAGCTGGCGGCATTGTTATCAAATCGTACAAAAATGCCTTTCCCGGCATTTGCAATTTTAGTCAGCGCCGATTCATTCAATACGGAAGTGACCAAATTTCCTTGTAAATCTCTCTTGTAATTTATGATACCGTTATCATTCCCAACCGGAATTAATGATCCCGCATATGTTCCAACGCCAACGGAATGAATAATGATCCCGGTTTCTGCTGCTTTTTCCGCAAAGATGACTGCTTCGCCTTCATGATCTTCACCATCCGTGACTAAAATGACGACTTTATGCTTGGTGTTCTCTTCGGGGAAAACGCTGATCGCTGTGGATAATGCACTTTTTAATGACGTCCCCTGCGTGGCGATCATTTTCGTATCAATTGCATCGAGGAATAACAAAACTGCTTCGTAATCGGTGGTTAGCGGAAGGTATAAATGGCTGGATCCTGCAAAAACAATAATCCCAACGCGATCTCCTTCCAGCTGATTGATCAATTGACTGATTTCAAATTTAGCTTTTTCCAATCGGCTCGGTTTCACATCAATCGCATCCATGCTAATGGACACATCAATGGCAAAAACAAGGTCAACCCCTTTCCGCTCAACCGGTTTGACTTTTGTTCCGATTTGCGGACCGGTAGCTGCTAAAATCAGTAAGATAACTCCAATCGATTGAAGACGGTGTCTCAAATGAATTCTGTTCCATTGTGTTCGATTGAACAGGCTGTCTTTCAATTGAGTTGAAATTGATTCAAAAAATGATGATTTTTCCTCTCTCTTTATGGATGTCCATACCATTAATATAATCCACATGACTAGAAACAGGAACATCCAAGGATACTTCCATGCCATCAGATCTTCCTCCGATATAAGAATCTAGAAAGACCAAAGCGCGTGAATATGATCAGGATTCCCGGCAGTAAAAACCATCCAAACAAATCATCGTATTGCGTAAACTCCCGAATGTTGATTTTTGTCCGTTCAAGTTGATCAATCTCGCTGTATATCTCAGCCAACGATTTCTCATCTGTGGCACGAAAATATTTTCCGCCAGTATTATCCGCGATGGCCATCAATGTTTCTTCATCAATTTCATGACGAATATATCCTCTGTTTTGGATAAAAGTTTTAGACTTGTTCGATCCGGCACCTATCGTATAAATACGGATATCAAATTGAGATGCGATGTCAGCTGCCGTAATCGGGTCTAACTCACCAGCATTATTACTTCCGTCCGAAAGAACAATCATCACTTTAGACACAGCTTGACTTGAACGAAGCCGATTGGTTGCATTGGCAATCGCCATTCCGATCGCTGTTCCATCCACCTCTTTATCGGCGACCGTTACTTCTTTCAATAAGTTCCTCAGTACGGTGATATCAACGGTTAACGGACATTGAATGAACGTTTCACCGGCAAAAACAAGTAATCCGATTCGATCACCTTTTCTTTTTTCAATAAATTGATCTGCAGCTTTTTTAACAACCTCTAATCGGTTTGGAGGAAAGTCATCCGCCAGCATACTGCTTGAAATATCAACGACTAAAACAATATCGACGATGTCAACTTCAGTTTCCTTTTTTAAACTCAACCACTGAGGTTTGGCGAGTCCGAATAGAATAAATAAAATCAATAAATAATCTAAGATTCGGAGTATTTTAATCCTTGATTGACCTCGCGTGTGGAAAAAGGATTTAACTAAAGCAGCGGAGGATATCCGAAGTGTGCCTTCCTGTTTTTTCCCGTAATAGCGATACCACCATTCCAACATCGGAATGATGATAATAAGGCTTAAATACCAAGGGTGAACAAATTGAATCATTTATCGATCTGTAAAGATAATTGCAATTATTTACTGCAGAATCACAGTAATGTAATTAAATGAATTGGGAACAGAAATGTTCCTCAGAATGGTGTTGATTACTCTATAAAATCAGTAGAAATAGAATTACTTCTCTTCTTTATCCTCCGTGGATGGATCAGCCGCTTTTTCTATTTCTTTTTTGGCTCCGTCTACCGCACCTTTAAATTCACGAATCCCCTGTCCTAATCCTCTCGCAAGTTCCGGTAATCGTTTTGCTCCAAACAATAATAAAACCACTAAAAGAATTAAGAGCATTTCCATGGGACCAAGATTTCCAATAAATGCATAGATAATTTGTGAATCATGCATAAGTTTTTCCTCCATTTAGTCTGTTGAATTTACGAAACATAAATTTTTCTATCTAAAATAACGTAAAAAATAATACGCAACACCCAATCCGATGATACTGGTGAAATTAAAAACAAGTGTCAGCCCAAATTTTACTGTGATGATAATCAAATCTAAAACGATCACACCGGTTTCGTTCCCGACAATCCCTGCTAAATCAAAATGAATGCTGGTCAGGAAAAATTCCTTCACTACGCCATCCGGTAAAATGTAGGCTAGGAACTCACCGATCAATGTGCCGGTCATTGCTCCGACTAATAATCCCAAAACGATGAGTATGATAGAACGTTTTGTCATAGAACCATATCCTCTTTATCTGAAAAAATAATGATGTCATTTTCTTCTGCGATTGGATGAATAACCCAATTCAGCACACTCCATGATATGTATAGTGCTAATAACGGGAAGAGCACAAGTCCTTTCCATATCAATACGGATATGACCATAAATATGACACCGAGTAATTGAAGTGTATTCTTTCTTCCTTTTTTGAAGGACAGCATCGGAAATTTAGCAAACCGAACTTTACTGATGAGTAAAAATCCCAACGTGATCACCAGCACCATCGCAACTCGTGAATCGCCCATATGCCCGTAAACCCGATGGTTAAAGAGCATATATCCGACGATAAATAATGCGTTCAGCGGTGTGGTTAAACCGACGAAGTAAGGTATGGGTTTGTCCTCATCGAGCAGATTAAACTTGGCTAATCGTATGGTCCCGAACAATAACGGAACAATACTCATTATTCCGGCTAAAAACGGGTGGAGTCCATCGGTATATATACTGTAAACAAGCAGCGAAGGTACCATACAAAATGAAACCGTGTCCGCAAATGAGTCAAATTCGGTTCCAAATTTAGACGGAATTCCAAGCTGCCTTGCGATTTTACCATCAACGGCATCAAATGCTCCCGCGATCAAAATCAGCCACCCGGCTTTGATCGGATTTCCTTCGATGATCATTATGATGGCTAAAAATCCTAGAAACATATTCATCATCGTAAAGATGTTCGGAATAAATCGTTTATTGATTTTTCGTCTTTTCTTGAATTTTTTTCGTCGATATCTCATTTAAAAGATCCTATGATCGTTTCATTCCCCTTCACTTTCTGCCCCAATTTTACATTCAATTCAACTGTATCAGGGACAAAAATATCTGTCCGGGAACCAAACATGATAAATCCTAAGCGATCACCTTTTTTCATCTGTAAACCATTTTTGGCATAGCAATGAATTCGTCTTGCGATCAGTCCCGCAATTTGCTTCACTTTGATAACACCTTTGGATGTATTAAACACCGTAATTGCCTGTTCATTTTCATCTGACGCTTTATGATCAAACGCGGCTAAGAATTTTCCGGTTTGATATGTGGTGTCTATCACCTCGCCGCTAAATGGGACACGGTTCACATGAACGTTAAACACATTCAGGAAAATAGAAACACACATCATATTTTCATGATCTTTGTCGGTTACATTTTCTATACGAACTATTTTCCCGTCCGCCGGTGAAACAATGATATCTTCACCAACCGGGATTCGGCGTTTCGGATCCCTGAAAAAGTTCAATGAGAACAGGAGCAAACCACCAAAGATCAGATAACCCCAATCAAATGCAGGGATATCAATGACCCATGATGCCGCTCGCAGGACGATTGTCATGAAAAAAAATGTGATTAGAATTGTTTTACCTTCTTTTGAGATCATAGTTTACCAATAATTGTTTTCAATTTTTCCTAATGAGAGTTTAACTGAAAATATCTTTCCGTCCCGTGAAATTCTCATGTTTAATTTATCCCCGGGGCGAAGATCATTCTCAGAAATAATTCGCTTAATATCTTTTGTATCTTTAATGGATTTTCCTTCAACAGAGATGATAATATCTCCCGGCTCAAGTCCGACCTGATCTGCCGTGCTGTTCTCTTCAACTTCAATGATGATCACACCGGACGTACGCCGTAAATCTAAATGACGCGCAAGGCGTTCTGTCAGCGGTTGAACCTGTAAACCCGTATTATAACTGCGGTCAATCAGTCCATTATTTTTTAATTCTTCTGCAATGACTTTTGCTTTATTGATCGGAATGGCAAACCCAACTCCTACTGATCCTGAGGTGTATTCAGATCCTGTGTAAATGAAGGTATTGATCCCGATCACTTCTCCATTACTGTTCACCAATGGACCACCGCTGTTTCCATGATTAATCGAAGCATCGGTTTGGATCATATCCTGATAAACATTCCCGGATTCTCTTTGCCCAAAATCCATATTTATTGCGCTGACAATTCCTGCTGTTGCTGTGGGTTGATTGTTTAATTCGAACAATCCGAACGGATTTCCTAATGCAATCACCCATTCACCGATGATGATTGAGTCCGAATCTCCGAGATCCGCATACGGAAAGCTGTTGCCATTTAACTTTAAGAGAGCTAAGTCGGTCACAGCGTCTGACCCGATGATATCCGCTTCATATTCTTTACCGCCCGGGAGTGTAACAACCACTTCCATCGCATTTTCAACAACATGGTTATTGGTTAAAATGTATCCATCAGGACTGATTACCACTCCAGAACCTGTACTCTTAACTTTTTGTTTGTACAGTTGATAGGGGTAAAACTGATCAAAAAACGGATCACGGAATAAGGACGGTCTGGCTGCATATTGTTTGATCTGCGTAACAGAAATGCTCGCAACTGCCGGACTGACTTTTTCTATCGTCCGTGTAATGGCCGTTTCCCTGGATTGATATAAATCCTCAGCAAAAACCAGACTTAATAAAACCCAAGTCAGAACGAATATTATTTTTATTCTATGTTTGATGTTCTCCATAATCCACTTTCTCTAATATTAAGCCCTGCGGAGGGGCTCTAAAGACATGTGCATTTTTATCCGGATGATCCAACAAATGTGTAAACGTCTCAAAGGACAGCCGATTCTGAGTGACGGCAATCATTGTTCCAACAAGATACCGAACCATATGATGTAAAAACCGGTTTCCGGATATGTGGAAAGTTAACATGTTTTGGTCTTTTCTCCACGATGAATGATTAATGATACATCGCGTACTTTTTAGGTCCGGATTTACTTTACAAAACGACTCATAATCATGATCTCCAATCAAGAGATTCGCGCACTCATTTAACGGGTCGATTGATACATCTTGGATCACCCATGTTTGGTTTTGCATCAGTATATCCATGTTCGTGAGACACTGATATCGATAATATCGTGCGGTTGCTGAAAACCTCGCGTGAAAGTCCGCCGGGACTGCCTGTAAATCCGTCACGTGAATATCATCCGGTAATTTGGCATTCAATGCTTTAATGAGAGTACAGGTATCCAAGTCTGTTTTTAAATCAAAATGAGCCACTTGTCCCCAAGCATGTACACCGGTATCTGTTCTTCCGGCTCCTGTTACGATAATGCGTTGGTTCTGGTTAAACTCCGCGATGGATTTCTCCAACTCATTCTGAACCGTTCTCTCCGATAACTGCATTTGCCAGCCAAAGAAGTTCGTTCCGTCGTATTGCAGTGATATCTTAAATCTAGGCAAGGTAATTCACTCCTAAAATTAGAACAGTAAACACTGAAAACAACAATCCATCTTTGACTGTCATCGATATGGGGTAAGCCATCCCGCGTGGGATCTGTTTGCCGTACCCTCTTCTGATCATCACATCCGCAACATCTTCAGATTTCCGATAACTTTGAATGACGATCCCCGGTAAATATTTAATGAACAATCTGTAAGATTTCCCCTTTTGATTTCCATTAGACAATCCTAACGCTTTTCTAGAATTGATCATGGATGTCCATTCAGTACGCATCGTTGGGAAAAATCTCAAGACTAATTCACAATATAGAAACATATTATCCATAGCTTTCCAAGGAAGACGGGTTTTCGTCCAAAGGCTCCGAAATGCATCTAAAGTGGTGATTATTCCAGAGTATTCCAAGTAAACCGACATCACACCAACCATTAGTCCAAGTTTAACGACAGAGAATATCGTATTAGATAAAATCTCAAGATGAGATGAGTCGGTGAGAAGGAATGAAATAAGATAATAGAGACCCCCCATCATCGGGATATAAACCATAAACGGTTTCATTCGGTTGAAAACTTTGTTTCTCATCGCAGGACGGTTCAATAAAAGATAAAAAATAAACACAACCAAACTTCCGGCTAACATTAATGACGATTCAGCCGTCATGAATACAAACACGATCCCAAAGACGATATACAAAATGACAATTGGATTTGGGTTCCATTGCATTTTACGATTCTGACTTTCTAAAACCGGGCAGAAAATGATAGTGAATATGATTGTTTATACGGCTCAACGATCGGGATGACCGTAACGGCTTCAAGCCTTGTCAAATACATGACATCAATTACAGACACAACATGATTGATGAATATCCCGCCTAAAATGAATTTACCGGCTAGAGACCACGTATCGCTGGAGATTCTCATCGCTTCAAATTTCTCCCGATTTTTAGTAGAATCCCATTCCCAGTTCCACGCATCTGTCTCATCCCCTTCACTCAACCGGTATCGTTCAACAGCCCAGTAATCCCGAAATCGCAGATGTTCTTCAACAAAAGCATCTCTGGAATCATAATTACCGATATCGATCCAAAAGAGTCTGTCTTTTCGATTGATATCCACATTCGCGTGATCAGCTGAAAACGCAATGTATCTTTCTTTTTCTATTTTTGAGATACTAAAACTGCTGATTGCAGACAGCCATAAAGCTGATTCGGTATACAGGAATACACGTCCTCTTTGTTTATACCCAATAGCTACTTCCCCCGTCCCCGGGATCAATAACGATCTCAAAATCGGGAATTTAACCGAATTTTCACTCCATAGAGATACGGGGACCATCCAAAGGATGAGGATTATCATCAAATATTTATTTTTCATTTACACTCTTTTTTCTGAACAAAACGATACCCATAAAAATGGAAATTAGTGCCGCCAACCATACGAATTTATCACCTTTTTCGGCATAATAGCTTGTATGATTATGAATCGGAACGGTTCCAATCAGAATATCAGATTCATGGATCGGAATGTGACTGATCACTCGTCCCGTGGGAAGGATAATACCTGAAATTCCTGTATTTGCACTACGGGCAATCGGGACTCGGTTTTCAACGGCACGTAATCGTGCTAACTCAAAATGCTGATACGGACCGGATGTATTTCCAAGCCAGCCGTCATTCGCTTCGATAGTGATCAAACGAGCTCCGTTTTTTACAAATGCCCTGACCACTTGCGGCAGGCTTGATTCGTAACAAATAACATTTGAAAATGAAACAGAATCTGTTTGAAACACTGTATAATCTGAACCGTGACTAAAGTTCCCTTGACCAAAATTCAGTTTTTTCAAAGACGGAAACCAACCGGACATCGGAATATACTCAGCAAACGGAACAAGCTGAACTTTATGGTACATTTCGAATGTACCATCCGGGCTTAAAAAGATGCTGGAATTATAATATTGCCGAACGCCAAGTGAATCACGTAAAATGTCTACCGTCCCTGATAATAAAGGAATATCATATTTTTTTAACCGATAGACTAATGGCCCTCTTGAAGTTTGGGATAATCTCAGATAAGTCGGCAGTGCTGTTTCTGGCCATAAGACCAAATCCGGCTCAAATGATAAAGCGGTGTCCAGTAAGGCGTGCATCGTTGAGTATGTTTTTTTTCGATGTTCCCTCTCCCATTTTTCATTTGGATCAATATTGGGTTGCACCACCGCAACAGTGAATTCTTTTTGATTCTCACGCGATTCAATATCTGATATCCGAAGTGATCCGTATATCCACATGATGAGCAAAATTCCGATCGTGAAGGATACATACTTTAAAGTCTTTTTATTATGGAGAGCGGAATACAAACATGTGTTCAGAATCACAATAATGAAAGAGACACCGTAGCTACCAGTGATATCTGCTGCCTGAATGAGGGGTAAAAATTGCGTCTGAGTTAACGCTAAGTTAATCCAAGGAAATCCTAGACTGCCTAAACTTCTCACCCATTCCATTAAAACCCAAAGAAACGGGAAAAAGATTAATCCATTTTGAGTTTGTTTTTGAAACCATGCCGAAATCGAACCCATCCCTGCCCAGAAAACCCCCAAATACAAAACGGCTCCGATCAAGGATGCTAACACAACCCAAAATCCTGCTCCGCTGTTAAAGCCGATCCAATAAAGTGAAATAAAATTGGCTGTGATGGACGCAATAAAACTGAATCGGGCTGCTTCACCGATTTTCGATGATAATATGACATGGATGAGAGGAACCAATCCAAACCAGGCTATAAAACCCAAATGTAACGGTGGATATGAAAGTCCGATCAGTACACCGGATACAATGGCTAATTGCCATTTAGCTTGAGATAATATTTTATAAATCATCAATCGTTTGTGAATTAATTTTTATCCAAATATTGCTGTAATAAAATAGCCGCTGCCGTTTGATCTACTCGCTGCTTATCATGTCCTGTTTTTATATTCTGTTCATGGAGAGAACGCTTTGCGCTTACTGAGGTTAATCTCTCATCTTCAAGCATAACAGTATAACCTTCTTGGGTTAATTTCTCGGCAAATTCACGAACGTGTCTGGTCTGAGCAGTTTCCTGTCCTTTCATTCCCAGCGGTAACCCCAAAACAATCATTTCCACTTCTTTCTCGATAATGACGTGTTTGAGGTCAGAAAGGATTTGATCAGTAGATTTGACAGTTAACGTTTTATATGGGGACGCAATCATTTTCAATGGATCGGATAAAGCAAGACCAAACCGAGTGTCCCCGTGATCTATTCCAAGGATGCGGCCCATGGCTCTAACGTCCTACACGTTCAACGTAGTCAATACCCTGGACTTTAGTTAATTTGTTAATTAAACGATCCAGCTGGCGAAGATTATTGACCTGAACGATGATATTTCCGATGGCAACATTATCCTGAACTTTCATATCTACACTTTTGATATTCATTTTATCTCCGGAAATACATTCGGTTACATCTTTTAAAATACCCTTTCGGTCTTCACCTACGACTTTAAGCAACACACTAAATAAGTCATTTTTAGTTACGTCCCATTCGACAGGGATTAACCGATCTGATTCTTCTGTCAGCAGCGGCAGACTGTTACAGGATGTTCGGTGAACGGTGATTCCTCTTCCTCGGGTAACGAAACCGATCATATTATCTCCGGGGATCGGATTACAGCATTTTCCAAAGTTCACCATCAAATCTTTGATGCCCTGAAGTTTGATCCCTTTTGAAGATGATCGGGCAAAATCGAAAAAACTGCTTTGCTCTTCATCTTCAGAAATAACAAAATCTGAGTCATCAGTTGGACGAAGTTTCTTGAAGATTTCTCTGACCGTCAGGTTTCCGTTCCCGATGGCAGACATCAGTGCATCTGTTGAATTCAATCCGAATTTATTGTAGGACTCTTTGATCTCTTTGAGCATGTCAAATTCTTTTAATCTGCGCAGTGTTTTTTCGAGTATCTCTAAACCCAGTTTAAAACTTTCTTCCTGACGTATTTTTCGGAGATATCGGTTGATGTGGTTCCGTGCTTTGGTTGTTACTGCCAATTTCAGCCAGCCAATACTCGGATGCTGGTTTTTACTCGTTATAATTTCAACGATATCCCCATTCTTCAAGATCGTATTCAACGGAACGACTTTATGATTAATTTTTGCACCCATACAGTGTAACCCGACCTGTGTATGAATCTGAAAAGCAAAATCAATGGGCGTTGCGTTCACCGGTAACTGGATCAAATCCCCTTTAGGAGAAAACACAAAAATCTCATTTTCGAAAAGATCAATCTTTAACAAATGCATAAATTCATTCGGGTCAGATGACTCATCTTGTAGAATTTCTACCAGTTCCCGAAGCCATTTAACGTTTGCATCAAGATTCTCATAGGTCGTTTTGCCCTCTTTATATAACCAGTGAGCCGCGACACCTATCTCAGCGGTTTTGTCCATTTCTTCAGTTCGAATTTGGATTTCAACCATGTGACCGTCATGCCCGACAACCGTGGTGTGAATGGATTGGTATCCGTTGGACTTCGGTGATGCAATAAAGTCTTTAAATCTTTCCTGAACCGGCGAGTATAAATTGTGGATGATTCCTAGCGTTAAATAACACTGGTCAACTCGGTCAACGATAATCCTAATGGCATAGATATCATAAATTTCTTCAAAAGTCTTTCCTCTTTTGACCATTTTACCGTAAATCGACGCATGAGACTTGGGACGTCCAAAAATATCCGTGCTAATCTCCAATTTCGAAAGTTCGTTCTTCACCGGACCAATTATCGTATTGATATATTTTTGCCGCTGACGGTTTGAAGCTTTTAGCTTTGTTTCGATATCTTTATATGACACGGGATTGAGTGTCTGCAGCACAAGATCTTCTAATTCCCATTTGACTGATGCCATTCCCAGTCGATGAGCCAGCGGAACGTAAACGTCCCGAGTTTCGATTGCAATCCGATGTTGTTTGATCTTCGTCATATATTTGATCGTACTCATGTTGTGAAGCCTATCAGCAAATTTGATGATGATCACACGAAGATCTTTTGCAACAGATAGCAACAATTTCATGAAGTTTCCGGCTTGTTTTTCCATCCGGCTGGAAAAGTCGATTCCACCTAATTTGGTTACACCGTCAACCAATGTAGCGATATCATTCCCGAATTGTTTATCCAAATCTTTAAATGTAACATCCGTGTCTTCAATAACATCATGCAGCAAACCGCCAATAATGGTGATGTGATCCATTTTCCAGCTGGCTAGGATATTCGCAACTCCTAGACAATGATCTTCAAAATAGGATTTTCCTGATCGCCTTTTCTGTCCTTCATGATGTGTACTTGCCATCGAGTAGGCTGACCAAACCAACTTGATCAGTTCGTCACGATTCTCATCATTTATGGTGACAATGTCATTGAAAAGAGTGGTAAAGGAACGAGGATATTCACCCACTAAATGGGGAACGAGTTTCGAAAGTGGATTAGGCATTAAAAGGGAACAGAAACGTCCGATTCATCGAACATGGATCTGTCTTCGAATCTTGCATAGCTGTCAATAAAAGTAACGTCAATGGAACCGGTGGGACCGTTTCTCTGTTTTGCCACTTCAATATGTGCTTTCCCGAGCAAGTCATCGTCATCTTTATTATAAACCCAGGGACGATATAAAAATATGACAACATCCGCATCTTGCTCAATTGCGCCACTTTCACGTAAATCAGAAAGCTGAGGACGTTTGTCTTGACGACTCTCCACTGCACGTGAAAGCTGACTTAAAGCAACAATAGGAATTCCCAGGTCTTTCGCCAAGGCTTTTAATGATCGTGTAATCACCGATATCTCCTGCTGACGGCTTTCAACCCCTTTGGGGCCCTGCATTAACTGAAGATAATCAACGACGATCATTTTAATATCACTTTCCGCCATTAATCGTCGAGCTTTTGCCCGTAGTTCCAAGACGGTGATAGCGGGTGTGTCATCTAAAAAAATCGGCGCTTCCGCCAATTCACCAACGTGGATACTTAAATTTTTCCATTGTTTCTTCGGGAGATTTCCGGTTCGGACTAAATGACTATCCACACGCGCTTCTGCACAGAGTAATCGATTTGCAAGCTGGTGATTTGCCATCTCCAAACTAAATATCCCAACTCCTTGTTTGTGAGCCACTGCAGCATTTCTTGCCATCGTTAATGCCAGCGCGGTTTTTCCCATACCGGGCCGCCCTGCAATAATGATAAGCTCTCCATCATGAAAACCGGACGTGAGTTTGTCCAAATCAGTTAACCCTGACGGCACACCAATAACATCACTCTTTCTGGCAGCGATCTTATCTAACTGCTCAAACGTTTCTTGCAGTACTGGAGCGATTTGACGAAAACCACCCTTTAAACGATTTTGAGTAATATTGAAAATCGCCCGTTCCGCTTTATCAAGGATGTCGTCAACATCCTGCTGGTCATCATACGCATCTTTGGACACATCATGTGCAAGCTGAATGACTTTTCGAAGCAACGATTTTTCGAGAACGATTTTGGCATAATTTTCGACGTTACTTGCCGTCGGAACGGATTCAATCAATCCAGTGATATAATAAGCACCGCCAACAGCATCTAAATCTTTATTCTTTTTTAAGCGGTCGATGACAGAAATTGTATCAATCGGTTCATTCTTATTAAACAATTTCGTCATGACGGAGAAAATTTTACCGTGAGCATCTTTATAAAAATGATCGACATTCAGCCACTGTAAAACACGCGCCACAGCTTCTTTGCTTGAAAGCATTGAACCCAGAACGGCTTGTTCAGCTTCCAAGGCTTGCGGCTGGATATTCAACGATCGAGTTTTGTTACTGTCAGCCATGATTATTTTTCTCCTTCAAGAATGGATTGTATCCATTGAAAATCTTCCCATGTCGGACGTTTGAAACCGGAATTCCGTAATAACGCTGCGGGATGATACGTGACAATGAGTGGAGTCCCGTGGTAATCGTGCAATGTCTTTCGCATTGCTTTTAGCGGTTCTTCAACTTTTAGTAAAGTTTTTCCTGCGACACGACCTAAAGCTACAATTAATTTAGGATTAATCAAATGAATTTGGTGTATAAGATACGGTTCACACACCTCAACCTCAGATGGAAGCGGATCACGATTATTAGGTGGTCTGCACTTTAACACATTGCAGATGTAAACATCTTTCTCACGGCTTCTGCCAATCGCTGCGAGAATTTTATCTAATAATTTTCCTGCACGGCCAACAAAAGGTTCTCCAAGTTTATCTTCTTCAGCACCGGGTGCTTCACCAACCAATAGTAAATTAGCGTTTTGATCGCCAACTCCAAACACAAAATTTTGTCTGGTTTCGCCTAACTGGCATTGTTGGCATGTATGGATCTCCTGACAGAAATCCTCCAGCGTTTCGGCGTTAAAATTCAACGGTTCCGAAAGGGTTGTGTCCGAAGAGTTCTCTTCACCGAGTTGATGATACAATTCATTCCCAAACAACTCTCTGGTTTGTTCTAAATATCGAAATAAATCCTCAGTGGATTTTAAGTTCATTATTTCTTAATTATTCCCCAAATTCGACTGATTTACCCCACTCAAGCTTACCATCGATGAATTCATCTGTGGCAGCTTTTGTAGGTTTGTCAATCTCAACGTAATCTTCAGGAACTATTTCTTCAAACTCATCAAACGTTTCATAGTCATCTTCAATATTTTCTTTCATCGTTTGATCCAGTTGGCGGTTTCTGATTATCTGTCTTGCTCGTTCAGAGATGACGGCAACAGCTTCAAAAACATCTTCTGTTTGAGATTCCATTTTACGAATCGATAAAGGTTTAAGACCCATTTATTTCTCCTTTATTTACCTGTGTAATTATGTCATGTAATTCTGTTGTGGCACGTTCCACTTCATCGTTAATAACAATGTGATCAAAACGATCCTTATACCCCATTTCAAGTTCAAGGCGTTGGAGTCGTTTTAGAATTCTTTCTTCTGAATCTGTTCCGCGCAATTCTAACCGTTTTCGCAGAACTTCCATGCTGGGCGGCAGTAAAAAGATCGAAACTGAATGTTCCGGATATAATGCTTTGATGGTCATCGCACCGCGTACATCAACTTCAAGAAGTAATAACTCTTCGTTTGCTACAGCTTGATCCAATATGGATTTCAAGGTTCCGTATAAATATCCGTGGACCTCTTCATATTCAACAAATTCACCTTGATTCATTTTTTGCTTAAAATCTTCATCGGAAATAAATAAATAATCAAATCCGTCTTTCTCATAGGATCGCTTCGGACGCGTTGTACAGGAGACAGAAAAATTCAACGAAGGATCACGTTTCTGTAATGCCCGACAAAGTGTTGTTTTTCCCGTTCCGGATGGAGCTGAGATAGCGATCAATTGCTTCTTCATAAAACGTTCTGGATTTGCTCCCGAAGTTTTTCCACTTCACTTTTTGCTTCGATCACTAATGCAGCAACTTCTGAATGTACATTTTTAGACCCAATGGTATTTACTTCTCTGACCATTTCCTGCAATAGAAAATTCATCCGCTTGCCAACGGGTTCATCGAGGATTAAAAACGATTTGAATTGTTCGATGTGACTGCGAAATCTCACGATCTCTTCAGTGGTATCTGATCGCTCAGCCAGGACAGCAATCTCTTGATATAATCGGTTTTCATCCAATTGTAACGCACCTGCTATCTCTTGGATTTTAGAAATATAAATCTCTTTACGCTCGAAGGCAGAATTTTTGGTTTTGGATTCAATTTGATACAACAGATCATCCAAAACAAGACATCGCTCTGACATATCATTTTGGAGTTTTTCACCTTCTTTGGTCCGCATCTCATTCGTTTGTAAAAGGGCTTCATCCAGCACTGATAGAACATCTGCGACCGGGATGTATTCCGTGTTTGTTTCGTAAAACAAATCCCGTAATGAGACTAAATCCGTCAAAGCAATATGCTGTCCGTACTCTTTTTGGATATCCAAGAGCTGTTGATCGATCGATTCAAATCTGGATTTATTGAAAACCAACGAATCACTGTTTTGGTTCTGCACGACATCAATATGGACCTGGATACTGCCCCGAGTGAGAGATTCAGTGATGCGATCACGAATTTTCATATCCAATTCGGGTTCCAATTCAGTACCACGAACTTTCAAATCCAAAAAGCGTGAATTCACAGAACGAACCCGCACTGTAACCTGAGTATGTTTTTTAGTGGCCGTATTCCGACCATAACCTGTCATGCTTTTAATCACAATTATTTTTTCCAAAAAAGTCAGTAAATTTACGAATATTTCATGCAGTGAAACAATTTAAAACCGTTAAGCGTTCAAACCCCGTTCTCCTCATCTGATTTGTTATTTAATACTGTTGATCGGAAATCCTTTTCTGTTTCCCTCGAACGACCATCCAAGAGACGCCGATACTGATTTCGTAAAGAATGATCAGCGGGATCGTCATGATGACAAGAGAAACAGGATCCGGAGGAGTAATAAATGCAGAAAATATCATGATGAATATAATTGCGTATCGACGGTAACGCCGCATAATCTTTGGTGAAATAAACCCAATCATTGACAGCATAAATGACAAAACAGGCAGTTCAAAAATCAATCCGGCTCCGATCATCAGCCACGTAATAAAACTGAAATAATAGTTGATAGAAATGTTGTTTTGCACATCGCTGTATCCCATGGATGTAAAGAAATTTAACGAGAACGGAATGATGACAAAAAATGCAAACATTACTCCAATCAAGAATGATAAAAATGTAAACAAGATCAACGGAACGCCAAATTTTTTCTCCCTCGGGTGCAAACCCGGTGAGATAAATGCCCACATTTGATAGGTCAATACAGGGATGGTTAAAATGACACCGCCGGTAATGGCCAATCCCCATTTCACCATGAACATCCCTTGGACACGTAAAACCTGAAGGTCAAACGGTGTTTCTATCTTGGTTGCCGGAATAATTAAGAGTGCAATGATACCATCAACAAAAATAAACGTGATTATTGCACCGACTAAAATCGCTGAGATGGATTTAATCAGCCGCCATCTGAATTCTTCCAGATGCTCAAGAAACGGCATGGTAGTTGGTGTGTTATCCGTGATCACGAACCTCCTAAAATATCTTGAACGATTTGATACGGTGAAATTTCCATTGAATCACTTTTATCCATATAAGACCGCAGTTCTTCCATACGTTGAGATGTCCAAAATACATCCAGTAAATGCTGCCGGACTAATTCCTCAACACGATTCTGATGACGTTCAGATCTTTTCTCTTTGAGAATTCCTGTTTGCTCCATCTCCTCCAGATGTGTCATCATCTGATTCAGGAAATCAAAAACACCTTCTCCCTTGCTAGCGATCGTGTTTAATACGGGAGGTTCAATTTTATCCGGCTTTAAAAATGTATGCAGCATCACACGCAACATCTGTGACAATCGTCCTGCGCCGTCTCTGTCGGATTTGTTGATCACAAATATGTCAGCAATTTCGATTAAACCTGCTTTCATCAGCTGGATTTCATCCCCGGATTCAGGAACAAGCACCACCACCGTTACATCCACCGCTTTTGCAACGTCATACTCTCCTTGACCAACGCCAACCGTTTCGTAAATAATCACATCTTTACCGCTGGCTGCCAGCATATCCCCGACATCCTGAGCTTTTCGGGACATCCCGCCAAGATCACCGTGTGACCCCATACTTCGGATAAACACTTGATCATTCCATAAATTCTTGTTCATACGAACCCGATCACCCAGTAAGGCTCCTCCGGAAAATGGGCTGGTAGGGTCTATGGCAACCACACCGACTGATTTCCCTTGATACAAAAACTCCGTGATCAATCGATCAACCAAGGTGCTTTTCCCGGCTCCGGGCGGACCGGTAATGCCGATTCGAATCGCATTTAATGTATACGGATACAGTTCAGTGAGTAATCCCTGTGAAGATTCAGTGCTGTTCTCAATTTGAGTAATGGCTTTGGATATAGCCCGTTGATTGTTATTCCGTATTGAATCAGGATGGATAGACATAAAATGTGGTGGTGTTATCAGGCGAACGTTTTTGTGAACTCAACAAATCTATTGATTGTTAATTCCCTGCCCGTACGCTGAATATAGTTTTTCTTTTCAAGCAGCTTAAGCACACGGGAAACCGTTTCACGGGACGTCCCGGCCATATTGGCAATATCTTGCTGATACGGTAAATTCTGAATCGTTACCGCGCCTTGACGGATGGTTCCTAATTCCTCTGCGATTCTGATCAGTGAAATGCCAATTCTTTTCTCGGCATCGCTGAGAGAGAGACTTTCGATCTGCTGATCACTCCAGCGGATACGGCGCGTCAATTCTTCTAATAGATGGATCGCAATTTTAGGATAAGTTTCCAAAATAGAAAGAAAGTCACTCCGAGGTAACGTTAAGGTTTCAGTGGATTCAAGGGCGACCACGTTCGCAGACCTTGTTTTACCGTCTAACAATGACATTTCACCGAAAAAGTCACCTTCCCCCAAAATGGTTAAGATCACCTCACGACCGTCATCACTGGTTCGTGTTACTTTCACATTACCTTTTGCAACGATGAAAAAGGTCTCACCGGGGTTATCTTCGATCAAAATAAGCTGATCCTTTAAATACGAACGGAGGATCATTTTCTCGGATATTTTTCTGACCGATGAATCACTCAGGTCTGAAAACAGGGGGACTGACAATAATAAATGCGTTTTACTCATACCAAAAAATTAAGAGTAATTGACGATATTTCAAACCGAAACCACGAAAGCGATTTATATTTATCCGCTGAATGAATTTGACGGATATTATGAATCGTCATACCATTTCAATAAAATATACGATTTCTACATTTAAGGTATTGAATCAGAACCAGTTCATCCATTAATTTCATCTTTGTTATGAGTACATTTTACGAAGAACTGAAGACACTGCGTGAAGAGCAAGGGATAGACCTTGCAGAAATTCACAGCCGGACCAAAATTGGCACCGATTTTCTTAAAGCCATTGAAGCGGGACAATTTGAAGTTCTGCCCATTCCATACATTCGTCTTTTCTTAAAAGCGTATGTAAAAGAAATCGGCGGAGATACGGACAAGGTCATTTCGGATCTGGAAGAGTATCTTCAAGATAAAGATGGAACAATCCCCGAGCCGAAAACAGACCCGATCCTTTTTGAAGCAGAAAGCAATTCTGATTCATTTACAAAACCGGGGACCCAAACAGCAACCCGCACAAATCTAATTAAAGGAAGCGTGCTGCTGCTGATTTTCATCTTTTCGATCATCATCATTCGTAAAATCACAACTGATCCAACGGAGCAATACAGTAATAGAACAGCCATCCTTGGACAGGATATCATTACTACAAATCAATTGCTGGAGGATTATACATCTTTAAGCGTCCAAACCAGCAGTCCAGAATCCGAACCTCCGTTCATAGTGAAAGTCGCATGTAATCAGCCCATTGGATTCCAAACCCAAAAGGATACACTTGCATTTGAGCCGGTAAGTCTCATCACCGGTGAACAGGCTACATTCTCATTTGACCAACAACTGACCCTCTTGTTTAATCATTCACGTGGAGTGTATGTTTATCTCAACGGGGAAAGTCTGGATAATGTAAACGGACATGCCTACCCTGTCAAATTGACTTTGACGGCTGATCCAGCTCTCTTAACCGTTGAGCAGTACACACCGATTACGCCCTCACGCTAAGACACTTCCCCTTTATTCCGAATTTTAGTCTCCACTAGTTCCGCGGTATAACGGACTCTTCCTCTTTTTTGTTGAAAAAATTAAATTTTTTTCAACAAATCTATTGACACGCGTGGGTTTCATTGGTAGACTTGTGGGTAGCTGTGGGTAATTTTCCCATATTTTGACCAATGACTTTAAATAAAAACACATTTACCGGGGAATACGCCTATTCACTGGATGCGAAAGGGCGTGTGAATATTCCTGCCAAGTTTCGACAGGTTCTATCGGAGGATAATGACAATACATTTGTTATTACCCAAGGACAGGATCCTTGTGTTTGGGCTTACCCACTGACCGTTTGGCAGCAAATCGAAAATGAATTAAAACAATTATCTTCCTTATCGGCCATCAATCGTACTTTTATTCGTAATACCGTACGATATGCTTCTTTTACCACTTATGACAAACAAGGCCGTATTCTCCTATCCCCCGCTTTGATTCAATACGCAGGATTGTCCAAAGATGTCCTGATTATCGGGATGGTGAATAAAATTGAAATATGGAACCCAGAAACATTAACGTCCGTCGATCAGGAAAATTTGAAGATTGAACAACAATCCTACGACGATTTAGCCGACAAAATCATTCTCTGATGAGACCGAGGACAGAGCCCACATCAATACATATCCCTGTTATGGTGTCGGAAGTTCTATCCTATCTAAACGTACGTCCTGATGGTATTTATCTGGACGGAACCGTCGGTCTTGGAGGGCACGCCAAGTACATACTCTCCCATCTTAATCCTCATGGGAGACTGATCGGGGTTGACCGTGATGCGAAGGCTTTGGAAATTTGTAAACAAAATCTCCGCGCCTTCGCCACCCCCAGTTCACTTTATCACCAATCCTATGACCATCTGTCCGATATTTTCGCATCTGAAAATATTACACAAGTAGATGGCATTTTACTCGATCTTGGATTATCATCTCTGCAACTTGATTCACATACCCGAGGATTCGCTTTCTCGAACGGCGGTCCGTTGGACATGCGATTTGATTCATCAACATCGGTTACCGCTGAAACGCTGATTTACGAATCATCTGAAGAAGAATTAGCCAATATTATCTATCAGTACGGTGAGGAAAGACATTCAAGAAAGATTGCCCGAACCATCAAAAAAGCCCCCGCAATGTCTACCGTTGATGATTTAGTTGAATCCATTCGGAAATGCACACCTCCGCAACATCGGAATCGAACATTAGCCAGAGTGTTTCAAGCTTTAAGGATTGCCGTCAACGACGAATTGCGGCGGCTTTATGATTTTCTCAATCAATTTCTTGAGTATTTATCCATCGGAGGAAGAATCGTGATCATCAGCTATCACTCTCTCGAAGATCGTCCGGTGAAACGGACATTCAAGCAATTGTCAAACGAGAATAAACTCAATATCTTAACCAAGAAACCGTTACAGGCGACAGATCAAGAAATTTCAACAAATTCCCGAGCTCGAAGTGCCAAATTCCGAGCAGCAGAAAGGATAGAATAGTGCGGAAAAAGCGTGTCTCTAAAAAGCAAAAAGAATTTATTCAAACTCTCATGTTCTTCTTTGTAACGATCATTATGATCGTCGGGTTGATCTCATATTTATGGGTATATACTGAGGTCGATGAAACCTTACTTGCCATTGAAATACAGGATTCTACCGTTGAGGAATTATTAAATGATATCAAACAATTAGAAAGTGAAATTGAATCACTGTCCCGCGCGGATGTGATAGCATCCCGAGCCAAAACAGAACTGAATATGGTCTCGACTCATCCGGAGACATTAGCCATTCAAATTGTAAACGCCGGATTTTTCCCAAACAATGACTAAAACCTTTATTAAATACCGAAGTCGTATTACGATTGTATCTTTCCTGATCTTATTCAGTTGGGTTGGATTATCGGTATCGTTATTCCGCGTCCAAATCCTGAATGGAGCGATTTACCGAGCAGAAGGTTTGCGTCAAGGACAAAGCAAAGAAAGTCTCCCTGCAATCCGTGGAAATATTTATGACAGAAATGACACACCGTTAACACGGAATATCATTCATTACACGTTTGCAGCACATCCGTCTAAAGTAAAGGATAAGCAAAAGTTAGCCCAATTGATGACCGATGTAACCGGACGTCCGCAGGATTTTTATCTGAAAAAATTAAATTCTGGAAAAAACTATATCTATTTGGAACGAAACCTGAAAAAAGATCAATGTTCTGACTTATTCCGTGATGAAATCAACGGGCTGTATATTGAACGGAATACACGTCGCTTCTACCCTCACGGAACGATCGCATCCCAAATCATCGGATGTTCAGACGTAGATGACATTGGAATAGTCGGAGTCGAAAATCGTTTTGAAGATTTCCTCCGCGGAAAACCGGGCTGGGTGGTGAAACAGCGAAATGGTTTGGGCGGATCCAATCCAAAAAATAGTTATCCGATCCAAGCTCCGATCGACGGCAGCAATATTCAATTAACCATTGATTTGGATTATCAATCTATTTTACAGGAAGAATTACACGCACAACGCGTAAAGACCAATGCCAAATCCGCAACCGGGATTATTTTAAATCCTCATACCGGAGAAATTTTTGCGATGGCTTCCCTTCCTGATTTTGATCCGAACCGTCCTTCTGCCACTCCGGTAGAATATCAAAAACTCCGCGCCATCACCGATCAATTTGAACCCGGATCAACCTTCAAAATTGTGGCAGCAACCGCTGCATTAGCATCTAAAACTGTCGATCCTTATGATGAGTTCAATTGCGAGAACGGATCGTTCATGTATAAAAATATCCGCATCAACGATCATGAAGAATATGGAACGTTAACGTTTCAGCAGATCATTCAGCATTCAAGCAATGTCGGGACGATTAAGATCGCGGAGACTGTCGGGAATAAATCTCTGTACCAAACCGCCCGAGATTATGGATTCGGATCATCGACAAAAATATCCCTGTTAGGTGAAACATCCGGTATGCTTAGAACTATTTCAGATTGGAGTGATATTTCGCTGGCTGAAGTATCCATGGGACATGAAGTCGGGGCAACCGCGATGCAGCTGGCTATGGCGTATTCAGCGATTGCAAACGGCGGATTCTTAATTAAACCGCGTCTCGTCCGCCAGATCGTTGACCTAAATGATAATATTGTATACCGCGAAAAACCTGAAGTAATCCGTCAGGTTTCATCTCCCTCTGTCATGGATGAAGTAAAAACCATGCTGACCCAAGTTGTTCAAAACGGAACAGGAACAACCGCAAAACTTCCCGGTTGGAATGTAGCCGGTAAAACAGGAACAGCACAAAAATTTATTAACGGGCAATATTCAAACTATAAATATGTGTCAAACTTTGTCGGGTTCTTTCCAGCGGATAATCCACAATTATTAGCCGTCATTGTCCTGGATGAGCCAAATCTGCCCTATCATTGGGGTGCAACAGGCGCAGCTCCAGTATTTAAAAAGGTGATGCAAAGAATCATCAACATGGATGATTCCATAAAAATTCCGCCGGTAAAAGAACACACTCCCAAAGATAACGGTGTGTTATTGGTTGATCATATGGACGAAAATGATACTGAGAAAAACCAACCTCTCCCCTTGCTGCAGCATTCAGCAACCGTGAACGGCGAAATGATGACGGCTACTGTTCCAGATGTTCGCGGGATGAGTCTTAGAAAAGCGATCACGGTCCTTCGGAAAGCCGGTCTGAGAACAAAATTAAGCGGATCGGGAAAAGTGAATTGGCAAAGCCCAATTCCCGGAACAATTCTGAAAACCGGGTCTATATGCACTATAGGTTTAAAATGATGCAGCGCCTTCACACACTTATCAATGAACTTGTTCAGGATGTTTCCAACTTCCCGGATCTTCCGATCACCGGGATTGCTCTTCATTCAAAAAAAGTGAAAGACGGTTTCATCTATGTGGCGATTCCCGGAACAGAATTTGACGGTCATGACTATATTGAAGAAGCAATTTCCGCGGGAGCTGTTGCGGTGGTCACTGACAGTAGAGAAATGCTGGCGTTATCAGTTCCTAGGATTTCGGTTGTTAACCCTCGGTTTGCATCGTCTGTTTTGGCTCATGAATTTTACCAGCATCCGTCAAAAAAACTTCATATTGTCGGTATCACCGGCACCAATGGTAAAACCACGATCGCATCGATTCTCACATCTATTTTAAAGACCAGTGGACTCAAAACCGCCCAAATGGGAACTTTGGGTTTGATCGCAGATGGGTATCCGCAGGAAAAATCATTGACCACAGCAGATCCGATTGCACTTCACCAAACATTTGCTGAGTTAGTTGAAGATGGATACACACATGTTGTAATGGAAGTTTCCAGTCATGCAATTCATCAATATCGGGTTTCCAATGTGGAATTCAACAATGCTGTGTTCAGCAATTTAACCCCCGAGCATTTGGATTATCATGGATCCATGGAAGAATATTATTATGCAAAAGCAAAATTATTTCATCGGCTTCCGATCACGGCCACAGGAATCATTAACATCGATGATCCGTACGGCCAAAAACTTTTGAAAGAATGTGAGGGAACGCTTTTAACCACATCCATTACTCAAAATGACCATGTACATTTTCAGCATTTAGTCAATGACGCAACCGGGATAACCGGCGAGATCGTCGCAGGTGAACATCATTATACAATCAATTCACCGTTGATCGGCTATTTCAATGTGGAAAATATACTTTTAGCCGTCGCGACAGCTCATTCAATCGGTGTGCCGGTGAACGCGATCGAAACCGGTATCCAAAATTGCACTGTTGTTCCCGGCAGGATGGAAACTTTCGTCACAACCTCCGGCGGGACCGTCATTGTTGATTATGCTCATACGCCCGATTCCTACGAAAAAGTGTTATCGACTGTTCGTCAGTTAACCTCTGGAGAGATATCTCTTGTATTTGGTGCCGGCGGAAACCGCGATAAAACCAAACGTCCGGTCATGGCTTCAATTGCTGAAAAATATGTAAGTCGATGCTATATCGCTCCGGATAATCCCAGATGGGAAGATCCGATTGTATTAAATAACGATGTAACCTCCGGATTTAGCGGTAACTCATACGAGGTATTCTTAGATCGCGGTGAAGCTCTGAATAAAGCTTTAAATCAACTGAAAGTAAATGACGTTTTAGTCGTCCTTGGAAAAGGTCGTGAAGATTATCAGGAAGTGAAAGGCGTCAAATATCCATACTCTGATATTGAGATCATCAAAGGATATTGCTCATGAGAATATCCTTACCAAATCCACCCGCTTTTGAACACGTTTTCACAGAGATTACCGGGGTTCAATTTGACAAACCCGTTACCGGAATTACGATCAACAGCCAGAATGTTCAGTCAGGAGATCTGTTCATCGCATTGCAAGGCGAACGAGTTGATGGTCATCAGTTTATTAGAGATGTTGCAGATAAAGGAGCTGTCGCTTCATTAGTGAAACATCGAAATGGTGATGTCAATATTCAGCAGATTGAAGTTGACGATCCGTTAACCACCATCGGAACGATTGCTCATCATTGGCGAAACCGGTTTGACATCCCCGTGATTGGGATTACCGGGTCTAACGGTAAAACGTCAACGAAAGAACTTTTAAAACACATTTTTTCTCCGGAATTCACGGTGCACGCTACAGAAGCCAATTACAATACATCCATCAGTCTTCCGTTAACCTTGCTGACAATGACAAACGAACATTCTATGTCTATTATCGAGATGGGAGCCAGCGTGCCGGGAGACATTTCTTATTTGTGCAAGATCGCAAAGCCCACTCACGGATTGATTACCAACATTGCACCGGCGCATTTAGATGGATTCAAAACGATCGAAAATGTTGCCCGTGAGAAAGGAGAACTTTTTAACGCGCTGGAGTCCGGTATTGCATTCGTGAATCAATCTGATGATCATATCCAAAATTTAAATATTCCGGGGGAGTCAATTTCCTATGGATTCACTCCGAATTGTGATTTTCCGGCTGATATTTTTCATGATGAACATAATACGATCTCTTTGATCATTGACTCGATTGAAATTCATACAAACTCACAAAATATCTCTTTTGCAAAAAATGTATTAGCTTGTGCTGCGGTTGCAAAAACAATGGATGTCGATTGGGATATGTTCCAGGAAAAGATTTACAGTTTCGCTCCTCCGTCCGGGAGATGTGAAATCAAACAAGCAAATCAAATTACAGTTATCGATGATACGTACAATGCTAATTTAGAGTCTGCATTATCTGCCATCGATTTTTTAAGTGCTTTTGCTACAACCGGGAAGCGGTATTTTATTTTCGGCGATATGTTTGAGTTAGGAGAAGAATCTATTCGAGCTCATCAACACGTTGGAATAAAATGTGCAGGTGTAGAATTGGACGGTGTTTTTACCGTAGGGGATTTAACCCGACACACACACGATCATTTACCGGATGATTATCTGCATCAACATTTTTCATCAAAAGAAGAGTGTAATTCATTCCTAAAAACGATCATCAAACCCGGAGATGCAATTCTGATTAAAGGTTCCAGAGGAATGGCAATGGAAACCATCGTTAAGGAGTTAACTCGGTAATGCTCTATCAATTTTTCTATCCATTAAAAGATTATTGGTCGCTGTTGAACCTGTTTCAATACATCACGTTTCGATCAGGGATGGCAGCAATCACCGCACTCGGAATAAGTTTCCTTATAGGTCCGTGGATCATCCACATGCTACAACGTCACCAAATTGGTGAAGAAATCCGATCTGACGGACCAGAGACCCATCTCAAGAAGAAGGGCACGCCGACCATGGGAGGAGTACTCATTTTAATTTCGGTACTCCTCCCTACCTTACTCTTTGGCAAATTGGATAATATCTTTATTCAGGTCATTTTGTTAGCCACCGTTTGGATGGGTGCGATTGGATTTCTTGATGATTATTTAAAAGTCGTCAAAAAGAAGGAAAAGGGACTGATCGCTATTTACAAACTCATCGGTCAAGTCACGTTAGGTGTTTTAATTACTATCATGATTTTTGATCTCCCTGAATATAACGGAAACTGGACAACGACGTTTGTTCCGTTCCTAAAGAATATGTACATCGATTTTGGCTGGGTTTATCCGCTGATTATTATTCTGGTCGTTACAGGGACATCCAATGCAGTCAATTTAACCGACGGGTTAGACGGGTTAGCTTCCGGTTTACTTGCAATTGCATTCACGGTGTTTGCAACTATCACTTACATTACCGGCCGTGTCGATTTTTCGGAATATCTAAACATTATTTATTTACCCGGTGCGGGTGAATTAACAGTTTTTGCTGCTGCTATGACGGGAGCCTGCATCGGATTTCTTTGGTTCAATGCAGCCCCGGCACAAGTATTCATGGGTGATGTCGGGTCGTTGTCATCCGGAGCAGCATTAGGAACGTTAGCGGTTCTCTTAAAAAAAGAATTCTTATTATTCATTATCGGCGGTGTTTTTGTCTGGGAGGCCGTTTCAGTGATGCTGCAACTGGGTTATTTCCGCTGGACAAAACGACAAAGCGGTATTGGGAAACGATTGTTTAATATGGCACCGATCCATCATCACTTTGAATTAAAAGGATGGCCGGAAACACGTGTAGTGATCCGATTTTGGATCATCGGGATTTTACTCGCATTGTTATCACTTACAACATTTAAAATTCGGTGATGAACATTAAAGACAGACATCACATTAATCTTTCTGGAAAAAGGATCACCGTTCTGGGATTAGGCCGAAGCGGAATATCCGCTGCTTTGCTCGCCCATCATTTGGGAGGTATTGTTTTTGCGAGTGATCCGGGGTCGTCAGAGACGGTTCAAACCAATGTCAGATTACTGGAAAACAAAGGGATAAAATGCGAGTACGGTTCTCACACTGATTTGATCTACGATGCTGATCTGTGGGTGATTTCTCCCGGCGTTCCGAAAGATTCTGCCTTCATTAAAAAAGCATTAGATTTAGACATCCCGGTTGTCGGTGAAATTGAATTTACATCTTGGTTTACGGATGCTCCGATCATTGCTGTAACCGGATCAAACGGAAAAACGACAACCGTACATGCACTAACTGAAATGTGCAAAACTGATGATATTCATCCTGTACTTGCCGGAAATATGGGTATCTCTTTCTCGGGTAAAGTGTTAGACGATTTTCAGAATATACCCGATCCAAAACGTCTTTTTGTACTTGAAATATCCAGTTTTCAAATGGAATTCATTCGCCATTTCAAACCGAATATCTGCGTGTTTCTGAATATTTCACCGGATCATTTGGATCGGTACGGGGACATGGATGATTACGTTGATGCGAAAATGAACATGTTCAAAAACCAATCGGAAGATGATACATTGATTTATTATGCAGATGATCCGATTTTAAACAAAAAAGTTTCAGAAGCTCAACCAAAGAAAGTTTCATTCTCAATCAACCAAGATTCTACATCGCCATTTAAAGTCTGCGACAATAAAATTATCTTTAATGATGGATCTGATTTGATCGACCTCAAAGACATAACACTTCCGGGGCCGCACAATTTATCGAATCTTATTGCTGCAGCAACAGCCGCACATTATGTGGGCGTCCCCAACGAAAATATTGTCAAGGTCATGCGAGAATTTTGTGGTGTACCTCATCGGTTGGAATATGTCAAATCCGTGGACAACGTCAAGTACGTCAATGATTCAAAAGCGACAAACATCGACGCAGTTTGTGTTGCGGTAGCCAGCTATGAGGAACCCGTTATTCTTATCCTTGGAGGAAAATTTAAAGGCGGAGATTTTAGCGAGATTTTATCCTCTGCCGTCAATTTAAAGACTGTTATTGCATATGGAGAAGCAAAAGACATCATTGAAACAGCCCTTAGGGATGCGGTAAGTCTGGAAAAAACAGACAGACTTAAGGATGCTGTTGAGATGAGTCACTCCATTTCTCAGCCGGGAGATATTGTTTTATTGTCTCCCGGTTGTTCGAGTTTTGATCAATTTACTGATTTTGAAGATCGAGGAGATCAATTCAAACAATGGGTTCATCAACTCAAAATGAGTTAAGCATATTCAATTATGAAATACATTAACATCATTACCAAAGATTATGACAAAGTCCTCATCGGAGCGATCGCTCTGTTGTTGATTATTGGACTGACCATGCTTTACAGTGCCAGCTCAATTCGATCTTTGGTCGAATCCGGAGGTCGTACCGGCACACTTTACTTTGCTGCGCATTTAAAGCGTATTTTGGTCAGCGTCGTCGTGATGTTTGTTTTAATGGTTGTTGATTACCGTAAATTGAAACCCATTGCCTTTTGGCTGGTTACAGCATCGATTGTCCTCTTAGTCGCAACGAAGCTTATCTATCTTGCCAAAGGGATGAATTCTGCGTCCAGATGGCTGTATCTCGGACCGTTCTCAATTCAGACCTCTGATGTTGCACGATTGTCTCTTATCATCTATTTGGCGGCTTATATCGACCAAAAACGTGACCATATCAAAGATTTTTACCATGGATTTTTACCGCCGATTATGATCATCGCTGTTTTGATGGGTGTGATTGTGCTGCAGCCGGATTTTAGTACTGCCGCCATGATCGGGCTTGTTGGGGCAATCATGTTATTTGCCGGAGGAGCAAAACTCTCTCAGTTGTTCGCAACCGCAGCAGCCGGACTTGTCGTGGGTATTCCAGTATTGATGATGGAGCCGTATCGTCGGGCAAGGGTAATTGATTGGCTCAGCGGAAATCAGGAAACAGCCACGATCGGATACCAGACACATCAATCGCTTATCAGTTTGAGTAACGGTGGATTTTTCGGACTGGGATTAGGAAACAGCATGGAAAAGAATTTGTTTCTGCCGGAACCTCACACTGATTTCATATTTGCGATCATCGGTGAAGAATTAGGGTTCATCGGCGGGATATTTATTCTGACGTTATTCTTATTGATCTTCCAACGGGGAATTCGAATCGCAAAACAATCTACTGATCCATTTGGTATCATGCTCGCCATCGGAATTTCATTCAGTTTCATTTTATACGCATTTGTGAATGCAGCGGTAGTTACCAATGTATTTCCGGTCACCGGATTACCAATGCCGCTGATCAGTTTCGGCGGATCCAGCATGCTTATTAACCTTGCTGGAATAGGAATCCTGCTCAATATTAGTCAGTCCAAACGTTCTATTGCTGCAAAGCGTGGTTGGAGGTCAATGATCCATGGCTGATCTTCGTATTATCATAGCCGGCGGCGGAACGGGCGGGCATTTATTCCCAGCCATTGCAATCGGAGAATCGTTGCAATCCCACGATCCTCGGATCAATATTCATTACATGGGATCGACATTTGGAATTGAAGCGGATGTTCTCCCTGTTCGCGGGTTACCTCATACGCTTGTTCCTATCCGTGGAATCCAGAGAAGTTTAAGTTTGCGATCCATCAAACAAAATCTCAAACTTCCGATGCGGTATATAAAATCCATGAATATTACTGAATCGCTCTTTCAGCAGTTCATGCCGCACATCGTTGTCGGGACGGGTGGATATGCCAGCGCGATTCCGATTAAATATGCAATTCGCAAGCAGACTCCGGTTTTACTTCAGGAACAGAATTCATATCCCGGAATCACAACCCGGTTATATGCGTCCAAAGCGGATGAGGTCTGCATTGCATTTGAAGAAGCAAAATACTATTTAAACAGAGAGTGTTCTTTGACGGGGAATCCGATTCGCAAAGGAATTCAAAACGGACATCGAGATAAAGCCTATGCTAATTTCCAGTTGAATCCTGAGAAAAAAACTATCTTCCTGTTTGGCGGAAGTCAAGGATCGGCAGCATTGAATAAAGTCATGGATAAAACTGCTGAAAAATTATCAGAGAAAGGCATTCAAATCCTTTGGCAAACCGGTCATTGGCAATATTCTGGATTGCGTCATCACGATAGTGCGACAATTAGAGTAGTACCGTTTATCGATCATATGGCTGATGCCTACGCTTTAGCCGATCTTGTGATTTCTCGAGCCGGTGCATTGACATTATCTGAAATTACCTTGTGCGGAAAACCAAGTATTTTAGTCCCCTTCCCTTCTGCGGCCGGGGATCATCAAATGAAAAATGCTCAATCGCTGATTAAAGCGAATGCGGCAGAAATGATTGAAGAGGAATCTCTCACGCCTGACGCACTTTTCTATACCGTAATGAAGTTATTCAAAAAGAAAAGCAAATTGGCTGAAATGGCTGATCATGCTGCTTCTCTCGGCAAACCGGATGCGACTTCATCTATCGTTAACCATATTCTTCGATTGGCAAAACCTCATGTTTAGAAAAGTAAAAAAAGTACATTTTGTCGGAATCGGCGGTATTGGAATGAGCGGAATTGCTGAGTTGCTGATCAATCTGGACTTTAAGGTATCCGGGTCTGATCTCGCTGATTCAGAGATCATTCAGAATCTCAAAGATAAAGGCGCTGTGATCTTGAAAGGACATGATGCGTCCAATTTAACCGATGCGGATGTGTTGGTTTACTCCAGTGCAGTGAAACAGGATAACCCGGAAATTGTTGAAGCGAAAAAACGTGGAATCCCTGTTATCCGTAGAGCCGAGATGTTGGGTGAATTGATCGCGGTTAAAGAAACAAGCATTGGTGTGGCAGGAACACACGGAAAAACATCCACGTCGTCGATTATCGGAACAGTTTTGACCGAAGCAGATTTGGATCCGACTTTGGTCGTCGGCGGTTTGGTGAAAAAGCTCGACACAAACTCTGTGCTGGGTGCCGGGGATTTGATCGTCGTTGAAGCGGATGAATATGACCGCAGCTTCTTAGCATTACGGCCCACCATCGCCATTATTACAAACATTGAATTAGAGCACACAGATTGCTACGAAAACTTAGAGGATCTTGAAAATTCATTCATTCAGTTCAGCAATTCGGTACCTTTTTACGGCGTTGTGATTGCTTGTATCGATTCTGATTCCCTTCAGCATATTTTACCGGAAATTAAACGGCCGGTTATTACTTACGGTTTTTCAGAGGATGCTCAAATTCGTGCGATTGATCTGCATTTCACAGAAGCTCAAACCACCTTCACGGTCGTGCACAATCATGACATCCTAGGTAAGGTGAGTCTTCATGTTCCCGGAGAACACAACATTCTGAATTCTTTAGCGGCTATCGCTCTCGGAATTGAATTGGGGGTATCATTTGAAGAAATTGTCCAAGGGTTGGTCGGATATTCGGGTGTAAAAAGACGGTTCGAGCAAAAAGGGATCGAACAGGATATTATCATCATTGATGATTATGCTCATCACCCAACCGAAGTTTCAGCAACACTGCAAGCCGCAAAATCCGGCTGGGACCGAAGAATCATTGCCGTATTTCAACCGCATCTATTTTCACGGACACGTGATTTTCACGCAGATTTTGCAAAAGCTTTCATGGAAAGCGATATCCTAATCGTAACCAATATTTATCCGGCACGAGAAGAATCCATTCCCGGGGTAACCGGCGAACTCATTACAAATTCCGTTGCAGAGTTAGGTCACCCGCATGTGATTTATTTAGATGATTTAGACAATCTTTGTACTGAAATTCAGTCGATCTCAAAGCCTGGAGATATGATCATCACCATGGGGGCCGGAACCATTTGGCGCTACAGTGAACAACTCACAAATTATTTAAAGGATCATCCTGTCCATGGTTAGTGAATTACAAAATATCCTAACCGGAACGTGTTTACTGAACGAGCCAATGAGTCGACACACGACGTATGGTATCGGCGGTCCGGCTGATGCATTTGTCATTCCCAAGGATGAACACGATTTACGGATGATATTCCAATTTACCGAGGAGCATTCGATTCCAACTACGATAATGGGCTCCGGTTCGAACCTATTAGTTTCTGACGACGGTATTCGCGGAATCGTGATCCGTTTGGGAAATCAATTTAATGCCATAAACGTCAAAGGAACACGCGTTTCTGTCGGAGCCGGTGTCATGTTGGGGAAACTGGTAAAAACGGCCTCTACCCATCAATTAAGCGGTTGTGAGAGCCTTGTAGGCATTCCCGGTACTGTCGGCGGAGCAATTTACATGAATGCCGGAGCATACAATCAGGAAATTTCTGTTCATCTAACGTCAGTAGATGTGATGAACCATAATGGGGATGTGATAACCATTCCATCCAAAGATATCTCATTTGAATACCGGAGATCATCTCTTTCCAAAGATGTTATTTTACTCCGGGCTGATTTTACTTTTCCGACTGGATTAAAAGATGACGTCGAACGCAATATGAAACTTGCACGGGAAAAACGAAAATCTTCACAACCGTTATCCATGCGATCTGCAGGCAGCGTTTTTAAAAACCCGACCAAGTTCGCAGCCGGTTATCTCATCGATCAAGCCGGTCTAAAGGGACTGTCATCCGGTGATGCACAAATCTCTGAAAAACATGCAAACTTTTTTGTGAATACCGGAACTGCCAAGGCTTCAGATATTTTATCTCTGATTCGGCAAACCAGATCGGCAGTCAAAGAAAAATTTGAGATTGACTTGGAATTGGAAATTAAATTAATCGGCTTTAAAGAAGGGAGTCTTGCTGTATGAAAATAATACAACACATGATTTCCTTTAGAACGATACTGGGTATCTTTCTCACCGCGACATGTTCATTGTTGACGTACGGTGCATATTCGTGGGGTTCATACACTCACAAATTGTCTCTTAAAACAATTCATATCACCGGGAATCATCTAACGTCCGTCAGTGATTATACAAAATATGTTCATCCATTTACCGGAACGCCGATCTTTGATATCGATGAAGATAAATTAAGTGCATCCCTGGAAAGTGAATATTTCATTCAAGCTGCTCGGATCAGCAAACGGTTTCCGAATACGCTGTTTATTGAGTTGATGGAACGCACGCCGATCGCTATGATCAATACTAATCCGATCATGTTTATTGATCAAAATGCCGTCGTCTTGCCGGCCATCGATAAAGCCATGGAACAGAACCTGCCGATCTTATCCGGGTTTAACGAAACAACAAACCTCTTCCCTCTCGGAAAGACCACTCTTTCGTCAAAAGTCCGTGAAGGAACAAAGATCATTACTCACATCCAGAATTCTTATCCGATCATCTATAATAACATCTCTGAATTTCGATTAAACACTCACGATGAATTCGAGATCATTCTACTTGAAAAACCAACTCTTATATTACTTGGACAAGAGGATATTTATAAAAAATTAGCTATCCTTGACCAATTTCAACACACATTGTCTTCAAAGAGATTGTTAACTGATTACTCTATGATAAATCTTAGGTATAATAACCAAGTCGTGGTTAGAGAGCGTCGATCATGAAACCATTAAATAAGTCGCAGGACAAAACCATTAAAATAGGAATTGATATTGGGACATTCCGGATTCGTTGTGCTATTGCTGAAATCAATTTGGAAACCAACGAAGCCACGTTATTAGGGGTGGGGTCAGCACCCTCTACGGGCATCAAACAAGGTTCCATCATCCATCGGGATCAGATCATCGAGCAGATTGAACACGCTCTTACCGATGCTGAAACGATGGCAGGGATTAAAGCGAATAAAGTGTTTGTGTCAATATCCGGAGATCATATCCGCGGGATCAATACGCAAGGTGCGATTGCTATACAAAAAAGCGGGAATGCACAATTACCGTCTGAAAATGAGATCACCATGGATCATGTCCGCCAGGTGTTGGAATTAGCAAAAGCGATATCATTTCCTGTTGATCGTGATATCCTGCACACTTTACCACAGGAATATGTTATCGATACAATGACGGGGAATAAAGACCCGATCGGGATGTCAGGTCGGCGATTGGAAGCACGTGTTCATCTTGTAACGATGGCGACGTCATCTGCTGCGAATTTGGTCGGATGCGTGGAAGAACTCGGGTTAACGGTAGAAAATTTAGTGTTTGAAGGAATGGCATCCGCTGTAGCAACCGTTGATGAAGATGAAAAAGAATTAGGTGTAGCGGTTGTGAATATCGGAGCGGGGACAACCGATATCGCTGTGTATTTTGATCACGGTGTTCGGCATACAGCAGTTATCCCTTTGGGGGCAAGCAGTGTGACGAATGATATTGCTGTTATGCTTCAAGTCGGCAAAGATGATGCCGAACAGATCAAATTAAAATACGCATCGGCGAAAGCATCGATGGCATCCCCGGAATTATTTTTCGACCTACCCGTTAAAACCGGTGAGGTCAAACGACAGATATCTGAGCATGAAGTTTCCAGATATGTCGAAGCAAGAATGGTGGAATTACTCCAGCTGATCGCCAGAGAAATTTCACGAGCGGATATCCATGAACACCTTACATACGGATTAGTGCTTACCGGTGGCGGTGCACGATTGAAAAATCTTGCAAGCTTAGCCGAAGAAACACTGAATCTGCGTGTTAGAATTGGTATCCCGAAACGAATCAGCGGTGAAGTGGATATTGCATCTACCACCTCGCATTCAAGCGTGATCGGGCTGGTTCAATGGAGCCTTTTCCATGACGAAAGTCAATATTCAGAAGATAAGGGCTCATTTAAAAATATCATCGGAGGAATCATTCGGTGGTTCAAAGAATTCGTTTAATAAAAAAACATAACCATAGGAGAGAGATATGTTATTTGAATTTGATAATTTAGCTGAACAGAAAGCGAAATTAAAAGTAGTTGGTGTGGGCGGTGCCGGCGGAAATGCGGTCAATCGGATGATCACATCAAATATGAGCGGTGTCGATTTCTTCGTGATCAACACGGATGCTCAAGATTTGGATAACAATGTTGCCGAACATAAAATTCAAATCGGAAAAAATTTAACAAAAGGGTTAGGTGCGGGAGCTCAATCCACGATTGGTCAACAAGCCATGGAAGCTGACCGTGAAGCAGTCAAAACCATTTTAGAAGATGCTGATATGGTCTTTATCACGGGAGGAATGGGCGGCGGGACTGGAACGGGTGCTGCTCCTGTTGTAGCTCAGATCACTCGCGAATTAGGGATTCTCACCGTCGGGATCGTTACCCTTCCCTTCAACTTTGAAGGCCCGAAAAGAATGGATCGCGGTCTGACCGGTGTCAATGAAATGCGGAAGTTTTGTGATACTGTCATTACGATCCCTAACCAAAAGCTAATGTCGATCGTTGAGAAAAATACGCCGTTGACACAAGCCTTCCAAATGGCTGATTCGATTCTTCATCAAGCGGCTAAAGGAATCTCTGATCTGATTAATGTGCATGGAATGATCAACCTTGATTTTGCTGATGTTGAAACGATCATGAAAAACATGGGTGAAGCTATCATGGGAACCGGAATGGCTACCGGTGAAGAACGCGCGGTGATGGCTGCACAGCAAGCGATATCAAGTCCGTTACTGGATAATGCCAGCATCAGCGGTGCACAAGGTGTGTTGGTTAATATTACGGGTGGAAGCGATCTCACATTGCATGAAGTGGATGAAGCAACATCAATCATTTTTGAAGAAGCAGGTAATGATGCGAATATTATCTTTGGAGCCGTGATTGATCCGTCTCTAGAAGAGAATATTCGTGTAACCGTGATTGCTACTGGATTTAACCACAAGAAGACGATTGAAAAACAGGTTGTAACTGAATTGAATACGCCATCTCCTGCGAAAAAAGAAACCCAGATCATTGCCGGTCAAATGAATATGCCTTTGCATGTTCAGAAATCACAAACTCAGGATGTTGAACAGCCAAAAGTTGCTGAACCAAAACCTAAGTTCCATTTTGACGATGATAATCCGGTGATTTACGGAAATGATCTTGAGATTCCTGCCTTTATTCGTCGACAGCACGATTAAGCAGAAATCATAGGTTATGATAATAAAAAAGCCCCGATATCGGGGCTTTTTTTATTGTTTAAATGACAGGAATTATATTTTTTTACCTTGAGCGCGAAGTTCGTTAACCACTTTGCGAATTCCTTTTTTATCTATAATCCGCATACCTCGAGTTGATACTCTTAAAGTAATAAATCTATCTTCACCCGGCAACCAAAACCGTTTGGTCTGTAAGTTCACATTAAACCGACGGCGTGTTTTATTGTGAGCATGACTCACATTGTTGCCAAACATGGGTTTTTTTCCGGTTATGTCACAAACTCTACTCATAGTAATTCCTGAATTCTTTATTTTATTATCGAAATAAGCCAACAAATTTAATCATCGTTTATTACGTATACAAATAATTATTCTACCGTAATAATATTTATCTTTACTCATGGAAAATTCCTTCTATTTTGTTTCAATGTTGATAACTCTTTCTCGAAAGACCTTTTCAAGAATTCCGTTACATTTCGTAAATTTCTGATGATATTATACTCGGGGAACAAAGGTTTACGGTCCTATAAAGATTTTTGTTTCTCGATAAAAACTGAAGTGAATTGAAGAGATTTATTTAACGAAAGAAAATTAGAATGGGCTCAACCTATATTTTAGGTATTTCCGCATATTACCATGATTCTGCTATTTGCCTGCTTCGTGATGGCGATATCGTATTTGCTGCTCAGGAAGAGCGTTTTTCGCGTAAGAAACATGACGACCGCTTTCCTGTTAATGCTATCCAAGCATGTTTTGATGAGATTGGAATCACATCAAATGATTTATCAGACGTTGTATTCTATGACAAGCCTTTTTTGAAATTTGAACGGATCCTGGAAACATATCTTTCTTATGCTCCAAAAGGCATATCATCGTTTCGCAAGGCGATTCCCTTATGGCTGAAAAAGAAACTATGGATCAAAGATGAGATTGCTAAGAAATTAGAGTACTCTGGTGAAATTTTATTTACTGAACATCATCAATCTCATGCAGCGTCCGCTTTTTATCCATCCCCATTTAATCAAGCCGCTTTTCTGACCATGGACGGTGTCGGAGAATGGGCAACATCCAGCTGGGGAGTTGGAAAAGACAATCAAACGACCGTATTGAATGAAATTCACTTTCCTCACTCTCTTGGATTAATGTATTCTGCATTCACCTATTATACCGGTTTTAGAGTGAATTCAGGGGAGTACAAAGTGATGGGATTAGCGCCTTACGGAAAACCGATTTATGCATCGCAGATTTATGACAACTTGATCGATGTTAAACAGGATGGTTCTTATCAGTTAAATATGGATTATTTTAATTATCCCGCCGGATTGACCATGACAAATAAGCGGTTTCATGGTCTGTTTGACGGTCCTCCGCGAAAACCGGAATCACCATTGACACAGAAGCAAATGGACCTTGCCCGTTCTGTCCAGGAAGTAACTGAAGACGTGATGCTGAAGATTGCTCGTCACATTCAAAAAGAAACTCGAGAAAAATATTTATGTTTAGCTGGCGGTGTAGCATTGAATTGTGTTTCAAACGGAAAAATACTCCGAAGCGGTATTTTTAATGATATATGGATACAGCCTGCCGCCGGTGATGCTGGTGGTGCTTTAGGAGCAGCATTAGAAGTCTGGAACACTAAATACACTCGTAATACATCACAAAAAAGTACAGACTCGATGAACGGGTGTTATCTTGGGATAGAATACTCCGATAAAGATATTGAATCATTTTTGACTCGTCATTCCATTCCGTTTAAAAAAGTTGATAATCCGTCTAAAACCGGTGCGGAATTAATCGCGGATGAAAATGTGTTAGGCTGGTTTCAGGGAAAAATGGAATTTGGTCCGCGCGCATTAGGAAATCGGAGCATCATCGGAGATGCACGTTCTGAATCCATGCAAACGACGATGAATTTAAAAATCAAATATCGTGAGTCATTCCGCCCCTTTGCTCCTTCCGTTCTCGAGGAAGATATATCTGATTGGTTTCAAATCGACAGACCCAGCCCCTACATGCTGCTGGTTGCGGATATCGTTGAGAATCACAAAATTGAAATGGACTCCTCAACAGCAGAAGGATTGGAACTGTTAAAGAAAAAACGATCCACAATCCCTGCCATCACACACGTGGATTATTCTGCCCGGATTCAAAGCGTAAGTAAAGTAACCAATCCAAAATACCATGCGCTGATCTCAGAATTCAAATCACTCACCGAATGTCCGGTTATTGTCAATACATCGTTCAATGTTCGAGGTGAACCGATTGTTGAATCGCCGGAAGATGCATATAAATGCTTCATGCGGACTGAAATGGATTATTTGATCTTAGGATCTTATCTGCTGGATAAAAAACAGCAGCCGGAATTTTCAGACACGATCAATTGGAAACAGGAGTACGCCCTTGATTAGTCATTTAAAACAATTAGACATCGACACTACACCAAAAACGCTGAGAAGTTTTGGGCTGTTACTTTCTCTAATCCTCTTCGGATTTGTCGCGTATCAGCTCGTTCAGCATGATCATATCTACCGAGGTGTACTGTTCGCTGCAGGATTCATCGCTTCAGTGTCGCTCATATTTCCTGCATTCTTAAAATGTGTTTATATCCCATGGATGATCATCGCCCGATTGATCGGGTTTATCATTACGCAGGTCATTTTGACCCTGTTTTATTTCATTGTTATCACACCTATTGGTCTTATTAAAAAATTCACGGGATTATTTAAGAAATCGGTTGATAATCCTAAGTCTTATTGGATTAAAAAAGAAATCACTCAACCCGACATGAAAAGGATGTTCTAATGAGTAAAGTTAGTATTTTAGGCGAATTATGGTCTTACATGAAATCGAGGAAAAAATGGTGGCTGGCTCCAATATTCATCTTTCTACTTCTGCTCGGATTTATCATCATTTTCGCTGAGGGATCAGCCTTAACACCCTTTATATACACTATTTTTTAAAACTAAGATGGATCAGTTAATGCAGCTGATCAAAGAAAACTTTAGCTTGGTGATATTCGGGATTTTGATCCATGATGATTCTTAATTCATCTTTAGCTTTTTCAACTTCGCCCAGCATATAATACGCTCCACTTAAATTGTATCGTGCCTGCGGATCAATTGGCGACAGATCACACGCAATCAATAAGTACGGTAATGCTTCATCCGGTTGGTTTTTCTGTAACAAAATACTACCTGCCATTTTATAACAGTAGGTATCACCATCTAACTCAATGCCTTGTTTCAGATAGTATAATGCATCATCATACTGATTCAGATCGATATAATATTCAGCGATCGCTTTTTGACTCTTCCATACATTCGGGAAAGATCGGACAAGTGTTTTGTACTCTTGTATTGCATTTTCTGGTTCATTGAGTTGCCGGTAATAATCAGCCATTTCAATGTGTGCTTCCCAATAGGATTTTTTATTCTGCAATACCTCTACCGCTACCGAATCAGATTTACTGTTTTGTTGAAGATTAGCGGTGGTAATATACCGATTATGAGAAGAAAACGGCCAACCCGAGGTTAAGATTTTGATGCGGTATTTTGCAATGGATCGATCCAAGGATGTCATCCCCAACTCAACTTTTTCTGTTTTGTTTTGGTGTCCGAGATTTAAGATATCGTACTTGATCATAGTCTGAAAGAAAGAATTTGCGATGATTATATTTCCTTCTTCATTGGGATGCAAATGTTCAAGCATAAAATTCATCCCGATCAGACCATGTTTATCGGTGTGTATCAATTGGTCTTCAACTTCCGAAACAAACACATTTGAGTAGGATTTCAATTGCCTGATCCGATCATTCAGATCCGAAGATGCTCTGAATCGGAGTCCGTCATAATCTCGGGCATTTTCATAGTATAGTCTAGCTTGATCATATTTCGATAAGAATTCACAGCAACGACCTGCATAAAAATTCAACAACGCATACGTGGGGTCCATTTTTAGAAGATCTTCAATTTCACTCAAAGCTCTTTCAAACTCACTATTTATCATGAGTGACCTGATTAATTCTATTTGCTTATCAAAATGAATTTCGTTTTTCTCCGTTCTGTGAATAGAGACATACGGTTTTTGATCTCTTACATTGGATGCTACGGTTCCAATCATTACAGGAATATTTTCTTTCTCAGCCCACAATACAACGTCAAGGATGTTCTGATGAAATATCTCTAACGTTTTTAGATATAGAGGTGAATTCCATTCGATATCCTGTTCTTCAGCTAACTGAGACATTAAGGTTTCCGTTCCTATCGGCTTGGACGATGTCCCTGCTAATTTAATGTTTCCAACCACAGATTTAATCAGTTGATAAATTCTCCATTGCCTAAATTCAATAAGGGCAAGGTTCCAAACTCTTCCCCCGATCCATCCGCCTTGAATGGACCCGGTTCCTAATGCTCCATAAAACTCATTATGCCCGGAATAAATAATGAAAAGGTCAGGTTCATACGTCAAACACTGTCTTGCAAAATCTCGTACCGTGTATGAATTCACGGCAGTCATTCCTAAGTTGATCACTTCAAATTTTGTGTCTGGATACGCAGATTGCAACTGTGATTTCAGTATAGATGGGAATCCACCGTTAAAAAAATATGGATATCCAGCTGTTGTAGAGCCGCCTAATACAAAGATTCTTTTACTCCCCTCCTTCTTATTTTTCCAAAACGAATCAACTGTACCAAATCCCGTCATATCGTTTTTCGAGAAAAACCGTAAACTCACATCAGTATTTGCGACGTATAATTTACTGTTTTCATGATAGGTTTTAAATAACGGTAATTCATCACCGAATCCTACGATTCTCAGTGAAAACTCGATCAGGATCAGAAATACAAACGGAATGAGCCCTAAGATAGAATTAAAAAGGATCCGTTTCCAAAGCGACATTTTATATTCTGACTTAGTGTTTTTCCTGGGATTCAAGATACAGTATAAATGTGTCTAGTAATGCCTGGTTATATTCCACCGGATAAATCTGCGACAGGCTATCCGTGATGTATTTCATTTGATGCGAAGAAATATGCGTACTGTCATCGGGTAAATACGACCGTAAGAAGAGAGAAGCGTAGTAATTGTCCTCAATATCCCGCACGCGTCCTAACACAACTGGATCCTCTTCAAGTTCAAATTCTTCAGCCTTTTTCAATAAAAGCTGATCCCTGATGATTCTATATAATCCAGTTTTTAGATTATTGTTTACGATATTCGGCGGTTGTGTTTGGAGTCGAGTCAGAAAATCGTTCACAGAAAAAGAATTTCCGTTTATTAAAGCAATTTCCTCTTCAGCTAAATCCATTAATTTGACTAATTCTGATTCCTGATCCTGAATGGAAAGTGTATTATCATTGGATTGAATTTTACTCAACAAATCATTAACGAAATAAAAAAGTGAATCATGGATCTCTATTTCAGCTGATGCAATCATCTTGTTAACATATTGATCTGCAATGATCTGATATTTTTTTCGATAGATTATATTTTCCAAATTTGTTTTGGACATTAAGTATTCATCCTCGGATAAAATCGGATTATATTTCTCATTTTGTTTCAAAATCAAATGCCACCCAAATGAGGATTGAACCGGTTTTGATATATGTCCTACCGGCATCGAAAACGCCGCTTCTTCCAACTGGGGATCTAAAATATTATATGGGATCCAACCCAGTAATCCGCCGGACTCTTTCAACTCAGGATTTTGAAATTGTTTTTTAGCTTCCTGAATAAATAATATTGTATCTTGACGAATGATTCTTGCCAATGAATCAATCACAAGAAAATCCTGATGGAAAAAATGCCTGATATAAACTTCACTGTTTTTCCATCGAAAATGCTCTCTTATAGTAGAATCGATTACAGTAACCTTTTGGCTGGAAATTTCTTTTTTAAACAGAATATCCTTTAATATTTTTTCTTTTTCGAGAGAAACCTGTTGAACAATATTTTCATCAAATTGCAAGGATTGATCACGTGCAGCGGATGCAAGCAACTTTTTTTCCACCAATTTATTCGCGTGTAATTTTCTGATTTGAGGAGAATCACTTTTATTCGAAAACCCAATGATCTTTGTATAGCTAGTAACAAATTCATCGATCGAGACAATATTTGGTCCGACTTTTGCGATATAAGGATTGTCATCCTGTTTCGTTTCACAAGTTGTAAAAAGGAAAACAAGACTTAAAAATAAAATGATATTTAGGAATCTCGGTTTAAGCTGCATATTTATTATCGTGTTTAATCATTGGGATATTGATCGGAAATTACAGATGATATTATATGTTTGTATATAAACAAAGTGCCGCAGAATTCTGCGGCACTTTGTCATGTGTGTTAAATCAACACATTTATTTCATAAGTAACATTTTACCTGTGAATGTACGTTGATTTGAAGAAACGCTGTACAGATATACACCTGACGGAACAATACGTCCGTTGGTATTTCTTGCATTCCATTTAACGGAATATTCACCAGGAATTGCCTGACCGTCATAAAGGGTAACTACTTCTTCTCCTAAGAGAGAGTATACCTTAACAACAACATGGGATGTAATATCCAGATCAAACATAATTCTGGTTTCCGGGTTAAACGGATTCGGATAGTTTCCTTTTAATGCGAATTTCTCCGGGATAATCTCCGTTTCTGCAATGCTAAGGTCATTATCCGGATT
>CAYQZV010000010.1:0-66236 GCA_964422145.1 uncultured bacterium | reverse complement strand
GAATTAAGTCTATTTCAAATAGAATGAATAAAAAAACCCGTGTAGAAATACACGGGTTTTTTTATGTAAATATGTTACAGCTTATAGCAGGTTTGTCCACGCGGAATATATCAATTCAATCGCCAGCGCTACGAGAAGAAGTCCCATGAGCCGACTCATGATCTCTAATCCCTGTTCTCCGATAAATCTACGGATATACCGAGCGTAATACATCGCGAGCCAAAAGATCAGCAGGTTGACTAACATCGCCAAAAATGGCACTAAATATCCATAGCGAGACACCAGGATGATAATCGCCGTGATTGCACCCGGCCCGGCTATTAAGGGCGTTGCCATTGGGATTACAATATCCTTGGAGTAATCTTTATCATCGCCATAACTGATATCCAGGACATAAAGGAGACCCAGCAATAAAAGGATGAGTCCTCCGCCTACCTGGAACGAGAAAATAGAGATTCCGAAAAATTCCAATATCTTGTCACCCACAAAGATGAAAATTGTCAACAGGATAAGTGAAACACGGGTTGCTCGATGAGCGCTGTATTTCGCGCGTTCTTCGGTATATTCCTTAGTCAGCGTGATAAATACCGGTAATCCGCAAAATGGATCCATAATGACCAGCAATGTCATAAATGAATGTAATAAACCGCTTAAATCAGGCATGCTTTCTCCAGAATATTATTTACCGATTATGCCGGTGTTTTTCCTTTGTCTTTAAATGCTCCGAAGCCCAGCACTGCGATCATAATGAGTAAAATCCATAACGTCGCGTGGTTATACGATGCACTGGAATAATCAATCAGATCAACAAAACGTCCGATCAATAGAGAGATACGTCCCATCACTGCAAATCCAAAGGATGCACCAAAACTGATCATGAGGAAATAAATTCCTACTTTTGTCAGCTTACCAAAGGCACCTGTATGTTCCTTTGAGAAATAGAAATATGCCAATCCTGCAATGGTTCCGATCAGAATAATGATGCTGTTGAAATAGCTGTTTCCGAGTAAAGCGAATACAGGCATATCTGTTCCGACCAATTGTAAAGTCGATCCTTGAATTTGTCCGATCACATTGGAGTTTAAGAATCCATATGCGCGTAATCCTGCTGCCATACCAACTGTGTAGGCAATTCCCCAGCGTGCAAACCAGCTTAATTTGGAAGACACACTTAAGAGCATCATAATTCCTAAGGCAAAAGGAAGCAGATAAATAAAGTGAATCTCCGCATGTCCTTGTATACCTCCTTCAGGAAAAACAGAGGAAGTAAAAACACCTAATCCATTGTATATCTTATACCAAAATGAATCAGCATTATACTGTGCTGCAGGCCATAGTCTGCCGAACAGGTTCGGCTGAATCTGTGTCCAGAAAAACATTGATGCCCAATAACCGGCAGAAATTCCGACAAAAAGGTGTTCAGCAGTTTTATAAAACGGGTTATCTTTGTAAAGGTAGGAAAGAATCGCGAGAGTTAAAAACGCCGCGATCCAAGCACCCAGAATAGTTCCAAAAGTCATAATTAGTCCCTCCTGCCTTAATATTTTTTCTGTCGTCCGCGTTCAATGAAAAACGCGATATTACCAAAAACAATGAAAAGTACAATCACTAAATGCGCAACCGATTGGGCATCCATCCCGCTGGTACCAATACCGGGAACACCCACAAGCGCTTCATATTCTGCTGCACCCGGCATCCCGGCTAAAATACCGTTAACCTGTCCGCTTTGCACATAAGGCATCACTTCGTTCACTTGGATCGATGTCACACCTGTACTCATCGGAACACCGGTCGGATCCGCACCGTATTGAACCCATTCAACGGTTCCGGGGAATCCTGCTGATGCAGAGAAGATAAAATCAAAATCAGCTAATTGATTCACATCTTTCATCAATGGGATATCATCCACCAAATTACCGCGAGCATCAGTCGTATAGAGTTTCCGCATATTGCTGACGATCCCTTTTATAACCGCTTCATTTCCCGGACGGAATCCCAAAAGGACATAATCCTCACCGTAGGTCAGGTTAAATTCATTTTCAGCGATCTGCTCGATAGCATCTTCAGCCATGAACTGTCCGTCCGGCCAGAGACACGTGATATAAACTTTGTGTCCTTTGGAGAACAGATGCCGAAGAATGGCGAAAGTCATGGGATGAATTTCCGGTTTTGTACTGGGGCCGTATTCAAACGAAATCAATACTTTCGAATCGGGTTCGAGTTCATCCATCGCATTATAAGCGGTTTGAGTTGAATCCGTTGGACGGATAGGCAGCCCAATCGGGAAAAACAACGGCAATAATACTACAAGAGCAATAATCAGGAAGATCCATCTGCGATCTACTTTTCCTAATTGTAAGATTAATTCACTTAGATATTTCATCATTTACTCCCCGATATAAGATTTTTCGATTCCAAGAATATATCGAATCGAGGTTGCAAAAATTCCCAATCCGATACCGATCATAATCGCACGAGCACCGGCAACATTGGGGTTATTATAAATCCACTCTTGAAGGATAGGCAGGTAAAAGATTCCCGGCTGATCCAGAGGCCATCCTGTCATTACTCCGGCAATCGTTACGATCACAACGCCGGCAAGGACAACTCCAAAGGTGATCTGCTTATTGGCCCACTTGGCATTCACAGCAATCCCAGCGATCAAGACAAGGAGATACATCACAAACCAAGATGAAATGCTGCTTCCAAGAGGGACGCGCCCAAGCATGATGATAATTCCTGAAACCAGCAGCAAAGTGGCTTCAAAATTGCGGATTCTGAAAGCTCTGTACGATGCTGACGCTACGAAGAAAGCCAACAGCGCGAACATCGTAGCTGAGAGGGGTGTGAACATGAATTCGAACATCCATTTGAAGAGTGTTCCTTCACTCGTTACATGGGAACCCCATGCCACGGTTTCACTTCCCTTAACAATGAATCCGGCGGTCATCGCAAAAATAAATCCTCCGATGGCAAAAATACTGTAGAACCATCCTGATTGCTTTTTAATAATCTTCCGCCCCTGCAATTTCAGTAAGTTCAATGCACCCAGAATGATCGCAAAACTCGCAAGGATGTCATACCATTGTGTTGCATCATCATTGACAAAGGATTCAATCGTTGGATTTTCAATGAACCAACCGAATAAGGTCAAGAATCCAACAACAGTGACAATGAGAATTGGTATTTGTCTTTTCCAAAGCATGATATCCCTCCTATTGTACCGTTAAAAAGTTTGTGACGCTCCATGAGATCCATCCCAGATCGTGGAGAAGTCTAAAAATAACCGCGAGAATAATCGCAAATGTGATCCCGGCTTTCAGCATATCTTGTCCTTTGACTCCACCAAGCAATTCGGGTTTTTGGGACAAGTAAGCACTCGCTGCAAAAAATTCCTCACCAATAAGTGTGTAGTCACAGGCTGTGACAAAGAAAGGGATCTGGGACTGAGAAGCTGTTCCGGCGATTTGGATAGCACCGATTGAGTTCCCAGTTTCAGCAAGAATAAGCGATTCGGCGAAAAATTTACCCATATATAAACATGCTGCGGGCTTTTCCCGATTCATGATTCCGTTCACCCCTGCGGCATAAGCAAACTGGTCATCTGTCAGATAATGCACGATGTCCTCATGAAATAAATCCGGGCGGCCTTCAAGTGTGTACGATTCCCGTACCGCTTCCCTTCCGGCTTTCATCACGATGGACCGTGAAACAGGCACATTGAGTGACGTTTCATACCGTGCGGTCATCTTGGCAACGTGTCCAAGAACGATCACCCCGGCGACAGTCTCAACCTGATCCATATCCATAATACCCGGAACGTATAAAACCGGTTTTCCCATCTCTGTGGATCGTCCGACCGCTTCTTCGACGGCTTTCAAACCCGGGATTGTGCGCAGAAAAAATTTGTCCCCGCGATGTGCCATACGGATATAGTACAGCAATGTACCAGCCATGATGACAATCGCAATGAACATGACAATCCGGTCACTGTTGAATCCGGGATGTCCCAAGATCCAATAGATCAAAAAGGCGACGGTTAACACCGCACCTGTGATCCAAAATTGTTTATCTTTCATTGGTTCTCCTTATGTTTAATACTGCAGAAATGAAACAGATCATTGATTTGATGTCTCTGTTTTTTTCTCATCTGCAGCAAATCTCTCGATTTCTTCAATTAATTTTTCAACATTTTTAGGTTCTTCAAAAATTTCTGCCGCTTTATAATAACCTTCAGCATTGATAAAAGCTGAAATGATCGGACCGAAAAACACCATCGCATGACTACCCAATAAGGCAAGCGGTTTGCTCATTTCCAAAAAAAATACAGCGGGTGTGACGAAACCTGAATCATAGATTCGTTTTGCTACCCTCCGGATAAATAAAATATCCGCACTGTCTTCTGTCTGTATTTGTGCTATATCCGGTTGGTTCACTGTATTTATCATTTGGTAATCAATCCGTTTCAACCATCTCAAGGTTTGCACGCGGAATCAAAATATTCTCTCCGTCAATTTCAACCTCAGCTACTCGAACCATCGTCTCAGATTCCATTTTCTGCAGCGGTGCAGGTAATGCGGATACCGTTCCCATTCTTCCGAAGTATGGAGCACGAATAACACGGACGATACTCCCCGGTTGAATTCCTTCCGACGCGTGGATATCTTTATGGTCCCCCTTTAATTCATCTTCGGATAATGGAATCACAATCTCCGGTCGAATCACTCCCGCTCGTATCTGGGTAGCTCCGTTGACGGAAGCAAATTTTCCTTCATGCTGTTTAAGCAGATCATACGTCCGACTTCCCATTCGAATATTTCCATACCCTTCAGTAACAATAAGTGAAGTTGGCAGATCCTCTGAACCGGTGATGGCAACTCCTAACGTATACCCTAAAATGTCTTCAAGATCATGGTAATTAAATCCGCCGATGACGATTCCGGCGATTTCCAAATCCATCGCTTTTTTATAAGCTTCCAGACTGATAAAGGATCCACCGACAACTATTTTTCCTTTCAAATCCGGTGTGAGCAAATCTTCGGTCAAAGCGTCTTCTCTTGAATCCACAACCACTTTCAAATCTCCCCGGTTCTCACCGCCGATTCCGAAAATCCCTTGAATAAAAACCGCATCGGTTTCAACCATGACACCTTCATCAGGTAATATTTCTTTACAACATCCGCAAACGTAAGCATCCACTTCCACAGGGATCGGTGCTTCACGAAGGGTCACTTGTCCGGTTATTTCAGATACCGCTTCGATCGTACCATCGATGGGAGATACAGCTTGTGATTTGAATAATCCAAAGATTCCTTTTGTTTCTGCCATCATTCCGTCTTTTTGGACTTCATCACCTTCTTTTAAAATCATCACTTCACGAATATCCTGTGCATCGATATTCAAGAGATTCGCAACATTCACCATCCGAACATTCCCCGGAAGATTGGTCGTAGCAACAATATCATCAGGAGATAGAATTTGATTTTCAGATACAACCACATTCCCTCTTAGCGGGAGTCGCCGTTCCTTTACTACTTTTGCTTCGTGTAAAACTTTTAAACCGGGTGTATATGCATGTGCCATAATGTACTTAACTTTTTCTTAATTTTAATAATTATCTAATTTTATCCGAGTTCAGGATACTCATTTGTTTCTTTAGACCATTTTGATAAATGTGCGATTCTTTCTTCTTTGGTTTCAGGAAGTTCAAGTGGTCTTCCACGTCCGTCTAAGATCAATCCGGTTACACCACCGTAAACCGTCGTATTGATGATCTCTCCCTTACCTGCACCCAAATCGTATCCACGTCCTGGTGTCAGTACAGCTTCAATTGGTTCATATGGAATTTTTATCATGATCAAGTCACCGGTGTTCACATCGTATCGTTCTTTTTTTCCGTCAGAAAATGTAAACTCGGCCGTCATCACGGTTTGGTTTAACTTATATTTTCCTATAGGAGCAATACAAGTCCCTAAACGGATCAAACAATCTTTTTCAAAAACTTCTACTGCGGCTTTTCGGCCGTCTTCTTTGAATTCATCTTTTTCAATATTGGCTAAAACACCTAACTGCGGCATCATGAAGATCGAATCAACTGCCAGTTCAGTAATTCCTACGGGTAAAAATGCATCGATCAGCATCCGTGCAGATTGTTCACGTCTCGGAGCATGGGATAATACCCCGCCGGATCCTACAAGCAGATCTAATTCCATCATATCGACAAGAGATTCTCCAGATTCAGATTGTTCAAAAGCATCTGAGATGGTTCGTTCTTTCTGGACACCTTTTAAGTTCACAGCAAAAGCTTTATGCTGAATGAAAGATAATCGAAGTGCTTCGCGTGCAATCGCCTGCTCAATCACCAATTCTTCTAAGGATTGTGGAACGGTAGTTGGACGGATCATCTTATTTCCGATCCGGTTATTTAATTCTTTTTCATCGATATCAAACGGCACCCAGCGCAAAACGTTCTCCATTCCCGCTTCAGCCAGTACGTTACATACCGAGTAACTCATACCCAAATTCGCACTCACCGTACGGTTAAACTGCCCTTGGAATACGGAAAAAATGTCCGTTGTCGCACCACCAATGTCAACACCAACAACGCTTATCTTCTCTTGTTCGGCAATCATCTCAATCAATGAGCCTACAGCACCCGGTGTTGGCATAATAGGTGCATCCGTCCATGACATTAATTTTTTATATCCGGGTGCCTGTTGCATCACATGTTCCATAAATAAGTCATGGATTTTATCTCTGGAAGGATTCAGATTTTCACGTTCAAGGACGGGGCGAATATTTTCGACGACGGTCAGATCTGTCATCTCATCCAGTGTTTTTTCGATCTCTCCTTGGGCATTTTTATTTCCGGCAAAAATCACAGGCAGTTTATAATCCTGACCTAAGCGGGGTCTCGGATTTGCAGCATGTAAAATTTCTGCAAGTTCCACAACATGTTTTGTTGTTCCGCCGTCAATCCCTCCGGACAGTAATATCATATCAGGGCGAAGCTGCCGTATCCGTTGGATTTTTTCATGAGGCATTCTTCCATCATTTGCTGCAAGAACGTCCATTACGATTGATCCTGCGCCCAAAGCGGCACGTTCAGCACTTTCTCCGGTCATGGATTTCACCACACCGGCAACCATCATCTGTAATCCGCCGCCTGCCGAGCTTGTAGAAATATAAATATCGACACCGACATCTTCTTTTTGCGGTGTAAGGATTTGTCCTTCGTTAAGCAATTTACGCCCGGAAAGCTCTTCGACCTCACCGACCGCATTTAACACTCCTTTTGTGACATCTTCAAATGGTGCTTCAACGGTCGTCGGAGCTTCTCCTCGAAAGCGTAACCGGTATTCACCGTCAACATATTCAATTAGGATTGCTTTTGTGGTTGTACTGCCGCAATCCGTGGCAAGAATAGATCTGAGTTTCATAATCTCCCTGTAATCAGTAAATCAAATTCAAATAAATGTAGACCAGCGGACTGGCAAAGATCAGCGAATCGAAACGATCTAGCATCCCGCCGTGTCCTTGAAGGATGGTCCCGGAGTCTTTTACTCCGGCATCCCGTTTAAATAAAGATTCCGTAAAATCGCCCAGTTGACCAAAAACACCCGTAATAACCGTAAATATGATAACATCAAACCATGAAATCGGTAAGAATCCCCATTCTTTTGCTACGATAAATACCAAAAACGATCCTAATAGTCCGGAGATACTTCCAACAACTGATTTTTTTGGACTAACCCGTTTAAATATCTTTACGGTTCCCCATTTTTTCCCGGTGAAATATGCAACGGAATCACATGCCCAAATACCCAGAATAACACTCAATGTCATGTTCAAACCATTGATCATCGTCATTTCTCGCAGGGCGATTAATGTCCCAAGTAAAACCGGGACGTAAAGGATTCCCATCAGAGTTACGCCTACATTCCAAGTCGGATTAGACTTATTTTTGAATAATTCGATCAATAGCGTAATCACGATAAATAAAATGATACCGGAAACTAATTCCACAGCGGTTATCAACGGCTGATAAAAATACAAATGGCCGATAATCAGTGTTGCAAGCCATCCTATCCAAATAGTCGGAAAAGTATCATGTTTCCGGTTCATTGAATAGAATTCTCTTATCGCATACAGCATTGCTACCGTGATAAGCAAAGCAAAGAAAATACCGCCTATCCAAATGAGGAAAAGAATGGTTGGAATTCCTAAAACATTTACGAGTGTTCTGTTCGATGAGTTCTTTGTCATAGTTCTCTTTTATTTAAGTATTTAAATTACGGTTATTCTGAGATTTTAGCATGCAATTTATTTCATGTCATTGGTGAATTAATCTAATCCAATTCGACATTTTTATAATGAGATATTTTGTGACTTCCACTCTCAATTTTTACAGTAATCGCATCCAATCTGATATCCATTTTTATTTCATGTTCAAGTAAATATTTGTGGATCGCTTGCTCCAGCTTCGCAAGTTTAGATTCTGAAACTTTCTCTTCCGGTGAACCAATTGATACTTTAGAAATCGTTTTCACTTCGATAAAAACAATTGTTTTATCTTTCTCGGCAATGATATCAATTTCTCCATAAGGCAGACACCGTACATTCATATCTCTTACCGCATAGCCCTTATTAACTAAATACACGGCTGCAAGACGTTCGCCAAGTGATCCGATCAACCGATTTTGCCTGAACCACGACATGGTAGGTAATGATTCAGATACCGGTTGGAATGATTTTCGATGAATGGGAGAAGCTTTATGTTGTTTCAAAGACTCCATGTGTTGTTTCGTGCCATAGCCTTTATGTTTAACAAATCCGTACTCCGGAAAAATAACATCATATTGCTCCATGATACGATCTCGCGTCACTTTTGCAATAATAGATGCCGCACGGATGGAATCTACTTTATTATCTCCTCCGATGATTCCTTCATTTGGGATGACTTGGTTTGGTAACGCATATCCGTCGATCAAAGCTTTATCCGGCCGGACGCCCAACTTTCCTAAAGCGATCTGCATGGCTTTATGAGTTGCTTTCAGAATGTTGGTCGCATCAATTTCCTTTTCATCAATAATACCTACTCCGATTCCAGAAGCAAACTGATGGATTTCTTCATAAAGATGCTCACGTTTCTTTGGAGTGAGTTTTTTTGAATCTCGTAATCCTACGATGGGATGATCATCCGGTAAAATGACGGCGGCTGCAACAACAGGACCGGCTAACGGTCCTCTTCCTGCTTCATCGACTCCGGCTGTTATTGCCATTGGACTTCCTTTATTTGTTTTCCATCTGTTCGAAGCCATAGCGCTCCTTGTAAGTCAGTTCGGTGTATCATGGCTCCTGCTTCTTCTAATCGCTTTATTGTAACCTCAGACGGATGTTTGAATTTATTCCCCTCTCCTACAGAAATCACAGCAATTTTCGGTTGAATATAGTATAAATCCTTTTCGGTAGTACTGGTAATAGACCCATGATGAGCCACCTTTAGTACATCTGAATTCAGATGATGTTTAAACGGTAAGATCATTTCGTCAACTTCTTTCTCAATATCTCCCGTAAATAGAAACTCAATTTCCCCAATAACTAGACGCATCACTAAACTGACATTATTGATGTTCTTTTGACCTTTACTCCAAACAGAGTCCGGAGATAAAACTTGGATATAGGTTTTATGATCAAGGATGATCACATCTCCGCGGTGCGGCCTCTGATATACAATATTTTTTGTATTCACTCGATCAAGAAGATAATTATAGTTTCGAGACCCGTAAGTTGTATGTGTATCCCAAACCGTATCGACAGGGATTGTTTCCAAAATTGAACTCATTCCGCCAATATGATCATTATGCGGATGACTCCAGACAATCCAATTAAAACGATCTACACCCAGATACTTTGCTGCAGGGATCACTACACGTTCTCCATAATCTTGGAAATGATCTTTCTGCCCTGCATCGATAAGCATCGTGCGTCCATCTTGAAATTGAATGATCGCTGCATCTCCTTGTCCAACGTCCAGGAAGAGAATATTAGTATCGTTTGGTTTTAAAGCCCAATTCCAAATCAAGATAACTACCACCATCCCTGCTAAGTATTGAATCATACGTAGTTTGTGATGAAGAGCCATGATAAATATCGAAACACCCAGTCCATATAAGATGAAAAAGAGAGGCCCGGTATGCAATATTTCAATAGATGCAAATGGCAAAGAACTGAAGAAGGATGCAAACCAATCGATGATCTGTGTATTTAACCAGGCTGTTTGCCCAATAATGGTTCCAAAGTAAGGTAGCCAACCGATTGTCAATATTAATATCCCGAGAGCTACCATTATTCCAATCAAAGGGACAATAATGATGTTTGCGATCAAGGAAATCAGCGGAATACGATGAAAATAAAATACGGTAAATAATAATGTTCCAATTTGTGCTGAGAAAGAGACTAAGAATAAACTCCATGTTTTGCTGATAACAGTATTCGAAATATGACTTGGTTTAAGTTTATCCGTGAGATTGTTTTCTATTAGATTATAAAAATAGACAATGGAGATCACGGCGGAATAACTTAATTGAAAACCGAGATCAAACAGCATATGCGGATTAGAAATAAGAATGATGAACGCAGAAGCTGCAATGATATTCCAAATACTTCTCGGTCGATTTACAACCGGAGCGATCACATAAAGAGCTGCCATAATAGATGCTCTTAATACACTCGGTTTCCCTCCCGTCAGTAAAACATAGCTAACCAACCCCATAATGATCACAACCCTATCCCATCCCCACGGAATTCTCAGCATGGATGTTAAGATCATCAATATCAGCAGAATATAACCAACATGTAATCCTGAAACTGCTAACACATGAATCACTCCGGTTTCGATAAAAGATTCTCTCAATTCAAGATCTACGTCTGATTTATCTCCAAGGATGAGCGCAAGCAAAATCCCGGTTGTTTTTCCATCAGTCGATTTTGAAAGATGTGAACGGATTCCATCTCGAACCGATTCGAGTTTATTTTCCCATCCTTTTCCATCCGAGAACCGAATTGCAATATCATCTTCATTAGTAATTCGGATTTTTCCGTAGATCTTTTGCCGATGCGCCCAAGAACGAAAATCAAACGAACCCGGATTGCGAACCGGAGTTAATTTCACATATTTACCTGAAATGATCAGGGTATCACCAAAACCAAAGTGGATTTCTTCTTTTAAATATAGCAACAGCGAGAAACGATCAATTATACCCGTAGTTGATGTTTCCATATTCACATTTCTTAACAAACAACGAGCACCATATTCTGTTTCTTTTGTTTCTGTTACCACACCGGTAAAACGGATATCCTTGTTATGATTCTTCTCTACTTTTTCTATATGGCTATTCTGAACTATTTGACAATAAGATGCCCATCCCCATCCAATAAATAATAAAATTGTCAGAACAAAAATAATATCATATTCCGTTCGTCTTAAGATGTATAAACCAATGATCAAAACTAAACTTGTTAAAATCGGAAGCGCTATTCCAGGATAGACAGTTGATAAATATATCCCTGCGATAAAAAATAAGACAATCCACGCTAAGGGATTTTTTTGATATATTACGAAAAAAGAGTTCATATTAATTTAAACGAAAATTGTTAGTAAGAATATACAGAATTCTTTGGTTATTTCGTTTTATAAAATAAAAAAGCCCCACAAATATGCGGGGCTTTTAATAGAGTCGAAAGGATGGGTTACATCATCCCGCCCATCGCTGAAGGATCCGGCATTGCAGGAGCCGGTGTGTCTTCAGGGATTTCAGTAATTGCAGCTTCTGTGGTTAAGAGAAGTCCGGCAATCGATGCAGCGTTTTCAACCGCTACGCGAGAAACCTTCGCCGGATCAATAATTCCAGCTTCAAACATTTGGACATATTTTTCGTTTCGTGCATCATATCCAAAGTCATTATTCCCTTCACGTACTTTCTGAACAACGATGGATGCTTCTAAACCGGCATTCGCAACGATTTGGCGAATTGGTTCTTCTAAAGCGCGGCGCATAATACTTACGCCTACCGTTTGATTGTCAGATAGCTCTAGTTTGTCTAAAGATTCTACAGCTCTTAACAAGGCAACACCACCGCCGGGAACGATTCCTTCTTCAACAGCAGCGCGAGTTGCGTGGAGTGCGTCTTCCACTCGGGCTTTCTTTTCTTTCATTTCAACTTCCGTTGCAGCACCGGCGTAAAGTACAGCGACTCCACCGGATAATTTTGCTAAACGTTCTTGAAGTTTTTCACGATCATAGTCCGAAGTTGTTTTTTCAATCTGAACTTTGATTTCATTGATACGGGCTTTGATGTTATCCAATTCACCGGTACCGCCAACGATTGTGGTATTATCTTTATCCGAAACAACACGTTTGCAGGTTCCGAGGTAATCCAAGGTTACATTTTCTAATTTGTATCCCTGCTCTTCTGAGACAACCGTTGCACCAGTCAGTACAGCAATATCTTCGAGCATCGCTTTTCTGCGGTCACCAAATCCAGGAGCTTTTACAGCTAATACCTTAAAGGTTCCGCGAAGTTTATTGACAACCAGAGTTGCTAATGCTTCTCCATCCACATCCTCAGCAATGATCATGACAGAACGACCAGCTTGAACAACTTTTTCAAGGACAGGTAAAAGATCTTTCATATTGCTGATCTTCTTATCGTGGATCAAAATAAACGGATCATCTAATTCGGCTTCCATGGATTCAGAATTGGTTACGAAATACGGAGAAAGATATCCGCGGTCGAACTGCATTCCTTCAACGAAATCTAAATAGGTTTCGGCCGTTTTGCTTTCTTCAACTGTAATCACACCGTCTTTTCCAACTTTGTCCATGGCTTCGGCAATTTTGCCGCCGATTTCTTTATCATGGTTTGCAGAGATGGTAGCTACCTGAGCGATCTGGCTTGTATCTGGAAGGTCTTTTGCTTGTGATTTAATGTGAGTGATCACCGCTTCTTTGGCTGCATCAATTCCACGTTTGATGGACATCGGGTTAGCTCCGGCAGTCACGTTTTTGACACCTTCTGTAATGATAGCTTGCGCAAGAACCGTGGCGGTTGTGGTTCCGTCTCCTGCCACATCAGATGTTTTGGAAGCCACCTCGCGTACCATTTGAGCACCGACGTTTTCCAGTTTATCTTCTAATTCAATTTCTTTGGCTACGGTAACACCATCTTTCGTTATGGTAGGTGCACCGAATTTCTTCTCAATGACAACGTTACGCCCTTTAGGTCCAAGGGTAACTTTTACGGCATTTGCCAGCTTATCCACACCGGATTTCAATGAACCTCTTGCTTCAAGGCTGTATGTAATTTCTTTTGCCATGTTTTAATCTCCTCTACTCAATATTATAAAATTGCTAAAATATCGCTTTCACGCATAATCATATATTCTTTACCATCGATGGTTACATCTGTACCTGAGTATTTTCCGTACAAAACTAAATCTCCAACTTTTACACTCATAGCAATAATCGCACCGGAATCACTTGCTTTCCCAGGACCAACGGCAACAATAGTTCCTTGCTGCGGTTTTTCTTGGGCTGTGTCCGGCAGAATGATACCGCCTTTAGATACATCATCGGCAATAGCAGATTCTACAACAACGCGATCCGCTAATGGTTTCATTTTCAAACTCATATCTTTCTCCAAATTTTAATTGCTGATTTCTTTCTTATATTCTCCAATATGGAGCGCTGAATTTACTTAAATACGTTTTGTGTATACAACTAATATTTAGCACTCTCCTATTTAGAGTGCTAATGGGTTGATAGGTTACAAACTAAAACGGAAAACGATATAAAATAATCAAGATCCGGTACTGCCGAACCCACCGGTCCCTCTTGATGTATCGGATAATTCGTCCACCAATTTATAATGGATCGGAGAACCATCCATTGCAACGAGCTGAAACAAACGATGTCCCGGTTCAACAGTATAGGGTTCTTCTTTTATATTGTCAACGGCTGCAATGATTTCCCCGCGGTATCCTGCATCGATTAATCCGATTGAATTACAAAGCCGCAGCGGTGTTTTGGAGATACTTGATCTCGGCATCAGCAAATACGGTTTAAGGTCAAGATTTTCACAGGATATATTCAGATGGATAAACGCTGTTTCACCCGGCTGAATCGTCTGAGAAAAGACGATAAATAAATCTAGTCCGGCATCTCCGTCATGGAAATGACCGTGCTCTTCGTACATCGTTTTGACTTCGAATGAATGCGCTTTAATCAACAAATTCATGAACCTGAATTCCTCCATAAATTATAGGCGAGCAATCCCCAACCAATGACGAATGATACGCCGCCGATCGGTGTAATTGCACCAAACCATCGTAAATTAGTTAAAACAAGTGTGTATAAACTCCCGGAAAAAATTAAAATTCCGGTAAGTATAAATATTCCCGGTAAGTATACAACATCTGCATTAAAGTAAAACCCGATCAATCCCAGTAAGATCAACGCTAAAGCATGGATCATATGATAGTGAACTGCCGTTTCATAGATCGCCAAATCATGGGGCGTTATTTTTGGTTTAAGTCCGTGAGCGCCGAATGCACCTGAGATAACCGAAATTCCTGCCAAAACAGCTCCGATGATAATCCACGCTTTCATTCCTTCTCCTGTTTCTGAACGATCGTACGAATCGGGAATGGGATTTCAATATTTTCTTGCTCAAACCGCTTATGCAGTCGTTTCACAAACTCATGAATTAATAAATGGTGATCACCATAAACCTTGGCTTTAAGATAAACCATATAATTGATACTTGAATCGGCGAATTCTTTGAAACGAATGATGGGGTCTTCCGTATTCACGGCACCTTCTATATCTGCGATCACGTCTTGAGCGACTTCTTTTGTCACCTTTTCAACCAACTCAAGATCACTGTCATAGGCAACACCTACTGGGATCGAAACTCGATAAGAGGATTCAATCGTATCAAAATTGCGAATAATTGCAGTTGAGAGACGTGAATTTGGAATAGATACAACATTATTCGTCCGTTCAACTAATGTTGTATTTCTCCAAGTGATATTCGACACATAGCCCATTTCACCTGAATCAAGCTGAATAAAATCGCCGGGTTTCACTTTTTGGCTAAGTAGGATATGCAATCCGCTGAAAAGATCAGCTAATGTGTCTTTCAATGCAAGAGAAATGGCAAGTCCCCCTACACCCAAAGCCGTCAGGAAAGATGTAATAGAAACACCCAACGATTGCAGCAAAGTGAGGACACCAATGGAGATCACTGTAATACGAATCAGATTACTGAATATTTTTGTAGATGGAAAACTTCCCGATTGCTTTAGGGCCCATAGGTCCAGAATCCCTGTTAATAAACGTGCAACGGCAAATGTAACGGATAATATAAGTGCCGATAGGGCTAAAATACTGATATACTGTCCGAAGGGTTCTCCGATTTTCAATTGATTGAAAACCATATAAAAGGACGCAAGGAAAAACCATAAAATGATATGGGATTCAATAGACGACAAAAGAATGTCATCCCATTTCCATGCAGTTTTTTTTGCAAAATTTGTGAGTCGTTTGTGAACGAGGTTTTTGACTAACCATCCTAAACCGATCCCCACAAGAATTGTGAGAACCGCCGGACCCCATAACCATAACATTGAAATTAATTTATCACTCATCATAGTTGAAAATTACATATTTTTATTTGATTAACATAGCGATAGGATTATTCGTCATCTTCTCCAAAAGTCAATATACTTCCGTCTTTATAAATTTTTTCAACGGATGTTTGTCCCTTCTCTGAAAAGTGTCTTCCGACTAGTTTTTTGTTCCCTTTGAAAAGTTTGATTTGATTTGGTCTTCGGTTTAGATCGTACTCAAATTCTAACCGAAATCGGCTTTCGTTCTCTGAAAACACTTTCTTCTTCGGACAGCCCGACGGATATACATCCTCAATGACTGAGTAACTGTCTTCATCTTGACTAATCATCTGTTCATATTGATCCCATTGGACTGACCAATTCTCCTCACCATCTTGATAGTAAGTAAATTCTTTTAGACGTAGATTCACATAATACTCAAAGATAAAAACGGGCTCACCGGAATTGAATAATATTTCTTTTTTCAAATGACCGTTTGGACTGAATACCTTTGTTAATCCGTTTTGTATACCATCTACAAAGATACTTTCTGAAGACAGAATTCCATTCGAATACCACCGTTTTGCAATGCTGTGGTAGTTACCGTTTTGATAATATCCTTGCTCTATCAATTGTCCGTTTGATGACCAATACTGATACATGTTTTCCTTTATACCATTTACATAGTTAATGATACTTTTTTTATTCCCGTTTGGATACCATTCGATCATTGGACCGACTAACTGACCATCAATATAAATACTGCGTTTTGTCACACCGGACGCCTGGGTAAATAAGTCTGTCCCCAAATGTGTCAGTGCAAAGATGGTTCTTAGGTTTCCTTTGAAACGACTTGATTGATTCTCATAGTCTTCCGCAGCTCCGTGCAATTTCCCCGAGAGATAACATCGAAGAGAATCAAGCATTCCATTTGAATTCCGATATTTGAAAACCCCGTTTTTCAGATCATTTTTATACGAACCTATTACGTTATCACTACCATTGGGATACCAAAGATGAAAGTCTCCGTTTTTGACACCGTTGGCATACGTAATGGTTCGAACTTTTTTCCCTTCTGCCCGCCATGTCCATATACCGTTTGGCAATGAACGGTTGTACTGCCCTTTGGTGATCATCTCTTTTGATTCAGAATATTCACGGTAAGACCCATGACGTTGATTCGATGAATAATTTGTATTAATCTTTAATGATCCATTGGGATAGTAATCTTTGAAAGCTCCATTTAGTTTTCCGGAAGAAAATGTCCTAACGGAGTCGGTCAATCCGTCTTTTCCTCTCCATTTCCACGCTTTATGTTTTCTTCCTTTTCGGAACTGTCCGGACACCAAACGAATTCCATCATCACTGTCATGAGAATACTTTCCATTCAGTTTCCCGTTTTTATATCGTAAAGTGGAATCAATTCTTCCCTGCGGATCAAAGTAAGTCCACTTACCGTGGCGGAATCCTTTACGGTATTTCCCTAACACATAAACAGCATTATTTGAATACCATTCTTGATACTGACCGTCAGGATATCCATGGTAATATTCCTGTATATAAGCTGGTGATCCATCGGGATAGAATTGTTGAACTTTTGTGAGAAGTGTATCCGAATTATGAATTTTCACCCATTTAACGGTTTTATCCTGACCCTGCGTATGATTTTCCGTGACAAGCGGAATGACCGGGGTACATCCTGTGATAAAAATTAAAATGACGAAGAGGAAACAGAACATTCTCTGTTTATCAAACAACAAGATTACGTGTCCTATGGCGTCAAAATAATTGAAATCGTTCCGGAGGTATTGGCTCTGACCCAATATGCTTTGCACGGCTGTAGTAAGTCAACCGATTGATAACTCGCATCGTAAGTATAAATCGAACTCATAACTACAACGTTATCAGGATCGTAAATCATCGTGATCGGAATCTCAGTTGCTATACTGCCTATCAGATTCCATCCCTCCTGTAATTCATAGGTTAAGGAATTTATTTGATTCTGATCCACTAATACTGCCCCGCTATCTGTATTCCGGATCCAGTATCCCACACCGGATTGAAACACATCAGCACCGATATAAACTCCGCTGCTGAACTGATAAAAAGTTCCTTCAACGGCTTCAGGGAACACCGAATGATAGTCTATATTTTCTTCATCCGTCGGAAGACTGACGAGATTCCATCCTTCATTGTAACTCATTGTTGGAACCTGAACAGGCGTTACGTCCTGAACTTGCCGTAAAATCCAATGATCAGGATCAAGATTGACGCTTGTGAGAAGTCCAGGAACGGTATATTCAAATACTTGACTCTGTTCCATCACATTTGCAACAAACATGTACGACCCTGCTGTTGTTTGAATTTGCACATCCACAGGCATTTGAAAAAGATCGCTGGTTTGATCCTGATGGATTGTCACTTGAACAATACTGGTATTATCTCCTGCATCTCCCCAAAGGGTTGTCGATCGATATTCCGGGTAGAATTGGCCATAAATCCATCGCTCAAAGTATGCATCAAGATCCATGCTGGAGACTGATTCCATCACATCTCTAAATTGTTCTGTTGTTGCCGAATCAAAACGGTAGGCATCACCAAAAACTCGTAGTCCTTCGAAAAATGTATCATCACCCACAATATGCCGCAGCATATGCAGAACCCATGACGCTTTATTGTAGGATAAGTTTCCGTTAAAGATCGTGGATACGCTGGTTGTATCTGTTACATATATCGTTCCGGGTCCCCAATACGATTTTCCAGCCATATTGCTGTGCAGTGCATCCATTCCTCCGCCCGGACGCATTTCCCACCACATTGCCTGGCTATATGTAGCGAATCCTTCATTCACCCAAATATGATGAAAGTTTTTACACGTGACCATATCACCCCACCATTGATGAGCTAATTCATGTGATATCAAATGTTGAGACGAACCACCCATGCTAGATATTGTTTGGTGCTCCATCCCGCCGCCCCAGACAAAATCCGCGTGACCGTATTTTTCATCAATAAATGGGTACAGCCCAAATCGTTCGGAAAACGCTGCTAGCATATCATCCGTCAGTGCATAATTTGAAGGGAGAGAACTAAACACATAGTAATCCAACCGCATCGAGTCATTCTCTCCGTATACATACCAATCATGATAAATGGAGTACGGATAAATCGCAACCGATACTAAATAAGTTGCAATCGGATATCGTTCTTCCCAGTGAAAGGTTGTCCACCCGTCTTCGGTGATTTCATCGACGAGTAAACCGTTTGATGCCACAATAAGGTTTTCTGGAACGGTAATCGAGATATCGACTGAATCTGCTTTATCCATTGGTGTATCTTTACACGGCCACCAATTGCGGGAACCGTACGGTTCGCTTAAACTCCAAATCATGTCTTGGCCAGCATAACTGTCAAATCCAAATGATCCAAAACCGGAACTTCCCGGATTACCTGAATAGTGCACCGTAAATTCTTGAGTGTCGTCTGTATTCAACGTAGTTGGTAATGTAACCGATAAAAGATTTTGAGCTGAATGTGTAAAGTCTAAGTTGATTCCGGATCCGTAGGTCACTGCACTGACATTCAATCCTTGATACAAATCCAACTCAACAACTGATAATCCATTGACTACTGATTGAAGCCTTACGCCGACCGTACCTGCCACTGTTTCTGTGGCAGGATCTAAGGTTAAATCTAAATCATAAAACAAAACATCATAAGCCAGTTGATTTCGAGTCGCTTCTCTTGGATTCTCAATCATCGTTCTCATCATCTTCAGTCTTGAGCACGTTGCTTCTTCATGCTCTAAGTTTTGTGAAAAAGTGGAGACGAATAAAATCGGTATTAAAATTAATTGTTTCATAATCATTGCCTAATTTTGGTTAATAGATGACGACAACCTTGATTTCTTCTAACTCAAACCAATCCCAAAAATTTGTTCGGTCTAATCTCAGAACGCCGTCCCGAAAGCTAAACCGTACTCGTTTTCGATATAGTGATTCTGTAAACCATTCAGAATTTTCACGTTTATAATAAATCGCCACATACGGGGGATTATCTTCTTTTAAATCCTGAATTGGCAGGGTGCAAATCGCTTCATTAAATTCACCTTCTTCCGTAATGAATTCTACTTTAGTGAAGTGATAAACACGTTTTTTAAATGTACTATGCTCTGTAAAGTGAGAATGAACTTGAGGATACACAATCTGCACAAAGACAAAGCATAAAAGGAAACGGTAAATTGGCCGTCTTATCCACAGATGTTTTTTCACGATTTCTTACGACCAAACAACCCTTTCTTCGGCTTTTCAGTGCTTTTGATTGTTGGAGGGCCTGTTTTGGTCTTCTTTTTTTCTCTATCTTCTAACCGCTTCTCCCAGTCACTCACCTCGACGGAGGGTTCCTCAGCTTCCGTTATTACAGGACTCGCTGTATCCTGTTCAAGCAATTTTTTTAATGAGGTTTCCCGCGCTTCAGATTGCGCTTTCAACGTCTGAATTAATTCGGTGACTTCAGAATGGAAATGATCAATGGTTAATTCTAATCGTCTGATCAGTTCTTCCTGCAGGGATGGACCATAACCATCTCCGACTTTCTCAAGCAAAGAGTCAAATTTTTCTTTTAAATAATCTTTATATGGGTCCGTCCCATTATTTTTTTTCTCTATCATCATGATTCCCTCATATTAATGTTTGGTAACCGCTAATGTATAACTTTTTTTCGGGGTAAAAATTACATTTATTTTCCTATATAATTGTGGTGCAAAGAATAATCCGCCAACCACACCTACAGATCGATGAAACCAAACAATCTCCGTACGATGATCACGGCTTTGTGTCCAGGCTTCCGCCGCTGATACACCCAGAGCGGCTGTGACACCGTATATGTAGGGTTTCCAGGATGTTCGATCAATAACAGATTCACGATAAGCGATACGTTTAATATCATAAATCGGGACAGTCCGCTTTCCCCAAAGTGTTTTCAAATGCAGTATATGATCTTCATAAAATAGTAACGATCCTGATATCCACAACCCTTTTTTTCGTCTAATGGTTACTTTCGTCCCGGTTTCAATCTCGCTCAATATTTTATCGCCATGCAGAAAGGAAATATCGATCCCTGCATTAGCTCGATCTTCTTCGGTGATCATCGGTTGCTGACCAACATAAGTCTGTATGTCAAAGAATCCGCGCAGATCGTATTTTTTTTGAATCACTTTCCGCCGTGAATAATCCATGGCAACGACCCGGGCAATGTAGAGGTCTGGGTTCACTTCATAAAACTGAGCACTCTCAAACCCATCAATATCCGGAAAGACGCCATAGAAATAGTTTTCTTCCAAATCAATTACCGTACCGACATTTTCACTGAGCGAAACGATCTCACCCGTCTGAGCAGATCCAATGCTCAGCCAAATGAGTGCGGTGTGTATGATTTTAGGATAATTAGATGTGAGCAACAATATCGTTTAATTCAGGAAACTGTCCTGTGGCTTTTTTTGAATAAATTAACTTTCCGTTAATGGTCACTTCGTACACACCTCCCCCGGACGGGATCAGTGTCATTTCCTTGATTTTTGTACCATATTTTTCCAGTATATCAGTTGCCATCCTGGCAGCTCGAGGTAAATAATTTCACATCGAGCAATATTCGATTGTAATGCGCATATCTTTCCTATATTACTTATTTATTTCATCAAAATGTGAAAGCTGTCTCAATTGAGGTTTGCTTCACGGGTTCTAAACCATTCCCTACGTCGCGGTAATATTGCTGGTAATCCCAGATCAAACTGACACCGTCACTGATTTCATATCCGACGCGATATCCAAGCACAGTATTCACAGACGGATTCGCAAAATCAAACGGATTTTCATCATTATTCCTTTGATAGTAAGCTGATGCAACACTCAATTTTGGAATATTTTCCGTATTCAGATTCAACTGGGCAAAGAAACTCTGATACGTTACGCTATCTGCAACCATGTTTGCGTAGGCTGCTGAAAAGTCCACAAGACTAAAGACAGACATCGATGCCGAGCCAAATATTCCGCTTGTGTTGACCACCGAAGAAGAATCGGCAAACATCAGCATATCTTTAGTGAATATTTGTGCATTTGCAGAACTCGAATCATATACAGCAATAACACGATTCAGATCATATCCCTGATCAAAAAACTGCGGAACGAAGTATTCTTGCTTGATCCGATATTCCAAACTTACATGGAATGTCCTTAAGATGGATGCGCGAATTCCCGGAACCGTGATACCGCTTCCTGATCTTTCAGGTCTTCCTATCTCTTTAACCTCAGGGAATGACATCATATTGTATTCTGAAAAGACGGCTAAGCTGAACAATTTTCCGGAGAATACCGGATATCCAATATCGATGGCAAATCCGGTGGCAGAACCTTGATTCTCTTTGATACTAAACGGTGTTGCTTTCAAGACGATTTCGTCATCATCCTTATCATAGACATTATCTCCGTCTGCATCGATATCCCACAATAATGAATCAATTCCGTCATGAGGATCCGGAGTTCCATCATTATCGGTGTCATTCCAAATGGTTTTATCATCCGGGAAGTCATCAAAAATATCCGGATAGCTGTCTCCATCCTTGTCCTTCAATCCGGAGAATTGATTTATATCAGATACGAAATTGACACCGACGGTAAGCGGGAATGACTTCGAAACTGTATACGTTGTACGGAGCCCCAATAATGTACCGCCGCGGCTTAAATCCTTGATATTAGCAAAGAAGACTTCACCACCGAACGGTCCGACATTAAATCCGCCGTTCACTCCGACTCGGCGTACTGACGGAAATTCCATCATGTTCGAGTATCCGCTCACCAATCCGCCGTAACCCAATACTACATTTTCGAGTGAGCCCCATTTAAACCAGAATGGGTCGGTTTTTTCTCCCCATCGGATGAAGAGAATTTTGTCTAAGATCAGTCCGGGTTCATCTTTAAAATTCCATGGACCGTTCCAAAAGTTTCCTTCATTATCGATGTAAAAGACAAGGTCTAACCCCAATCCTAATTTACCGAATGTGAGTTCAGGACGAAACGCCAACTGATTGTATAACGTTCCGTTTATCGTCGCAGATCCGATCCCTAATCCTATACCGTATGGTTTCTGGGATTGGCTTTGCGGTTCTTCAGCAGGACTGTCCGTTCCTTCCATTACAGGGGATTCGGTTTGTCCGGGTGTTTCCGCTTCATTCATGGGAGTTTCTCCGATACTCTCAGGCGTTTCAACGGGTTCATCAGCCGGTTCGTTTGCAGGCTGTTCTTCTTCCAGCTCTTCGGCTTCTGGTTCAGGTTCGGCTTCAGGTTCAACCTCTTCAGACGGATCAGGATCCTCCGGATATTCATTCGGACCAGCTGGGGCTGTCATCAAATTTCCCATCGCGTTAGAAATAACTTTCTGACCCGGGAGTAAGGTCGCGAGCTGACCGCTGATCATATTAAAAATTTCAACTTGTCCTTCTAATCCGTAAAATTGGTCAATCCCAGATGGATCAACAACGGCAGAAAACTGTGTCCCCTTGACGGAAGCCACCGACGTTGCAGTCTCAATCCGGAAAGTTCTGCCCTGCGGATTTTTCTTAACGTCATTGAGCAGCGTACCGATTTCTAATTTCAACGTTCGTGTATTCTGTGTATCAATAAAATGGAATTGTGTTTTCTCTTTAACTTTAATGACTGACCTATCATCTATGTAAATAATCGTTGCAAAACTTCCCGGTCCAACTTGAATGGCATCCCCGTCATTAATTGCTGTACCGGGAGTCACCGCCTCACTGTATGACTCGGTTCCCATTCGTTTTAGTAAGACATCTCCATCGGATTTCATCACATGTGCAATGGCGTTTCCGTACCCTGCCTGGACAAATAAAGTAAGGGCGGTGGTCAAATAAAGGGTGAATAATTTATGTTTCATGATGGACTCCTTTTTGTTAAAACACCGATTTCGTTCTGTTTAATTTAACAAAGTTTCGCATTGATTGCAGTTCAATTCTGTGAAAGATATTCCCTCACCAAAATGGCGATGGATTCATAGGGTCGGTCTGTTGCACTCATCATGCCGATCTCACAGGTTCGGCTGGTTGAATATCCTATCGCGTTTGGATCAACCTTTTCCAATGATGCTGCTTCCCTTTTTGCAGCTTCACGAATTAATTCCGGGAACAACAATCCTCGATCTCCAGCAAAGCCACAGCATTCGTTTTCTTCAGGGATGATCACTTTGTTAACGCAGATTTTGGCTAAACGTTTCATGTCTGCATCCAATGTCATTTTTTTTGTTGAACAGGTTGGATGCAAAATGACGGTTCGGTCAAGTTTTTGCTTGGGTTGTTCTCCAACACACTTCATCAAAAACGGGATGATATCGACGAACGTCAGTTTTTTATATTTATTTAAAATTTCTCCGGACAGATAATTGCCAGACTGGATCAACTGATATGCACATGCAGAAGTATCAATCAAAATCGGGATTCTCCCACTGTCAGATGATTGATATAAAAGGTGAATCGTCTTTTCGATCATGTTCGTTCCGGTATCGCGATATCCTTTGGATGTGTACGGCATTCCGCAGCAATAATCTGAAATTGTTTCCGGAATATGAATTGAAATACCAACGTGTTTTGAAATATCAATGATCACGTCAGCCAGGTTTATCGGAGTTTTTCCGGCAGAATAGATTCGATTGATACAGGTCGTAAAATAGATGTAATCAGCGTTTTTAGCGTCGGTTTGTTTTATTCTTTTCGGTGAAGGACCCGGTATATGCCGATTCCATATCGGGGTTGATCGTGAAGTCAGTTTATTGAAAAACGAACTTAAACGGATTAAAATTTGATGACCGAATACCGTCGTTTTCAGTCGCATAACTGTCAAAATTGATCTTAAGATTGCTTGCGAAAAACGATAATGGTTTCCCGTCCAATTTGCAATAGTGCGCGAAAATGCAGTCGTACGATCTTGCCGGCATGTTTTAATGTATAGCCCGGTATCAATATTAACCGGACAAACTGTTTCGCACATCCCGTCAGCTGCGCATGTCTCCTCCGTGCAATACTCCAAGGTTTTCATCAATTTCTGTGGAATAACACCGTTTGCGTTTTCACGTGCAAGGATGATCCGCTGACGCGGAGTCAACGTCAATTCTTTGGACGGACAAACCTTTTCGCAAAACCCGCACTCGACACATAAATCAATGATATCATTAACTTTCGGAATCGTTTTCAGATTTTTGGTATGCGTCTCTTTATCCTTGGTTAAAAGCACACCGGGATTCAATCGATGCTCCGGATCAGCCAACGATTTGATTGACCACATGATTTCGGTCAATTCCGGTCCCCATTCCATTTCGACGAAAGGTGCCATATTCCGCCCTGTGCCGTGTTCCGCCTTCAGTGATCCATCATATTTGCCGATGGTCATTTCAACGATATCATTCATCATTCCGTCATACCGATCTTTCCCATCGGATGATTCCAGGTCAACGGATGTAACAAAATGCAGATTTCCGTCTTTGGCATGGCCAAAAATCACGCTGTCATTAAACGCCCATTTTTTAAATAAATCCTGTAAATCGTAGATCGCACCGGATAAGTGAGGGACATCAAAACATAGATCTTCGGTGATTACACTCGTTCCGATCTTTCTAAGCGATCCGACTGTCGGATATAAACCTTTTCTAATATCCCATAGTTTTTGCTGTGTCGCCCTATTCGTTTGGAACCCGCCTGCCGTTATACTGCCGGCATCGTTGATATCTCGATGTAAATCAGACATGATCTGTTGGATTTGCTCATCGTCATTTCGCTGGAATTCAGTTAGCAGCGCAACCGATCCTTTTGACAACTGATTCACATCATACGGCGATTCTTTAAGATAGGCGGCTGTAGATAAGGAAGCATAATCCATCAACTCAACCGCATCAGCTTCATGTGTTTTCAGAACCGGAATAAAATCACAGGCTTTCTGTGCTGAATCAAATAAAATCAATCCAGTCGTTTTATTCGGTGGATCAGGAACGGTTTTCAATGTCACATTAGATATAAATGCCAGCGTTCCTTCGGAGCCAATTAAAAGATGAGCAAAGATATCTAACGGATGATCATAATCAAGTAGTGCTTTAAGTGTATAGCCTATCGTGTTCTTTATTCGATATTTATGCCGTATCTTATGAACAATATTTTCATCCGATTCAATCTTGCTTTTTAAGCTGATCAATCCATCTGAAAGTGTTTTTTCATTTGTAGAAAATCGATCATAATCATTACGATTTGAGGTGTCATATGTGTTTCCGTTCGGTAAAATGAACCTGATATATTTCAGTGTGTGGTAGGAATTATGTTCCGTTCCGCAGCACATCCCGGACGCATTATTGGCTACAATTCCTCCTATCATTGCTGCTTTTATGGAAGCTGGATCCGGTCCGATTTTGCGCTGATACGGTGCTAAGAATCGATTGGCGGTTTCGCCGATTACACCGGGTTCAAGCTGTATATACATCCCGCTATTCAGGATGGCAATCTTCTTCCAATCCCGAACAGATTCAGCAACAATTCCGTTTGTAACCGATTGCCCGGATAAGGATGTTCCTGCGGTACGGAAGGTGACGGATGTATCTTCCCTGCGGATATACCGAAATAGTTCAATGACCTCTTTTTCATTTTTCGGCCGAGCTATCCCTGCTGGAATTAGCCGATAGATCGATGCATCTCTCGCATAGGAGATCCGATCGATCCAATTTGTTGAAATGAGGTCCGGCATGGCGGTTAAGTAAACGGGCGGTGGTGTTTTTGTATCATCTCCGGAACCGGGATTGTCTGAGCTATCTTGTAATTATAGGCAACCAGCGTAAACGTCGCAATGACAATGGGCGTGTCACTATCCTTGGCAAAAATACCGGTAAACAGATCAAAACTTTTATGACCCACTCGAGAGACGCGCTGACCAATTTCCAACTCAGTCGGGTGAGTAATTTGTGCCAAATAATCTATGTTTGCTGACGCAAGGATGGTGCTGATATCTGCATCCCACCGGGCTAGATCCTGCCCGAGGGAATAATAGAGATCAAGGCGCGCTGTTTCCATGTAGGCTAAATACGCGGCGTGGTTAATATGGCGAAGCCCATCCATATCATTCCATCGAGTACGAGCTTTAGACCAAAAATCAAAATCCTGACGAGAATACTGTGTCTTTTTCATAGGAAAATTTACAGCGTTTTTTATGAAGTTCGGTATGGAATTACTATAATTATGGTTTAAACCATAATTAACAAACATAAATCATAATTTCGTCTTATATTGGGCTTGGGTATACAATGAATAAAATCATATTAACTCTAATCGTCCTTTTCACTATAACAACATTCGGTTACAGCGAATGCGATTATATCGCAATGATAGCACAGAATGGACATACTGTCGGCGAATATCAAGACTGGTTTGACAATATGGATAACTACGATGATGCCGATGATTATTTCAAGTTTCTACAAAATACATCCGATTTATATGATAATAATGATGGATACGGAATAGGCTATTACGATACAGGAGGGCAGTTACTTAAACTATTAAATTATTACTTTTATAATAAGGAGATGATAAAATGAAAAAAATGGCATTATTAATTACTCTAGTACTTTGCACTTTCAATTTTCTACTTTCAACAGTAATCAATGTACCAACTGATCAACCAACGATTCAAGCAGGGATTGATAATGCAAACGAAGGTGATACGGTACTGGTTGCATCTGGAACCTATTTTGAAAATATCACTTGGCCGTCTGTAAATAGTATTAAACTGATTGGAAGTGGCGAAAATGATTGTATTATCGATGGAAATAGTTCAGGTTCAGTCATTCATTACGAAATCTGGTCTACTATCCATGATTCATCAACGATAATAAAAGACTTTACCATTCAAAATGGTTATTCGAAACAAGGTGCTGGAATTTTTTTAAGGTCGGAAAACCAAATTTTATTAGAGAATTTAATTATAAAAAATAATTACCAATATCTATCACGTAATACTGAAAAATCTAATGAAGCTAAGTATTTAGTAGAAGGTGGTGCTGGCATTCAATTAGATAACTATTCCAGCCCAATTATCAGAAATGTTCAAATTATCAATAATTTTGCTGAATTTTATGGTGGAGGTCTATTTATATATCACTATAGTGAGCCATTATTGGAAAATGTATTAATTGCGAATAATTATTCTTTAACTAGTGGTGGCGGAATAGCTTGTGAAGCTTCGTATAGTTTCAATTTAAAGAATGTAACAATTGTTAATAATAATGCTAGCGAAAATGGTGGTGGAATTTATTGTTTCAATAACTCAAATCCGGTCCTTGTAAACTGTATTTTGTGGAACAGCTCACTTTATGAGATTTATTTTGCTGAGAATTATTTTGCCAATTCAATCACAATTGCATATTCTGATGTGCAAGGTGGTGAAGCTGGTATTATTACCAATGGTAACGGTTCAGTAAATTGGGAAGAAGGCAATATAAATCAAGATCCATTATTTGCAAATGCAGAAAATGGAAATTACTATCTATCTGAATTCTCCCCCTGCATTGATGCCGGAACAGCTTTTTATGCCATTGGCGAAGATACCATCGTTAATATGTCTCCCGATGACTATTACGGGTCTGCTCCCGATATCGGTGCTTATGAATGGGAACCTTCAGTTAGTACCGGGCAAACAGATTGGGTATTTCCGGTCAATGTCGCGATTCAATCAATCTATCCGAACCCGTTTAATAACTCTACTACCGTAACTTATCAAATACCAAAATCCGGTCAGGTAAATCTATCTGTTTATGATATCAGCGGTCGACTTGTGGATCAGTTAGTTGATGCTTATTATAAAATGGGTGAACACACCATTACGTTTAATACAAAAGACTTAGCAAGCGGGATGTACATTCTTCACTTGAAAACCGAAGCCGGAACACACTCACGGCCTGTTACTCTGCTGAAATAGAAAATCTCTGATTAATAATAGAACCGACTTAATGCTCGGTGATCAAATCTCTCGTCATTAATTCCGTTACGGCTTGTTTAGGGTTTTTCCCTTCGAACAACACTTCATCCACCGCAGTCGAGATCGGCATGGATACATCGTATTTTTCTTTCAACTGACGAACCGAAACCGTCATTTTGACTCCTTCGGCAACCATTTTCATTTCCGCAAGGATATCATCCAGTTTCCGTCCCTTCCCTATCTCCTCACCGACGTAACGATTCCGACTATGTTTGCTTAGACAGGTAACGATCAAATCACCGATCCCGCTTAATCCGGAAAAGGTTTTTTGGTCAGCTCCCATCTTGACACCCAATCGCGTCATTTCCGTCATGGCACGGGTCAGCAAAGCAGCTTTTGTGTTATCACCGAACCCAATTCCATCGATGATCCCCGCAGCGATTGCGATCACATTTTTCAGAGATCCGCCGAGTTCAACCCCGAGAATATCCGTATTGGTGTACACTCTTAATGTTTCAGATGAAAAGATATTCTGCACCGATACTGCTGTATCCAATGACGGACAGGCTGAAACGATGGTGGTCGGCATCCGTGCGGCTACTTCTTCTGCATGGCTCGGGCCGTACAAAGTGACGATCCGGTCATAGGAAATATCTCCGGTATCGTGAATGACCTGGCTCATGGTCTTCAGGGAATCGTTTTCAATCCCTTTCGCCAAATTGACGACCAACGTCTCTTTTGACAGTTGATCACGTAAACCCTTCATCAACGGACGAACAATATGGGAAGGAACGGCAACGATAATTACATCCGTATGACCTGTTGCTTCATTGAGATCGGATGTAAATCGAATGGCGTCTGAAAAGATCAACCCCGGAACCAGCGGATGGGTTCTTTGGTCGTTCAGCGGTTGGATTTCTTCGGGGAATTTACTCCATGCAGAGACAGAATGACCTAATCCGGCTAAATGCTGTGCAATGGTTCCGCCCCAGGAACCAGTCCCCAGTACCGTAATGTTCATAAATCTGTTTAAGTACGTTTCGAAAAATTATCCAGCGTAAATGCCGTCAATCACATCAGAATAGTTATTGATAACTTCTTTACGTTTTACGGAAAGTTTCGGTGTTGCTTCACCGCTTTCGACGGTCCATTCTTTCGTCAATAAAGCGAATTTTTTGACCTGCTCATATCGTGAGAATGAGTTCATGGCAAACGCAACTTCAGCTTCATATAGCTCATTCACTTTCGGATCTTTCACTAACGCATCGCGATCGTCTGCAGGGATTCCCTGTTCGGCAGCCCATTCATCCAGAGATTCAAACGACGGAACGATCAAAGCTGAAATGAAGTTTCGTTTATCACCAATGACAAGACATTGCTCAATATATTTCGAAGAGGTCAATGCGATCTCAATCGGAGCCGGAGCAACATTCTTTCCTCCGGAGGTTACCAGCAGACTTTTCTTCCGATCCGTGATCATCAGATAGCCGTCCTGATCTTCGAACGTTCCAATATCACCGGTGTGGAACCATCCGTCTTCATCAATCGCTTCTTTTGTGGCTTCTTCATTTTTGTAGTAGCCGACCATGACATTATCCCCTTTGCAAAGGATTTCACCGTCTTCAGCGATTTTGACTTCAACCCCTTCGATCGCGCAGCCAACCGTTCCGAATTTGAATAGATTTTCACGGTTACATGTGATCACAGGACTGGTTTCAGTTAATCCATATCCTTCAAGAATCGGGATGTTTGCCGAAGCAAAGAATTTACCGACTTCAGCTGAGAGCGGCGCACCACCGGAAACGAAGAAACGAAGACGTCCGCCGACCCGTTCTTTTAATTTTGAAAAGACGAGCTTATCAGCAATTTTGAATTTAAAGGCAAGAAATCCGCTGGGTTGTTGTCCTCTGGTAAGGAATTCAGCAGCTTTTTCCCCGGTACGGAGCGCCCACCAAAAGATTTTTTGACGAAGAGCAGGATCTTTACTGACTTTGTCCAGAACCTTTGCATTGATCTTTTCATACAATCTCGGAACCGCAACCATGATCGTCGGTTTGACTTCACCCATATTCTCGGCAACCGTGTCAACACTTTCTGCATAATAAGTTGTCGACCCGGAATAAAACCCGGTATAATGCCCTGTCATTCGTTCAAAAACGTGACTGAGAGGAAGGAATGACAAAAACACATCTTCCGTACCGATATCAATGGCTTTTTTACCGGAGTTCATATTTGACAATAAATTATTATGTGTCAGCATCACTCCCTTTGGATTACCGGTTGTTCCGCTTGTATAGATCAAGGTCAGAAGATCATCCGGAGTTGCAGTCTTTGCAGATTCATGGATTGAGAATCCATTTTCTTTGATATACGCATCACCCTGTTTCATAATATAGTCAAAGCTGAATACATTTTTATCCGGGTCATGTTCATCATCCATTGCGATCACACCTTTTAGTTTGGGTGACGAACCGATGAAAGACAATACTTTTTCAGTTTGTTCACGATCTTCTGTGATCACATACACCGTATCAGAATCGTCAACGATGTACTGGATCTGCGACGGAATCAGCGTCGGATAGATCGTGACTGACACCGCACCTAATCCGGCAATGGCATAATCACTGATCGCCCAGCGAACCCGGTTCGTGGACTGGATGGCGACTTTATCATCTTTGCCGATGCCCAGACTGGCGAGCCCGGCTGCAAAACGCTCAACCATCGTTTCGGTCTCACTAAACGTAACGGGAATCCAGTTTCCGTCAATTTTATGGAAATATGCCGGTTTATCATTATACGCTTTTACCGACGTTGAAAACATTTCTGAAATAGTAGAACAGGTCATGATGTAATTCCTCTCAGTTTTAATACATAGAATCTATAGATGAATTACTGAAAAATACAATCTGAATCCGTTATTTTTCTGTGGTTGACTCACGTCAGAATGTACTGGTAATTTTTCGGGCTTATTTCATGCCGGGGTGGCGGAACTGGTAGACGCGTCGGTCTCAAAAACCGATTCCAGCAATGGAGTGAGGGTTCGAGTCCCTCTCCCGGTACAATGAGTTCTATAGAAGGAACTTTCTTTTTTTCTACTCGTATTCATTCCAAAAGGAATCCTCTATGTCTGATAAAGTGAGAAAAATACTGCTTGAGATCCGTTCGTGGGTTACGATCATTATCATTGCCTTATTACTGAAGGTAACGATTGTTGAAGCCTACATTGTTCCCACTGGAAGTATGGAAAACACGATCATGACAGGGGATTTTCTCATCGGTTCACGACTCACGTATGGCACGCGAACTCCGGATTGGATTGGTATTCCGTACACCGACATCGGTTTTTACGTCCCCTACCTCCGATTCCCGGAGTTTAAAAAACCAACGCAAGGCGATATTATCATCTTTAGATATCCGAGAGATCCGTTTCATAAATACGTCAAACGATGCATAGCCGGTCCTGGAGATACAATTGAGATTCAGAACAGAAAATTATTTGTAGACGGAGAGGAATATCCGTTATCTGAAAACGGAAAATTCGTTTATTCGGAGTTTCCGAAAGGGAAAACTCAACCCGGCATTTACCTCGATCGTTACGGCAATAAAGATCACTTCTCTTCTATTACCGTTCCGAAAATGGGTGATGTATTTTCCATTGACGAAAACACCGACTGGCGGTTTATACTCCCGCTTATTTTGATGGACGGCCATACTGCAACGCTAGAGAATGCATCGGTACGATTTGAGTTTACGACAACCGACCCAAATGATTTATATCGACGAAAAGGAACCACGGATGTCTTTGATGATTACTATCCCAAGGGAAGTTTTCTCACCCCGTGGTCACCGACAATCCGAGATGCGGATTTTGCTCACCTGCATATTGACGGTGTTCCGGTTCACGAGATGACATCATATACCATCAAACAGGATTACTACTGGGCGATGGGCGATAACCGCGATGACAGTTTAGATTCAAGATTCTGGGGATTTGTTCCACATGAGAATATTTTAGGTGAAGCTCTCTTCGTTTATTTCTCACTGGATTTGGATCACCCGTCCGGGTTTTGGGTCCCGCGGTTTGATCGAGTTGGAACGGTATTGGATTAGTCGGTCGTCACGGACGACATCGAATCCGTCACTAACCGGAACAGTGTTACCGGATCCACTGCAAACGACAAAACATGACTATTTCCTAAATCAGCATCGACTGTACTAATCTGATAGGCATAATTAATATCGATTGCTTCCCATTGCACGCCTAAACCGGCGGAATAAATATCATGTTCATTCTTGCCTAATCGTAACACGGTATAATGATTAATCACGGTTTCAATACCAAACCGGAAACTCCCGCCGACATCCCCGATATGAAAATGGTCGCTTAGAGAGCGTCCTTCAGTATGCAGTAAAACATCTCCCATTACCGCAATATGGACGGGTAAACGTGAAAAATCAAGTTGGTGTGATGCCCCGACGGCTGCTGTTGGTGAAGTAACCTCTTTTGAGCCGTTATCCCATATCACCCAAGATGTCAAAACATCGTAAACGGAAACACCTATTTGTGTACGCGGTGTAAAGGCTTTTACCACACCTAAATCGAATCCAAATCCTGTTCCAGTATGTTCACCTAATGAATGGAACAACCCTTTCGTTGCTACACCAATTTGATAGCCTTTTAATTGCCATCCGGTGGTAAAATGGAGTGCCCATTGATGCTGATTAAAAGCCTTCAGCCGATTTACATCCAGACGCTCACCTTCATCAATGATCCCGTTTCCTTCACCCGGGTCACCGGTATTCGGAATTCCGTCTAATCCCCAATCCAGCAAACTGCTTCTCGTATCCATGATATTGGAAACCGATTCGTGAAGAATTGCCAAACCGATATTCCGTTTAGATTGGGTCTGATACTTCATGAACAACAAGTCAGTCTCCACCACTCCGTTAAACCGGTTTTGATGAGCATAAATGAACGAATGAATATGGTCGGTACCGATGTGAGCCGGGTTGTGCAACACTGAAGCCGAACTGTTCGAAAAAGCAGTCATTGTGCCGCCCAAAGACATTGATGACGCATCTCCGCTGTTTCGAAACGCCTGCCAACCGTATTTTACCCAGCTGATATCTTCAGCATTAATAATCGAACTGCAAGCAAATATTCCTGCAAAGAGGATTGGTGTTAATTGATATTTCATTTTAATGGTCATGGTAATTCATACGAAGGAACTACTGTCCGTGTTCCTTTTTCAATTCATCTAATTTTTGTAGAGCTTCAAGTGGAGTCATTTCGTTGATATCCAGATCTTCCAACGCTTTTTTCAGCGCTTGATCTTGTTTTTCGAAAAGTGACAGCTGGTTTTCAGACGGTGGCGGTGATCCCGTTTTTCCGTCTGAGTGATCCAAATGATATTGCAATATCTCATTTGCTCGATGAATCACAGCCGTCGGTAATCCTGCCATCTTAGCGACGTGGATTCCGTAACTTTTATCACCTGAACCTTGCTGAATCGTTCTGAGAAAGATGACTTTATCGCCAAATTCCTCAACGGCAACGTGATAATTTTTTACACGGTCCAGTGTCGTTTCTAAGTCCGTCAGTTCATGATAATGAGTGGCAAACAGCGTTCGGGCAGCCACTTTGGGAATGTTATGAAGATATTCAGTAATCGCCCATGCCAATGATAGTCCGTCGTACGTAGCAGTTCCCCGCCCGATTTCATCCAAAAGGATGACGCTGCGAGGTGTCACGTTATTTAAAATATTCGCCGCTTCGTTCATCTCCACCAGAAAAGTACTCTCTCCTCCGGCAAGATTATCACTCGCACCAACACGGGTGAATAATTTGTCCACCACACCGATCAAAGCCGATTTTGCAGGGACGTAAGATCCGATCTGTGCCATCAGAACTAACAACCCGATTTGCCGTAAATAAGTCGACTTTCCGGCCATATTTGGTCCGGTGATCAAATGGATCTGTTCTGTCTCTGCATCCATGAAAAGATTATTCGGGACGAAGCGTTCCGTTGGCGGCAGCAGTTTTTCAACGACAGGATGGCGTCCTTTACGAATGTTGAGAACGACATCATTGGTCAATTCCGGACGGCAGTATTTATTCGTTTTGGCGGTATGTGCGAATGAACACAAAACGTCGAGTCGGCTTAGTAATTTTGCATTGATCTGTATATCGGATACATTATCTAAAATAGACTGGCACAGATCCTGGAATAACCTCGTTTCGATCTCTTCTATTTTTTCCTCAGCTGAAAGAATCTTTTCTTCATATTCCTTTAATTCCGGTGTGATGTACCGTTCTGAATTCACTAACGTCTGTTTCCTGATATATGTCTCCGGAACTTTTTCTTGATGAGTTTTAGTCACGTCAATATAATAGCCGAAAACTTTATTGTACCCGATCTTCAAAGACGGAATTCCGGTCACTTCCCGCTCGGTTTGAGCAAAATCCGTCAACCATTCTTTCCCTCCGGAAGCCAGTTTCCGTAATTCATCCAGTTCGTCATCGATTCCCGTAGCGATTACATTTCCGTTTTTTAGTTGAGCAGGCGGATTCGGATTCATCATTTTTGTGATTGTATCAACACTATTCGAAGTATCCACGAACTGATCGGTAAATCCTTTCAGTTCTTCTGAATCGTCGGCGATCATTCGCTCAGAAACTACAGGGATGGTTTGTAAACTCAGTCCCAGTGCGATGATATCTCTCGGACTGGCTTTCATCCGATTAATTTTCCCGAGAATCCGTTCTATATCCGATATGTCACCCAAATGTTTCCGAATCTCATTCAACAGGCGTTTGCTTCGAAAGAAAGCCTGAACAATATTCAATCGGCTATTGATGTTATCGATATCCGTTAGCGGCCGGTTCAGCCATTGTTTCAACAGCCGTCCCCCTCCGGATGTTTTCGTCTCGTCCAAAATGTCGATCAATGTTCCATGCGTTCCCTGAGTCGCCAGAGATTTGAAGACTTCCAGATTTCGAATGGTAAATCCATCCAAACCCATGGCGCCGTCATTGAGGATCGGCTGTACAGTAGATATATGTTTCAACGATGTATTTAACGTTTGACGAAGATGATAAAACATCACACCCGCCGCGGTAATTCCCTGCTGAAACTCTTCACAGCCATAGCCTTTCAGCGATGTGGTTTGAAAATGAGTCGTTAATGTGCGATAACTTTGGTCAAAATTAAATACCCAGTCTTCAACTTGAGTGATGAAGGGTAAGAATTCTTTGTACCATGGTTCCAGTGAGTATGAAACGCTTTCGGCGATCAACACTTCTCTCGGAGAGTATTTACGCAGGGATTCCGTCAATGTATCTACCGGTGATTCCCCGATGAGAAATTCACCGGTTGATTGATCTAAAACGGCGTAACCAGCAACTCCCCGATGGATTTGCATACAAACTAAATATTGATTCGATTTGTCGCTTAATGCCCGATCAGAGGCCAGCGTCCCGGGGGTGACAACTTCAGTTACTTCGCGTTTTACAATGCCTTTGGCTAATTTTGGATCTTCAACCTGCTCGCAGATCGCCACGCGATACCCTGCCTGAACTAATTTAGGGAGGTAATTATCCAAAGCATGATGCGGAAACCCGGCCAGTGGAACATCCGCAGCTGCACCGTTTGCACGCTTCGTTAACACAATGCCCAAGATCTTTGCCGTGATCTTTGCATCTTCTTGAAAGGTCTCGAAAAAATCTCCCATGCGGAATAATACGATGGAATCCGGGTGTTGATGTTTAATATCCAGATATTGGCGCATTAAAGGTGTACCGGCTTGTTTTTCGGTCATTCGAGATGTTCTCCTTTCAAACGAATATTTCCGCTTCGCTCCGTGAATTGTTTTTTATCCAAGTACTCCAAGATCGGGATCGCTGTTTTTCGGGTCAATCCTAATTTGTCTTTAAAGACCGGAACCGTTAATTCAGTATGTGAATTGAACCATGTTTTTACCATTGCCATGATATGTTGAAACGTTTGATTGCTCATCCATAAACCGGCTTCAATTTCAATCACTTTTTTCTGTGCTTTAAATGCGTGTAAAATAGGAACGATTGATGCGTCCACAACCGAGATCAATTCTGATTCACTCAAAGCAAGGTTTTCAGTACGGTTTAATGCAGAGATGACACGAGTCGCTTTTTCTTGATCGGTGGTCGAAAATGAAATTTCATGACTCGCAGATGCGAATCCTGACTCAACGTGTTTAATTTTATGATCTTTAATTAGCAAGCGAGCGATGATATCAAACCACTGCACACTGAATTGAAGCTGATTTTGAAGAAATTTTAATCCAATAAATGCTCTATAAGGATTTTGTTGATGAAAATTTTCAATCGCTTCAAGAAACAGATCTTTAGATAGATTAATATTGCCTTTTGTGATGCATAGATGGTCAATCATATCCGTGTGCGGAGATAGAATTTGTGCTAAATCATCCTGACTGATATGAAACGATTGGCTCCAATCCAATATAGATTTGGGTGATCGCCAGGACTGATTGATGAATTGCAAATATCTTTGTTCCGGGTCCACGGGTAAATCTTTCGCCCAAGCCCTAATCTCTTTCCATGACCCGTTTGGATTCGGATCCAATACACGTCCGCCGGCGATGGTTTCCATCGGGGAATAGGATCGAAGGACAAACCGGTCATCCATCGCCGCGATGACGGATTCTTCCAGTGATAGCACGCAGTTTCCGGTTTCACCGGCGGAAAGTGTTTTTTCGGGCAGAGTAACCCGCCCAAGAATTTCTGACGTTCCGATATGAACACGAACCCGCTGTTTTGATTTGATCTTCCATACAGTATCTCCGATCATCGAAAGATTGGCGATAAATTTGGTCACGGGTTCTAAATATCCCGTACTGACTATTTCTGATCCTCTCCAAACGTGTTCTTTCGATAATCCAGCGATATTCACCGCAGCCCGGTCACCCATTTGCACGGATTGAACCGTCTTTCCGTGGCTTTGGATTCCCCGAACTTTTCTTTTTTCACCGGTTGGCAGTGTCATCACTTCATCTCCGGTTTTTAATCCGCCGGAGATAACCGTTCCGGTGGTCACCAGTCCGAAACCGGTTTTAACAAAGACTCGGTCCACTTGCATTCGAAAGAATCCTCTATCTTGAGTATTTTGTACGGAAGCTGCGGATTCAATAAGCACATTTCTTAATTCCTCAATCCCTGATTCAGGATTGATCGATGTTCGTACAATGGGAGCATCCTGAAACCGTGTCTCTGATAAAACCTCACGAATCTCTTCTTCAATCAGATCAATCCATTCCGGTTCATTGACAAGATCGGTTTTCGTCAGTGCAATCACTGCTTTGGGGATGCCCAACAGCGAAATGATCTGAAGATGTTCACGGGTTTGCGGCATGATCCCGTCATCTGCGGCAATGACCAACAATGCAATATGAATTGTTGAAACTCCGGCGACCATATTTCGAATAAACTTTTCGTGCCCCGGCACGTCAATCATCGTGATGGAATCATTCAGAAATGCGAAACCAAGATCGATGGTCATCCCGCGGGATTTTTCCTGCCCCAAATAGTCAGTATCAACTCCTGTCAATGCTTTGACTAAAGCTGTTTTTCCGTGGTCGATATGCCCGGATGTTCCTATGACAACTTGAGTCATTTGACTATGTGCTCAATCCGTTGGGATAACTGTTTAATTTGTTTTGACAGAATCGCTTTCAGATCGATATAAAATGCGTTCCCGGAAATATATCCGACAACGGGTGGATATCCCAGTCTGAAGTGTTGAGAAAGCTGACTCACTTTCATCGATTTCGGCTGAAATTTCAACGCCGCGCTTTTAATGGTCTTAACCGGAAGTGATCCACTGCCTGCTTCCACCTGAGAGTCAACCAACTGAATTTTTAATTCCCGAATCGTTTTCTTTGACAGGGATGATACAATATCCTCTCCCCGTTTCATCAGTGTAGAGGGTTTGGATGTCAATAATGTATATGTCAAATTGTCTTTGGATAAATTATCTCCATAGATCATCTTCAGGGTTTCTTCCATCATACCGATACAAACTTTATCACAGCGGATGGCTCGATACAGCGGATTTGCATACATTTTCTTCACAAACGTATTCTTACCAACAATGATACCAGCTTGCGGACCTCCGAGTAGTTTATCGCCTGAAAATGTCACAAAATTCACACCGGTTTTCACAATATCAGACACCGGAAGTTCTTTCGGGATATCCTTTTCCGACCAGTCAATCAACGCACCGCTGCCCAGATCAGCCATGACCGGAATCTTTTTCCGTTTGCCAAGTTGAACCAATTCCTGAAGAGAAACATCTTTGGTGAATCCTTCCACCACGTAGTTGCTTGTATGCACCCATAACAGCAACCCGGTTTCTTTTGTAATTGCCTTTTCGTAATCTTTTAGGTGCGTTCGGTTTGTCGTTCCGACCTCTTTCATGCTGCAGCCGCTTTTTTTTATAATATCAGGGATACGGAACGACCCGCCGATCTCAACCTGCTGCCCTCTGGATATGATCACCTCTTTTCCTTCAGCAACGGTATTCAGCGCTAATAACACAGCAGCAGCATTATTGTTTACCATTAAACTTGCATCTGTTCCGCTTAAAGCATTCAGCATAAATGAAACATGATCCTGTCTTTCGCCGCGTTTCCCTGACTCCAAATCAAACTCAAGATTTACGTACCCTTCCAATCGTTTGGCGATTTTTCGCAACAATTTCCCGGATTGCGGGGCGCGCCCGAATCCGGTGTGCAAAACAACACCTGTACCGTTAATCACATTCTTCATAGACGGCACGGAAAATTCCCATATTTGTTGAAGAATATTTTCAATGATCTCTTTGCGGGAAAACTCTGTTTGATCTTTGCGAATTCTACCGCGTATCGATTTGATCTCTTGATCAATGATCTTTGTCAAATAACGATGGTGCAGTTTAATCTCAGAGGGAACTTCATTCAAAACTTCTGAAACCGATGGTAAATTGATGAAAGGATTTTTACTCATAGTATTTTTCTTTTCATTAGATTCATATTAAATCGTTGTTTTTCTTTTCAGAACGTAAGCCAGTATACCGGCCGGAAGCAATACCATTGCCATCACCGGGAACACATAAGCCACACCAAAATATTCCGAGACCCAACCGCTGACACCGGCTGCAATAGAACCCACTCCAAAGCTGAAAAAGAAACTGATCCCGTACCCGACTCCCCGATGCCGGCTTATCGTTAAGGTGGCCAGCAGTGAATTGGCAACCGGCTGCCATGCAAAATGAACGATACCAAACATGACGGCGACTATAATCAGTATCCATCCATTTAAAATACCAATCAACACCAATAGCGGAATGCTTGTTAAAATGATCCACAATAACACATTTGCTTTTTGATACCGTTTCCCCAGAATGCCGCCAATGATCTGCCCCACGATCCCTGCAAGCAACACAGCAGTGGTAAATACACCGCCGCGAACCGTATCAGAGAATGCAGTGATCAACTCACGGGTTTTGATGGCAAAATGCGTGGGCATGAACGTTGTGAATCCGGCAAAGGATAAACCGATAAAAATTCCAATCGCATAATAAACCATTAACGCACCGCGATTTGTTACCTTTGTTCCGGCTAAATCCGTCATCTCATGTGAGCCTTTACGAATCGGGATCAATGTAACAATACTTATCGCCAATCCCAAATTCATCATAGCAAAGACTGCATATGCTGCTTTCCACGATATCCAATCGGCGATGATCGCTGTTACAAAAGGACCGATGGCCAATCCGATGGAACCGGCAATCCCATGAAAAGCCATCCCTCGGTTGATATCGGTAATGCGTTTGGAGATGATCGTTAATCCCGCAGGGTGATGGATGCTGCAAAACAGTCCTAATAGTGTCAGCCCAACACCAAATGTAAACAGCGTTTTGGACAGTAGAATAATGATCGTCGAGGCAGCAGAACCGAGCAGATAGATCAACAGTAAATTTCGCCCGCCGATCTTCGACTCAAAATATCCTGTGGGAATAGCTCCCACCCCAAACATGAATGCACTTAACATCGCGAGATATCCAAGTGTATCCAGCCCGACATTATAATCTTTCTGAACGGTTAATAAAATACTGGGGAACACTAGCATAATGGCATGAACGGTCAAATGAGACCCGCCCGTGATCATCAGTATATATTTTTCAATTTTACTCATGGTTGTGTACGTATCATCTCTATAATCTTGTCAATTTACCAATCGGACAAAATATCGTTAATAATATCCTGTGCAATTTTCTCCACAGCCACTTTTGTTGCAAAAGTTCTTGCGTCACCGACTTCATCAGAATCGTCTTCATCCATCACACCGTCTCCATCGTTATCTACACCGTCAGAACTGATATCTTCGCCAAAACCATAAGCACCCCAACCTGAGTATTGTTTGTCTAAGATCACTTTATCATTCTGGATATCATACCATTCCACATCAATTTTAATCGTCAGGCGAAATTCAGATACGGCTTCCATTTGGCTGTACGTGAACGGTGAATCTTTTACGCTGATAATGCGTCCCCGTAAAATGGAGTCCGAGTTGTCCTCTTCCCTGATATTTAAAATGTTTTCCTCTGTAAACATCCCAATCAAATTATCGGTGATCTCTTCGGAAACCCCATATTCTGCGGTTTGGTTTTCCAGCAGCGGAATCGCGACACTCTTGATATGAGGAGGAATCGATCCGGCCATCGAGTAATATCCGCAATTCATCAGGTGAAATGATGTTAAACCAACCGCAATGATGATGAATAATTTTTTCATAATTTTTTTATCTTTCTCTCTAAACCGTATTCATTGATTTTTCGGTAAAGTGTTCGTTCACTCATCCCAAGTGATTTAGCCGCTGCCCTCCGATTATTATTAAAATACTTTAACGTACGGCAAATGGCTTCTTCCTCAATCTCCTTTAACGTCATTTCACCGACTGCATCATTTCGGATAAAATGCTGGGAGCTTTCGTCAATTTCCATCGGAACCTGATCAATCGCCTGATTCGTTGGTAAAACCGGGATCGGTTCATTATAAGCCGCCGGTCGGTCTCCCAGTAAATGCTTGACGGACTCCATATCCTGCCGCAGAAGGAACAGCTGACGTAAAATCAATTCCATTTCAGCCCGCTCGGGTGATTGATCGATTAATATCGGAAGATTCGAATTCGCTCCGCCGATCGGACGTGATAGATTCAACTGCTGTTCAACCATATCAGCTGTGATCCGTTCTCCTTTTTCAAGGACAAGGATTCGTTCAACAAAATGCTTTAATTCGCGAACATTTCCCGGCCAGTCATATTGCTTCATCGATCGGATAGCTTCCGGCATAAATCCGCGGTACGGAATATCATTGGATCGTGTAAATTCCAATGCAAACCGTTCCACCAGCAGGGACATATCCTCAATCCGATGCCGAAATGCAGGAATGTTAATTGTCACGGATTTCAGCCGATAATATAGGTCTTGTCGAAACTTCCCGTTTTTAACCAACTCGCCCAAATCTTTATTGGTCGCCGCAATAACGCGAACATCAGAATACAGTGTTTTTGAGTCACCAACGCGCATAAACTCACCGCTTTCAAGAACACGTAACAGTTTTACCTGCGTTTCCAGAGGTGTCTCGCCAATTTCATCGAGAAATATCGTTCCTTTATGTGCGGATTCAAAATAGCCTTTTCGATCTTCTCCCGCTCCGGTGAATGCACCTTTTTTATGCCCGAATAATTCACTTTCGATAATACCTTCAGGAATTGCACCGCAATTGACGGTGACCAACGCTTCATTTGATCGTCGGCTGACTTTATGAAGCGCTTTGGCTACCATCTCTTTCCCCGTTCCGGATTCACCTGTGATCAGTACGGAAATATCGACCGAACCAACTTGGAGGATCATTCCAAGGACTTCACGTATTTGATCAGAATTCCCGAGGATCCCTGATAGTTTCTGTAATCGATTGATATCGATCATAATTGACTCCATTGATAATTATTTAATATCATGATCTGGTTATGTCAGTTTAGAATATAATTGCCACATACTTTTGAGGATCGTCCCTAAATCAGAATGGATTGGCTTCCACCCTTCTAGAAGTATTGTTTTCTTCGATACGGCGGTCAGTTCGGCCGGATCCCCTGCACGGCGATCAACGATCGTATACGGGATCGGTTTTCCTGTAATCTCTTCCGCTATATGTACCACGTCAAACACAGAATATCCGACACCTGTTGCCAAATTCACGATAATATCTTGATCGTGCTGCTGTAAATAGTTTAGCGCTTTCACATGAGCCGATGCCAGATCATTCACATGGATATAATCCCGAACACCGGTTCCGTCGGGTGTATCATAATCATCTCCGAAAATGTACAGTTTCTCGCGCTTTCCGGATGCAATTTCCATCACGATCGGTAATAAATTCTGAGGACTTTTCTCCTGTTTGGTAATCCGTCCTTTGACGTCATACCCTGCTGCATTAAAATACCGCAACGCACCGAATCGAATTCCTTTTAATTGACTGAACCATTTCAAATTCTCTTCAATGGATAATTTTGTGTATCCGTAGTAATTGATCGGTTCTACCGGATGATTTTCATCCACCGGCAAATACTGAGGATAGCCGTATACCGCAGCCGTCGAAGAGAACACAAAGTTTTTTATACCGTATTCACTCATCATATTGAGAAGGTTTAACGTCCCCATGATGTTATTGTGAGCATATTTTTCAGGAACGTCCATTGATTCTCCGGCCGCTTTCCATGCAGCGAGATGGATCACAGCATCAGGATTCATTTTCATTACATTTTGTAAATCGGAATTATTTAATGTTGAGCCCACAATCAATTCAGCTCGAGGATCAACATTCCCCCGGTGACCGAGAGATAGATCGTCCAGTGCAATAACCTCATGACCGGCATCCAAGAGGTCCAACACAACATGTGATCCGATATATCCTGCTCCGCCTGTGACTAATATTTTCATATAAACCTTTCCAAAATTATCCATTTAGGATACTAATAAAATTTCTTTTTCAATTTTTTTGATTTCATCCCGGAGATGAGCAGCATGTTCAAAATCCAGATCTTTGGCTGCTTCAAGCATCTCTTCCCGCATCATATCCAATGCCATTTGTCTATCCATTTTTTCAAAGTCCGATAACTTCCGATATGGGCCATAATCTTCATGATCCTTGTATGAATCTGCAACGGCTGTCGAATGTAAGACGTCATCCATGGATTTATAAACTGTTTTCGGCACAATTTGATGTTCGATATTATACTCCATTTGGATCTTCCGTCTTCGAGCCGTCTCTTTGATCAGAAATTCCATTGCTTCAGAAACTTGATCGGCATATAAGATGACCTTCCCTTCAATGTTCCGGGCTGCACGACCGGCGACCTGCATCAACGAACTTTTTGAGCGAAGGAATCCCTGCTTATCTGCGTCCAAAACAACCACCAAAGACACTTCAGGAAGGTCTAATCCTTCCCGAAGCAAATTGATCCCGACCAGCACATCAAATTCACCTAACCGAAGATCCCGTAAAATTTTTACCCGTTCTAACGCTTTGATCTCAGAATGAAGATATTTTACGCGGAGATTGAGTCCGGTCAAATATTCAGTCAAATCTTCAGACATTCTTTTGGTTAATGTGGTGACTAAAACGCGCTCATTTCGCGATGTCCGAATACGGATTTCACCGATCAGATCATCAATTTGTCCTTCGGTTTCACGGACTTCCACTTCGGGATCAATCAAGCCGGTGGGTCGAATGATCTGTTCAACAACAGCACCGCCGGTTCTGGATAACTCTCTGACAGCCGGTGTCGCTGAAGAATATATAATTTGTTTCTGTATCTGAAAAAATTCATCACTTTTTAGCGGACGATTATCCAATGCACTAGGAAGCCTGAATCCGTGTTCTACCAGCACCTCTTTTCTTGCACGGTCTCCGTTATACATCCCTTCAATTTGGGGCAACGTCACATGCGACTCATCAATGATCGTTAAGAATTTTTCCGGAAAGAAATCAATTAAAGTCCAAGGACGTTCACCGGCTTTTCGTTGTGAGAAATACCGAGAGTAATTTTCAATCCCAGAACAATACCCGACTTCCTGGATCATCTCGATATCAAAATTTGTTCTCTGCTCTAAACGCTGTGCTTCTAATAGTTTGCCAGCATCCCGTAAAACGCTTAACTGTTCATTTAGTTCATCCCGGATTTCTGAAACTACTTTCAATGCCGTTTCAGTATCCGTCACAAAATGTTTAGCAGGGTAAATCAATTTCGTGTCATATTCTTTATAGACTTCACCGGTCAAATAATCGAATGAATGAAGTCCGTCAATGGTATCTCCGAAAAGTTCAATGCGTAGACAACTATCTTCATATGCTGGAAATAATTCAATGACATCGCCTCGGACGCGAAACGATCCTCGTTCCAACGATGTATCGTTTCTTAAATAATGGATATTGATCAGTTTCTTGAAAAATTCTTTTCTCGCTAACGGTTTTCCTTTGTGCAAATGTATAACTTGATCTTTGTACTCACTCGGAGAACCGATACCGTAAATACAGCTGACAGAACTCACAACGATCACATCATTTCTTTCAATGAGTGAGCTGGTTGCTTTTAACCGAAGTTTGTCAATTTCGTCATTCATTGAAAAGTCTTTTTCTATAAATGTATCCGTTACCGGCATATATGCTTCAGGCTGGTAATAATCGTAATAACTGATAAAATATTCCACGGCATTATCTGGGAAGAGTTGTTTAAACTCACCATACAACTGTGCAGCCAACGTTTTATTATGTGAAATAATTAATGTCGGTTTTTGAACGGATTCAATCACCTTTGCCATTGTGTATGTCTTCCCGGATCCGGTGACTCCCATCAGTATTTGATGCGGGTTGGCGTGATGTATTCCATCCGTCAATTCGCGAATTGCTTTGGGCTGATCACCGCATGGAGTGAAGTTAGAATGTATTTGAAACTCTGCCATATTGGCGAATTTACGACGGTTGTTTTATTGTCTGCAATGGCAGAGTTTAATTCATATATTTAATATTTCTATTTTTAATCCATCAAATTATATTGTAATATTCGCCATGAAAATTTACCATGCACACAAAGTTTTACACTACTTAGCGGATTCAGACACTGAACGATCTATCTCTGATTTACGGGAAGTCTTTGGAGAAGAAGCCAGATTTCAAAACTGTCAGGAAGTTCTTTTCACTCTTGATGAATTGATTTCATTTCTTTCCGCTCGGGGAAAGATCACCGTTACTCAGACCGGCATATCCGTGATCAAAGAAAATATCTGCGGTCATTCCTGATTTAAAATTAACACCAATAAAAAAGGGCTCCGAACGGAGCCCTTTTTATTTGATTCTATTTCGACCTTACTGACGGCCTTCAAGCAGTTGATCTACAACGGAAGGATCGGCTAATGTCGATGTATCTCCTAAACTGGAAATATCTCCTTCTGCAATCTTTCTGAGAATTCGTCTCATGATTTTTCCAGAACGAGTTTTCGGAAGTGCAGGAGTAAACTGGATTTTATCCGGTTTCGCATGTGGGCCGATATCAGCCGTAACTGTTGCTAAAATATCTTTCACAATACCATCACTTTCTTCAACACCTGACATCAGTGTAACATATGCATAAATGCCCTGTCCTTTAATGTCATGAGGATATCCAACGACAGCAGCTTCCGCAACGCCGTTTGCTTTACCGATTCCGCCTTCAACTTCAGCTGTTCCGATACGATGGCCTGATACATTCAGTACGTCATCGACACGTCCTGTGATCCAGTAGTATCCGTCTTCATCTCTGCGAGCACCATCACCGGTGAAATAATACCCTGGATACATGGAGAAGTACGTTTGAATGAAACGGTCATGGTCACCGTAAAGTGTCCGCATCTGTCCCGGCCATGATGTTTTGATCGCTAACAACCCGGAAACATCATTTCCATCGATTTCTTTTCCTTCTTCAGTCAGAAGAACAGGCTCTACGCCAAAGAACGGAAGCGTTGCAGACCCGGGTTTAAGCGGTGTTGCGCCGGGTAATGGCGTGATCAAAATTCCGCCCGTTTCTGTTTGCCACCATGTATCAACAATCGGACAATTTCCTTTACCAACGATGTTATAATACCACTTCCACTCGGGTTCTTTGATCGGCTCTCCGACGGTTCCGAGTAATTTCAATGTGGATAAATCTCGTTTTTCAACCCAGTCATTTCCTTCTTTCATCAATGCACGGAGTGCAGTTGGAGCGGTGTAGAACGAATTCACTTTATGCTTATCAACGATATCCCAAAATCTGCCAAAATCCGGATAATTAGGAACACCTTCAAACATCATTGTTGTCGCGCGATTTGCTAACGGTCCGTAGACGATGTAAGAGTGACCGGTGATCCAACCGATGTCTGCTGTGCACCAGTAGATATCGCCTTCTTGATAATCGAAGATTTTTTCATGTGTGTATGATGTGTATACTAAATATCCGCCTGTTGTATGAAGTACACCTTTAGGTTTTCCGGTAGATCCGGACGTGTAAAGGATAAACAACGGATCTTCTGCATCCATTTCTTCCGGCGGACAATCTGTACTGGCGTTCACCATTTCTTCATGCCACCAAAGATCACGGCCTTCTGTCATCGGAACATCTTCGCCAGTCCGTTTTACAACAAAAACATGTTCGATAGACGGAGTTTCATCTAATGCTTTATCTGCTTTTGTTTTCATGGCTATATTTAATTTTGTTCCGCGGACTCCGGTATCCTGTGTGACTAAAATCTTACAGGATGAGTCATTGATCCGATCACGCAGGGAGTCAGAACTGAACGCACCAAATACGATGGAGTGAACTGCTCCGATCCGTGCACAGGCAAGCATAGCAACAGCTAATTCAGGAATCATCTGCATATAAAGACAAACACGATCGCCTTTGACAACTCCTCTTGCCTTCAACACATTTGCAAATTTAGATACTTCATCTTTGAGTTCATTAAATGTAAATGCTTTATCTTCTTCAGGATTATTTCCTTCCCAAATTAATGCGGTTTGATCTCCGTGCCCTTCTTCAATATGTCGGTCAAGACAGTTGTATGCAACATTTAATTTTCCGCCCTCAAACCATTTAATTTGAGCTTTTACAAAATCAAAATTTCGGACAGTATCCCATTTTTTAAACCAAGTAATTCTTTCGGCTATTCCAGCCCAAAATCCTTCAGGATCTTGAATAGATTGATCATATAATTCCCGATATTGATCCAGATCAGAAATCAATGCATTCTTAGAAAATTCAGCACTTGGTTTGTAGACGTTCGTAGACATCTGATTCCTCCAGTAACTTAACTGTGATTAATAATAATAGTATTCAATTTCTCGAAAAAAAGTATATTTCGAGGGACAAATTTAATTAGTTTACTAACGGCGAACAACAAATAAGGATAGACTTATCCTGTTTTGTTTTTATAACTTAAATCTATATAAAATATGTGTAGTTAAGAATTCGAAATTATTTTACTTCGATATTGTGGTCGTATTTTGAAAACTCGCCTTTTGAATCTTCTTTCACGGACACCATTGTAATCACGGCAGTACACGCCAGTCTTTTTTCATGATGGCGGCTTTCGGCATGCGCATCCACTTTAACTTTAATGGATGATTTACCGGCTTGAATCACTGTCCCGGTAAAGGTCACCCACTCACCGCCATACACAGGTTCAGTGAATTCTACGCTGTTAATTGCTCGTGTGACAGAACCCCAGGCATCGGTTCCTCTTAAAAAACGATAGGATGTTTTTGCTGCGGCAATGTCCATCCATGAGATCATCTGTCCACCGAACAAAGTTCCTACATTATTTAAATGATCGGGCATGACTAATTGGGAATAATGGGCAACGGTCGACATAATAATCTCTCTTTTTTAATGCAAAATATTTTGGATAATGGACTGAAACTCGAGATAGCGAATTTCGTTAAGGTGCTGTGAAATCTCCGTCAATACAAAAGCCCCGCCAGTTTACCCTCGAGAAAATCTTTTTTCCCTGAAGAGCACGCCGTACCAACGGGGCCTCTCACAAATCCTAGTCAAAGTTAAATTAAAAAATATTTTATGTGCAAATGTTTTTCAGTTTTGTGTTTTTCATCCAATTCGACAGCGAATCATACAAGCATTTCGATTGCTTTTGGAAGCACAACAACGTGGATTGGCGTACTCCCGATCATCTCACCATCGATGTTTAATTCATGCGGCTCATCGGGGATAATCGAAAACTCTGTTACCTGTTTATATTGAACCGCCGGGTCACCAATATGAGAACCGGAAAAGACTTTCGGGAACATGTTCAACAGCTTCATTCGACCGGCTTTATGGACAATGATCAGATCAATATATCCGTCATCTACCTGAGCCAAGGGTGCCATTTTCATCCCTTTTCCGGTATGAATTGTATTACATCCCATGATAAAACCAAAGTTACCAACGATACGATTTCCATCGATAACCAATGTCGCCAACCGCTGTTTGTTTTTCATCACTTCAATGATCGAAGCAACATTGTACCGCTGTCCTCCCATCCAACGAAGCTTTTCAGATATCCGGTTGATCTCGGTCGGCATGCCCCATCCAATGATATTAAACGCATATAGTGTTTCACCATTCGCATCCACTTTGGCGACATCCACCGGACGTTTTCTTCCCGTTACGACTCGCTTTGCTGCGACGACCGAATCAAGGCAATTGACATCCCGCATAAACGAGTTGCCCGTTCCTCCGGTGATCAAACCGATGGGCAATTGTCTTTTATCGGGTCTTGCTAACATCCCATTCACTACTTCGTGCATCGTTCCGTCTCCGCCTATGGCACACAAACCTTCGTATCCGGTGTAATCCAGTGAATAAGCTAACTCTTTTGCATGTCCTGCATGCTCGGTTTCGTACACATTTAACTCAGACCCGGCAGCGTCAAACACAGGCTTGATCTTTTTCAAAATAGTGCGACCGGTTTTTACGCCGCCATGAGGATTTAGAATGAGGATGTATCGTTTCATGGTATTTCCTTTTATTAAATCGTAGCTTTAATCTTTATGTTTCATATATTTATTATCACCGAGTTCAATAATCTCAATTTTTACTTTTGCAGTTCCTTCATTCACAAAATCCAATTTTACCGCCGCACCGTAGGAGCAGTCCAAAATTCGGCCCTTCACAAATGGACCTCGGTCGTTGATGCGAAGAATGATCGATTGATTATTAGATAAGTTTGTCACACGGGCAATTGTATTCAGTGGTAATGTCTTATGTGCGGCGGTAATACCGTACATGTCATACACTTCCCCATTTGCGGTGAGTTTCCCGTGGAAATCCTTCCCGTAATAGGAACTGACACCGACTAATTCTTTTTTCCGCGCAACCTGATGTTTACTTTTGATCTTTTTACCCCTTGTCGTTGTTCCGTATCGCGGTGAACTTGTACAAGACACAAGTAAATATCCGCATAAAAAGGTGATCCAAATCGGGAAAAATGATTTGATGGTGAATCTCACGAGTGTGTAATGACCTTTCCGGTTAAAGACGAGATCGACTGAACATTACTCTTCTTGGCATAATCGGTTAATTCCCGAATGATTTGCTCTCCTGCATCCGGATGTCTGAAATTCGCTGTTCCGACCTGAACGGCTGACGCACCGGCTAAGAGATATTCTGCTGCATCCTTTCCGTTACTGATACCGCCTAGACCGATGATCGGAATATTCACCGTTTGATACACCTTAAATACTGCGGCTAATCCTATGGGTTTGATGGCCGGCCCCGATAATCCGCCGAATGTAGTATAAATTTGACTGTATTTTGTGTCAGCATTGATACTCATGCCTACAACCGTATTGATCGCTGAAACCGCGTCAGTACCCCCGTTTTCAGCTGCTTTTGCGATGGATGTGATGTCTGTGACATTCGGGCTTAACTTCATGATCAAAAGACGTTGCGTACGCTGTCTCATCGCTGCGGTTAATGTTTCCGTCATGGATACGTCCACGCCAAACTGCATCCCGCCTTCTTTTACATTTGGGCAGGAGATGTTGATCTCGTACCCGACGATATCTGATGAAACTGATTCCACTTTTTCCAGAACTTCGCAATATTCATCAATCGTGGTTCCTGCAATGTTCATGATCACTTTTGTACCGATATTTTGGTACAACGGCAGCATATCCTTGATATAGTCTTCCACCCCGATATTTGCCAAGCCGATCGAATTGATCATCCCGGATGGTGTTTCGACTATTCGCGGCGGAGGATTTCCTTCCCTGGGATACCGCGTCACGGATTTGGTGATGATCGCTCCAAGTTTGGATACATCCGTTAACGTAGAGACTTCCGTTCCATACCCAAACGTCCCGGAAGCAGTGAAGACCGGATTGTTAAACGAAACGCCGCCTAATTTAATTGTAAGATCAACCAAAACGAATCTCCCCTGCTGAAAAAACGGGGCCGTTCTTGCACACGAGATCAAATCTCTGATGATAAGACGGTTCCGTGTTTACGTTTGCTGATGTTTTTTTAATCACACATCCTTGACAAATTCCGATACCGCAGGCCATATAACTCTCAACCGATAACTGAGCGGGTATGTCATTTGTAATCGAAAATGTTTGTAATGCTTTTAACATCGGTTCCGGACCACATGCGTAAATTATCGGATTCTTAATCTTATTGATCACACTTTCTAATGCGGTAATGACGTTTCCTTTAATTCCAGCCGATCCATCGTCGGTCGATAAAATCAATCCATCCTTGGGGGAATGAGTTAAAAAATGTTCTTCGGCAGTTCGCGCTCCAATGATTGTTATGGAATCATTCAGTAGTTTCTGCAAATTTAGAATTGGAGCCAGCCCAACACCGCCGCCGATCAATATTGGTGTGGTTTCATCGTCAGTTGTTGTAAATGTATTTCCCAGAGGACCGAGCACATTGATCGTCTCTCCGGGTTTCATTTGACTCATAGCGTTTGTGATGGGTCCAACCGTTTTATAAATGATGGAAAATTGATCACCTTCAACGCCTGCAATACTCATCGGACGACGCAGAGGGTGATCAAGAGAGTCATTTGGAAGAAGTAAAATGAATTGACCTGCACCTTTATAGGATGGTGCAATCCGATCTGATTTAAAAATCATCTTCCACAAAGTGTGTGCAATCTGATCATTGTAAATTATTTTACAGTCTTCTTTTATCATTATATTATTTATCGAGTACTTTTTCCGGTTTCTCCGGAATATCCGTCACCCCATTTTCAGTGTCAGTTTTTTCTTTATCCGTCGGCTGAACACTGATCGGGCGGAGCGATCCATTGCTAACCGGAGTCAGCAATGAATCTACGGGTAATTCCGTTTGAAGTGAGTCCTTAACTGTGACAGATGTCGTATCCACATTGAGTTCAGCAAAGGTAGAACGAATAATGCTTAATTGGGTTCTTGATACTTCATTTTGCTCGCTTTGGGGATGCCATCTTTCCAGCAGTTCGTAGTACTTTAATGCGCTGTCAGTTTCATAAAAAGCTCGATCATATTGATAGGCTAAGAAATATAGGGCAGATGCCGAAACGGTACTCACAGAATCCTTAGAGACAATTTCTTTCAGTAAGGTCAAAGATGAATCTTTATCGATAAACCATACTTCTTCAGCAAGATTAAACTTTATTTCAATCGGGTCATCCTCTTCAACATTATTTCGTGATCGGTTGATTTCCATAGCAAATTCGGAATCAGACCATTTGGCAAGAATTTCTTCTTCAAGCAGATTTGATTCGTCGGTTTTTCCTAACCTCCGTAAAATATGAGATTTTAAGTAAACAGCTTTGGGATACTCACTTACGGTCTTTGGATAAGCCAATAATGTATCAAGCTCTTGCAAGGCTAAGTCTGACTTATCGAATTGGAAGTTTTTAATTTCGGCTAAGATGTAGCGATGCCCGGCAAGTTGTTCATATATTTTTTCAACATCAAGTGAGTCTACACCCGTTGTATCTGTCGCTGTGGAATCATTTGTTACCGTCATGGACAATGTCAATTCACGGATCGCATCTATTTCTGACAACATTTTGTTAATATATTTCAATAAGTCTTGCGCTGAGGACGAAAAAGGCGATTGCCTGTTTTCGGTTGCTACCGCTTCATATTCAGATTTCGCTTTTTCCAAATCCCAGTCTATGTGGATGTTGTATTCCCCTAATAAATATTTAGCTTCCGCTGAGGCTAAGGTTCCGGGATAATCAACCGAGACATCACTAAACTGTTTCACTGATGCTTCGAAATCACCTTTTAACTGAGCGATTTTTCCAAGTTCTAATTTTAAATCTGCATGGATGTCGGTGTAATTATCATCTTTAAACAGTTTAATTGTTTTACTATATGCCTGGTCTTCTTGCTCAGATAATCTGTAAATCCGAATGATTGACTTATGGGCTTCCATGATCCGGCTTTTTGCCAGCGAGTGTTTAATCACCTGTTTATTGGCATGGACGGCTTTTTCCCAATCTTCTTTTTCTTCAGCTAAGTTGGATAGGCGGTAATAAATTTGACTTTTTTTTCTGGATGAACTGACCAATGTCGCAGCTTTTTCCAGCATATCGAGTGCGTTCTTTGAGTCTTCCCTCTCTAAATACAATTCAGAAATGGACAGATAAATCGTCGATAATAATTCGTCTGAAATATCTTCTTGAATCAATTCGATCAGATCATCCAAAGCAGGCTGAGGTAAACCCTGTTTCCATTTACACATTGCCAGCCAATAACGTGTTTGAGGTTGAATTGATTCTTCACCATTTTGTATCAGGTGGCGAAACATTTGTTCGGCATACGAATACTGTTTGAGATGGAATTGCGAAATTCCCATAAGCAGTCTTGCCTGATCAGCATATCTACTCTCAGGATATTTCTCAATCACTCGACGGGTTTTCTGAATTACCTTTTCATAAGCGTCTCTGGCTGTCGTCGGAAGTGTTTCATCTGTCTTTTCTAACCGAGACTGCTCAGCCGTTTCAAAATATTGCTCTGCATTGTAGTATGTATTGAAATAGGCACATCCTGTCGGGAATCCGATCAGGAATATTGAGATAATGAATAAAATGGTTTTTCTACGCATAGAATGTTCATGGAAATTCACTATGTTTACGACAATAAACAAGTTGATTTCTTATGGAAAAAACTCCGAGAACTTAATGTGTATAAAATTCGCTCGTCTCCAGTTATCTGTTCGATGTAACTTATTCTATGAAACAATGGTTCCCTATTTTACTTTTGTTTTGCGGGTTTTCCGTGATGGTTGGGCAGGATAATTCTTCAGAAACTGTCGAGCTCAACCAACAGAGTTATCAGCAAATCGGATATATTCTTCCTGAGTCAGACAGTTTGAATACACCTATTTTTATTAACGGTGTTTATATTGGAAAAACTCCGATTAAAGAACCCATTCCGATCGACAACGGCATCCATGAGATAAGTTATCTCCCCGCTAACTTTGAAATTCCATCGATCAAAGATCGTCTTCCCGAAGCTGTCAAGCGAGTGTATGTCCCTGCGAATGATACAATTACCGTTTCATTGATTTACGATATTCATCAAAGTGAGTTCCAGCAAATTCGACAGGAACAGATTGTGACTTATATTACCGGATTTTTAATTACAAGTTTAGTCTTGTATTTGCTGTGGATGCTTTAACCGGAGACAAACCCCGAGCTAAGCAAACGTATACTTAATAATTTATTTGTGCCTTAAAACTCTTCCGTCATACGGTCGTATTCACTGTGAGACCGCATTTCAAAATCCCGAATTCGATTTTCGATCTGACCGCAGACATCATCTTTGACGCACTTCCCGGCTAACACGATCGCATTGGAGATCGCTTTTTCATTTGATCGGCCATGAGCAGCAATTACAATTTTCTCAAATCCAAGCAATGGAGCACCGCCATATTCAGCATAATCGGTGATTTCTTTCAAGGTTTTGATTCCCTTCCTCAGCATCAGCAGTCCCATTTTCCAAGACCATTTCATTTTGAATGCCAGTTTACTTAAATGCCCGACCGTATGCGCAGCACCTTCTAACGTCTTGATAACGATATTGCCGACAAATCCTTCCGTGACAATGACATCAACAACACCCCTCAAGATGTCTTTCCCTTCAACGTTTCCAAAGAAATTAACACCCGGTGTTTCGGAAAGCATCCGGTATGCTTTTTGCATGATCTCACCGCCTTTGGATGGTTCTTCTCCATTATTCAGCAAGGCGACTGCCGGATTAGAAATACCGCGAACCTCTGACACATAACTTGCTCCCATGATCGCAAACTGAACCAATTCTTCAGCGGTGCAGTGGACGTTCGCTCCGACATCCAGCATAAACGCTAAGTGATCATTTCGTTGAAACTCATTCATGGTTGGATAGACGGTTGCGATAGCTGTTCTACGTACACCGAGAATCCTTGGGATATATTTTGCAGATGATAGAACGGTAGCTCCCGTACTTCCTGCGGACACTAATGCATCCGCCCGGCCTTCTGAAACGATCTTAGCAGCCAAAACGATACTTGCGTCTGGCTTATTGTGTACGGCATCCTTGGGATTTTCACCCATTTTGATTGTTTGAACCGTATGAACAATTTCAATGCTGTCATCGGAATAGTGAAATTTTTTCAATGCATCTTCAATTTTGATCTTGTCTCCGACCAAAATGACATGCAGCGGATGGTTTTTCAGGGCGGCGATTACACCTTTTACAACAACGTCTGGTCCGTGATCTCCCCCCATCGCATCAACGGCAATTCTTATCGGATGTTTCATCGTTCTATATTATGTCCTTTCTTACGCATCAAAATATTGTTGATATTTGAATTGAATTTCCTCAATAATCCATAGGATGACCGCAGCATCGTCCATAAAACCGATTCCGGAAATACTATCCGGAACTTCATCTTTCGTTTCGGCGAAATAATTCAACGCAAATAAGATTTTTTTCTGAATTTGTTCACTCATTTCAGGATGGGTATTCAGCAGCGAATATAAAACGGAAACGCCCTCAACGACTTCTGCTTCAAAAATATTCAATTCTTGTTTCTCAGACAGAGCATTCAACTTGTTCGGAATTTTACTCATAATCGTCTGCTTTTCTGATAGATCAATTGCATCAATGCCATCTTTGTATTTCAATTTATCATCGTCTGTTAAACGAAATGGTCTGTCTTCTACTGTCATAGACTAATTTACTTCGGTTTTGTGATTACTTCTTTAATTCTTTTACGGCATCTTTGTGAATGATCACAGACATCATCTTTAACTTAATGTAGTCTTCGTGATAATACGAATATCCTTTGGTCGGACCAGTATGACCGCCAGCGCCGGAGTCTTTTATGAGAAACCAATCCGTATTGCCAAAGGTTGAATATCCAACGACATGAATCCCATGATCATCCGTTGTAGATCGATTGCTGAATCGAAATTGGCGGGCATTCTCGTCAATGTACTCCGCAGGGATATCGAACGTCGGGACAATCGCGACTTCTTCAACCGAACGCAGACCGGCTTCAGAGACATCACCTCCAATACCAAATGTATACCCGTCTCGAATACTCTGTTTGAGGATATCCATAAAATTGTCTAACGGTAAATTCAAATACTCCTCACTGTTCCACCAATTATCAGGAACATCGTACTCTGCATACTCACCGTAGGGTTTTTCCATCAAAGACATTAAACTGACAAAATCGTTTACATCTACTTTTACAATCCGTTCGAAATATTTTTTGGGTGTCAGTCTTGCACCATGGACCGTCACGTATTCCGGTGGTGTGCCTAAATGATGATCCAAGATTGATCGAATAGTTTGGATTACCGTTTCTTCATTCCACGCGTTTGTTTCTTCGACCGATTTCAAATAATCCGTCATTTCATCCCACATCTGACTATGATCCGGGAACGGCTGTTCTTCGCTTTTCCCTGGATAAACGGAATATGGAACGATACCGTACTTTTCCCACATTCGAGTCACAGAATTAAGCTGCGATCCTTGAGAAAACTCCGAGTCACCTCTCTCCCGGACAAATCTCCTGGCTTTTTCAACTGTTTCCCAGTATACCGTGTACATTTCTGAAAGTCGGAGCTTTTTCCCGGTAAGGCGGTAAATTTCAGATTCTAAGAATGATGTTCCTGAAAAACACCAGCATGTTCCGGTTTTTCCCTGAGAGACAGGAGGATTATGCCAAAAGATTGTAAAATCACTGGTATCAACAGGAATTTCAACGCCGTCCAAATTCACTTTAAAGCGAAGATTTGATTCATCATCATCACCATAATATTCTTCTAATTCATCCTTGATGACTTGATAGAACCCAGATTCTCTTTCAATGAATTCACCTTTATTCCGAGTAGCGTCCTGTCCGCAAGAATAACCGACAAGAAAAATGAGTATAAGTTTTATGATATACCTCATAGGCATACTCCTTTAGTCACTTAATTGTCCTCTTTGTTTGCACGATCTTCAGGATACAAGGTTATCTGCACAACATTTTCAGTGTCGAAATAGGTTTTAGCTGTTTTCTGAATATCCGATAAGGATAAGTCTTCAACATAGTCATTAAAAATATCAAACAATGAGAAATCTACTTCATGTTTTGACATATAGGTTAGTTTTCTCAACCAGTAATTATTTTCCAGCAGGGATGTCTCACGTTCTCTTTTCTGTGTTTCTTTTACCTTATTCAAATATTTATCTGTTGTACCAAGGGTCATTAGACTATCAATCTGATCATAGACAGCATTAGTGAGCTCATCGACTCTGTCAGGAGCACACCCGAATGAAATTGTAATCTTATACTCTTCGTCCGGATAATGACTAATTGACGGCCAAACTCCAACACCATAAACACCGCCAAGTTCCTCTCGAAGAATTTCACGCAGTTTAATTTGAAATGCTTGTACCATCGATTGCAGTAAATAATTATTTTTGTTACTCCATTCAAAAGGACCTGTGAACATCATTTGCGTCATACTTTTTTCATCGACACCTTTAAACACCGATTTATTTATCGCACCAATCGGATACTGAATATCATGATCCACCCAGGATTCTTTCCGCTGGTTGGTGGGTAATCCCCCAAGCCACGTCTGAACTAAAGGAATTATGACATTCGAATCATAATTACCCACAAATGTGAAGGTGAAATCTCCAGCATCTAAATACCGATCTTGATAAAACGCATACGCTTTTTTAGGATCAATTTCCTGTAAAAAATCTAAGTCCCATGGACGTTCACGGAGATGATGCTGTGCCATCGTTACTTGAATTGTGTCCTGAAATGCGGATTCAGGTCTTGAACTTCTATTTTCTAAATATCCTCTCCAACGGGATAGTGTTGCTGTAAACGCTTCCTCATCCATGCGGGGTGATGTAAAGTAGAGATATATCAATTGAAACATTGTTTCAAGATCCTTTGGAGAAGCCGACCCGGACAATCCTTCGTACAATTGATTAATGTACGGCGATACTGACACGACCTTCCCGGTCAATTTTTTCTCTAACTCAATTTGACTTAAGGTTCCCAATCCACCGGTTTCTATCAAATCAGCAGCGGCATCACCCGAAGCAAAATCCTCGTCATCAATTAAAGAGGTTCCGCCTTGACTGAATGCGTTAAACAAGACTTCATCATTTTTGAATTGAGTTTGTTTTAAGATCACATGAATACCGTTAGTCAACGTCAGAGTTTCAACGCCAATATCTTCATATATTTTTGTCGAAACAATCTCAGCCGGTTTAGGATACTCAGCCACTAACGGCTCATTGGACACTACATCCGTGTACGGTAAAATATCGATTTCTTTCACCAATTGGAATTGACTCAGCAATTCTTCTTCCGTCGGCAGAGTCAATCCATCTTTTTCCGGTGCGCCAACGGTAATTACTCTATTTTCCTGTGAAAGCATTCTCGGGTTCATCTGATTGATCTCATCTACATGAATGCTCGGTAAATATTTTTGATATAACGCCAGTTCCTGTTCAATTCCCGGAATGGGTTCTTCCTGAAGGTAGTGTCTGACATATTCACCGGCGTAGAGTTTCGATTCAGTTTTATCCCGCTCATCATATGCTTGTTCGATTGATCGCATGATCTCCATCTTTTGCCGTTCTAATTCAGACGATGTGAATCCAAAACGGTCGATTCTTTCAGCTTCGGTCAATAGTGCTTTTAATCCATCTAAAATCCCGACTTCTTTTACACCGGCCATTAACACATGTGCTGACTTCGTTTTCACAATATTTGATGTGTACGAATAAGCATACATAAAAGGAGAGTTCGGTGTTTTAGTCGTTTCGCTAAATCTGGCGTTGATCATCCCCGAGTACAACCGTTCCAATATCCATTGACGATAAGCATCTTCTGTTTTTACTTTTTCCACGGGACGTTTAAAATATACGTTGACGTTTGTTCGAGTCGCTTCAGGATCGGATGCAATGGCAACGATCGTCTCCTCATGATCCGGAATCTCAAATTCAATTCGTTCACGCGGTGAATCCTTCACCGGGATACCTTCAAAATGCTTATGAACTAATTGCTCAATATCATCTGCATTAAAATCACCAACGGCAACTACAGCCATCAAATCCGGCCGATACCAATCGTTATAAAACCGATGGAAGGTTTCATAGTGTGCTGTATCTATAACCGCAACATCACCAATGGGCAGCCGTTTTGAATACATTGAATTATTGAGCAGTTTCGGCGCATGCTGATTCCACATCCGTTTCCAGGCTCCTTGCCCTAGCCGCCATTCTTCTTTAATGACGCCGCGTTCTTTATCAATTTCTTCTTCTTCAAATAATATTCCGTGAGCCCAGTCTTCCAATATTTGAAACGCACTTTGGATAGCTTCAGGATCATCCATGGGAACCTGCAGCATATATACCGTTTCATCAAATGATGTGTATGCATTTAATCCTGCACCGAATTTCATTCCGATCCCTTCGAGGTAATCGACTAATTCAGACTTATTGAAATGGACGGTTCCGTTAAACGCCATATGCTCAATAAAGTGAGCCAGCCCCTTCTGGTCTTCATCCTCTAATACCGATCCGGCATTGACCACCAAACGAAGTACTGCACGATTCTCTGGTTTTTGGTTTTGACGGATGTAATATTTGAGTCCGTTGTTAAGCGTTCCAATTTTTACATCAGGGTCGAGAATTAATTGGGTTGAATGGCACTCTTTTTTTGTTTCATTCGGGCATGTATTTTTGTGGCATACCGATGTACAACTTAGAATAGTTAATAAAAAGAGTATTCCTAATAATTTGGTAAAATGTTTCACAGTTATCACTCCGTGTCTTTTCTTAGATTTTAGGTGTTATGAATTAAATGGTTACGATTAATCGTACATCAATACTGTTGAAGCACTGTCTTGGTATTTTTGATAAATTGCTTTGACGGTATCATATATTTCCAAAAAACAATCCATCAGATCAGGGTCAAATTGAGTCCCGCTGCATTTCAATAATTCGTGCAATGTGTCTTCCTCACTCCATGCTTTTTTATACACACGGGATGACATTAATGCATCGTAAACGTCCGCGATGGCTACAATCCTTCCGCCCAGAGGAATTTCTTTCCCTTTGTATCCTTGCCCCATAGCGTTGATATCTTGATGAATATTGCCAACGTCGCCGGGATATCCCTTACCGTCCCATCGTTCATGGTGGGATAATGCAATTGCTTTACTCAATTGATCGATTTCAGATTTTGAATTCTTAAACAGGCGGGCTCCAAAAATCGTGTGGAAATTCATGACAAATCTTTCATCATCATCAAAGCGGCCGGGCTTTTTCAAAATGACATCCGAAATGGCAATTTTACCGACATCATGCAGCATAGCGGCCAATCGGATATTACCTTTTTGTTTTTTAATTTCCATCAGATCAACACCCTTTTTTAATGCCCAATGGACATACAATTCCGCGGCAATCGCTCCAACTCGATTAACATGTTCGCCTGTTTCTTTCGGATCCCGCAACTCTGCCATTTTGATCATCCGCATGATCAGTTCTCTGGTCAATTCAGCTCGTTCAATATGCGTTGAGGCATTCCCTGCAAAAAATGTGATAAGGACTTCATCATTTTCATCGAATGCAATTACCTTATTATTCTCATCTTTGGCATTGATTAATTGAAGAACGCCAACAACATTATTGGCAACATTTACAATGGGCGTAGTTAAAATGGATGTCGTTTTATATCCTGAGCTTTTATCAAATGATGAATTAAACCCAAAGGGCCGAGTATTTTCTATTTGGTACGCATCAGGGATGTTTAACAATTTTTTCCGATTGGCAACATAACCAGCTATCGATTCGTCGTTGATCGGAATTTTAAACGCATTATATAAATTTTTATTATCCAAATTTGATTTGAACAGCGTGTCATTTTGGGTATAACTAAAAACTAATTGATCTCCGGTTGTCAAATAAAGTGTTCCCGAGTCAGCATTGGTTAGTTCACGGGCTTTTGTCAATAAAAAGTCGAGAACCGCATCCAAATCCTGGATTTGACTGATCTCTTCATTAAATTTCATTAATGATTGTATTTGATCTTGTAAACTATTTTTCATGTGTATCCTAAAACCTAAATTTGGTTTAGTTGGTTAATATTCATCGTATTAAATATAGTACCTGTCTTTATCGACTTCGTTCCGTAATATTTTTAATTCTTCGCTCGTTGGCTCATGATTTGTTTCAATATCCTCAGGGATTATCAACTCAAATCCGGTATTTTGGACTACATCATCAACGGTCACACCGGGATTTAATGCTGCTAATGTCATCCATTTTGTCTCAGGATCAAATCCCATCGTGCAGAGATTGGTTACTACTCGGTACGGACCGGTATTTGACGGCAATCCGGCTTCTTCTCTTGCGCCCGGTCCCGTTAGATAACCCGGTGTAGTAATGAAGTCCACTTTCGGGATAAACCGACGAATGTCATGCTGCATAATCGCAATGGTTCTCCAACAGGTACTCCCTACATCATTTCCTCCGCCCGATCCGGGTAAACGCACTTTTGGATTACTATGATCATCTCCGATCATCGTTGAATTGAGATTGCCGTACATATCGATCTGTGCCCCCCCGAGAAAACCGTAATCGACAAATCCACGTTGCGCTGTTTCCATAATGTCGCAAATCCCTGCAGCCGCAACACCACGGTGGAATGTCCGCATATCACCGACGGCAAGCGGTAATTTGCTTAGTTGGGCACCGACACCGCCAAACTCAAAAATGGATATGAGATTCGGTGCGTATAATTTTTGTGCCAATGATGCTGCCAGCATCGGAATACCAGTGCCAATAAAACAAGTTGCGCCATCTTCCATTAATCGGGCAGAAATACAAATGAGCAATTCAGATGAATTATATCTGGGTTTATTCATTTTTACTCCCGATGCGAAGCTGATTTAAGGTTTCCGCTCCAACCTTTCCTAAATAGGTTTGATGATCACTGACTTTGTAAATCCATTGATCAAAATATTTCTGTAAATCCGTCGAGTTTTTTCCTGCTTTTATATACGATCGTATATGATCTTCATCCCGTTCATAACAATTTGTCATTTCACCGGGATGCGCACCAAATGGAGCTTCGATCACTGCATCCACTAAATAGTAAGGGATGATGGTTTTATCCGGTTGATTGCGAATCAGATCTTCATCCACGATCTCTTCAGCTGAAATAATCAACCGCTTGGATGCTCGTGCCATCTCTGCTGCAAAACCACTGATTCCGTCAATTTGGCAATTACCATATTTATCTGCTCGGCTGACATGAATCAAACCCGTGTCCAGGATTAGCGCAGGCAATAAACAGACTTTCTGCCCCGTGAATGGACATTCTGCTACCTTCGCTGCACTGAATTTGTATGTATCGGTTCCCAGCATCACACGCGTCGGCAGGAACGGAACACCCATTGCCGTTGCTTTGAACCGCCAGGTCAGCGCCGCATTTGACCACTCAACCAGCGACTCAACATATCCCTGTTCAACCGAAATGCGGGCGTTTTTGGAGAGCCCGTACACCTCAAACCCGATATAGGTCCAATCCAGTTGTTTCACCACATTTGCAGCCGCAAGGAGGTCTGATTCAAACACCCCTTGTCCTGCACATTTCAACTCACGGAACCCCTGACGAATGACCTCTCTGACAAGGGACATCGGGGCACGAACTGTACCGTACAACTCGATTCCGATGTAATTCCCATCCTCTATGAATCGAGAGACAGCTTCTTTTTCCGTCATTCTTTTATCAACAAGCTCTCTCGATTTATGTGTTCGATTCCACTCTCTGAACGCATCCAAATCCGGTGGTTGAATCAACTTTCCGGATCCGCTTGAAAGAACGTTCATACTAAATTCCTCAATGGTTTAATGTTTCAAATGTGCAGGACGCAGGTTTCATTTAATCCTGTCGGGATACCTTAATAAAGATATCCTAAACCGATGTACAGTCCGCTTGAACCGTCTTGCTCATCAGCAGCCATACCATAATCCACAGCAACAATGAAGTTTTCATTTAACGCGATTCTGAAACCGCCGCCATAGGATAAATGTAGTGATTCATCAGCAAATGCATCACTTGTTGTAGGATAATTGTCCATGACTTGACCGCCGTCAACAAATGCATTCAGAGCTAAATACAGATTTTGACCTGCAACTTTAGTCCGGAAGAATTTCCAGCGTAATTCGGTGTTAAATAATGCAACAGAGTTTCCGACAACACGGTTTTTCATAATTCCGCGCATGGTTTTTGAGCCGCCGAATCCTTCTTGAGTTTGATAGCTGCTCTGGTAATAGGGCAGCATAAAGAAAGGAATATCTCCACTTAACACTTGCTGGTATCCAACTCTGTATGCGAAAGACAAATCATTCGGAATGATTGAAAAGTATTGACGATGGGTAAAGGTGAACACCGAATAATCAAAATCACTTCCTAAGAAACCCGGCACGACTTGCACAAGTCCTTCTGTCCACATTCCTGTCATCGGGTTGGCTTCGTTATCTCTGGTATCATAAACTGCACCAAACTTTAAGTAATTTGTGCTTCCGCCGTCTTTTTCATCAGTGCTAATGATACCATCATCAACATATTTATCATATAAACCTATACTATCGGGGTCTGAATAAACAGGTAAGAGATCTTCATCTTTTCCTTCATTTAATAATTCGACATCAACTGATGCAATTTCGGTATTAATAATCCCTAAACCGAACAATCCATTCAGATTATCCCCATATACTTTTTTCTGAAAATCGGATGTGAATTTGAATACATTTCTCTCGTGACGATAATAGACTCGAGTAATATAATCCTCATGCTCACTGTCTACGAAATTTGGATTATATTGAGCATTATACCCGTTAAATCCATAGAACGGAAGGGTTTGTTCCGTCATATATGCTAATTCTCCGGTGACTCTCAGTCCAAACGGCAGTAAATATTTGGAGTCAAATTGTACACGATTAATCCCGCTGCCTTTGGTGGTCCGTGACCATTCAAGGTAGATCTGGTAATTGTAATCCGGATACATAGAACCGTCGCCGTAGTTGTACGGATTAAGAATGATCCCGTACAAAAATCCTGTGTCAGAATTGTAGGCAACCGCAGGGACACCGCCAAAGCTCCAACCGGTCGGATTTTTACTTTCTTCCTGTGCAAAGACTAAACTGATCATCATCAAGATGATAACCGTTAAGCTGACTCGTCTTAGTGTTTTCATTGTACCTCCTTGATAAAGGGTGATTATTGAAATGAATAAGCCTAAGAATTTCACAAGATTTTACAAGAAATGCATTGTTTTTATTTTAAACCGTTTGATTGATAATTCTCGTTATTTCCACGATAAATATCTTCAAGTTGTTTTGAAATTATTTTATTGTAAATTCCATCGAATAATCAATACCATGAAGCACTAACCAAGGAGGTAATATGCTTGATCAAAGAAAATCCATTTGGGGTTGGTCATTGTATGATTGGGCGAATTCGGCGTTTGCAACAACGGTGATGTCCGGTTTCTTTCCATTGTTTTTTAAAGCCTACTGGGCAAATCCAAACAACCCGGCAGAAAGTACATTTTATCTTGGATGGGCAAATTCCATTGCATCTATTTTTGTCGCAGCCATGGCTCCCTTCCTTGGAGCGATCGCTGACCGGGGAACAGCTAAAAAGAAATTCCTGATCCTGTTCGCTTTTCTCGGAATTGTCATGACAGGCGGATTATGGATCGTTGCACAGGGTCATTGGCAGATGGCGGTTCTACTCTACGTGTTAGCAACAATCGGATTTTCCAGCAGTAACATTTTCTATGATTCACTTCTTCCTGGTGTCGCATCTGAAAAGAAAGTCGATTATGTCTCTTCTCTTGGTTTTGCATTAGGATACATCGGGGGTGGAATACTTTTCCTTGTCAACGTATTGATGTATCTCAAACCGGAATTATTTGGCATTCCTGACGGAGCAACGGCGATCCGTCTGTCATTTGTCTCCGTTGCCGTTTGGTGGGCTGTGTTTACGATCCCGGTATGGCTCTGGGTTGATGAACCGGAGATCTACGAACCGGTCGGCATGGGAAAAGCAATCGGACTCGGTTGGAAACAATTAATGGACACATTAAAAGATATCCGGCATTTAAAAGTGGTTGGAATGTTCTTACTGGCGTATTGGCTCTATATTGACGGAGTGGATACGATCGTCCGAATGGCAGTAGATTATGGAATGACACTCGGATTCCCAAGCAGCTCTCTAATTACCGCTTTATTGATGGTACAGTTTATTGCATTTCCGGCTGCATTATTATATAATCTCTTCGCAAAGAAAATCGGTATTAAACCCGCCATTTTAGTCGGGATCGGCGGATATTCTGTCATTACTTTCCTCGGATATTTTATGTCTGAACAATGGCATTTTTACACCTTAGCTGCGATGATCGGATTATTCCAGGGCGGTATCCAGGCGTTGAGCAGAAGTATGTATACGAGGCTTATTCCTGCTGAAAAGTCAGCGGAATTCTTCGGGTTCTATAATATGCTCGGTAAATTTGCCGCGGTTATTGGTCCGGCTTTAATGGGAACGATCACACTTATGACAGGTAATATTCGGTATGGTATTTTATCGATATTGATCTTGTTCCTCTTAGGCGCTTACTTCTTTATCAAAGTGGATATTGAAGAAGGTCAAAGAATGGCAAAAGACTACCTTTCCAAATAAGTATACTCATTAACAAATTGATATTTAAAAACGCCCCTGAATAGGGGCGTTTTTAATAAGAGGGTGCCCCCATCAGAGAAAGGGGAGATCTCTTCAGGGGGCGGGGGTTTGAGCGGGCGATGAGAATCGAACTCACGTCACGAGCTTGGGAAGCTCGGGTAATAACCATTATACGACGCCCGCAG
>CAYQZV010000009.1:0-88404 GCA_964422145.1 uncultured bacterium | reverse complement strand
AGAGAAAACTGTGACCCCTTTTTTGAAATTACAGAAAATTACGGACATAACTCAAATCGAAGTCGGAAGAATTGTTATCCTCTATCATAGTTAATACTTCAATTGAATTATATAAGTCAATAAATTCGTGTTTCTTAACAAATCCACTATCTACTGCAAACATATGAAAGATTAAGTATAAACTGGGGACGAACGCTTTTAATACTTTTGCGGAATCAATCGATGAGTCAGGGAAGTAGATAAATTGCACATAGCGATTGTTAATCGTGTCACCAACTGCTAAACTACAATCAAATTCCATTTGTCTTTTGGAACTGTAATAAAATCCGTATGTTGAGTCAGTCTTCATGTGTTTTCCAAAATTGTTTTTAGTCCGTTGGTTGTTTGGATAGTATACGTTAATCCAAGATTGATCCTTTATGTTAATGAATGTGCACTGATCAAAAAAATCACCTTCATTTTCAAAATACATTGAAGGCATCCAATACTCAACTTTCTCAGTATAGTTTATTTGGTTAAATGTATAATTCCCATCATAAATCCAGGTCAGATATATTTTGGGGTAAACAGATACAAAAGCAACAATACAGACGACAATGATACCTGAGTATCTGATGAATTTCTTTTTATTCATTTTTTTACTTTCTCATCCCCTTCAGTGCAGGTGGTGTTGGTGTTGTTTAGGTGGTCATAAAGTTTCCTATTTACAGGTACAGTTTCCATTTCGTTCTTTAATTCATTTAATTAATTTGTCGATCATTTTATAACATTCAACGACTATAGATTTCCCCGTTATTGAATTGTTCCCAGTAGTCAAATCAACTTCATTTTGATTATTGTCGACCCATAAAAACAACTTTTCATTATCGAAATAATATCTGTTTTCCTTAACTGTTGTTTTTTCGGGATCATAAACTTCAATGTCTCCATTTTCTTTTGCGGTTTTTTTGTTCCAATAAATTGGTCGATTATAATTAAAGATTTGATCTGAACTAAAAACTAATTCTCCGTCATGGAAATAATATTCAGTTTGTTTTTTTCCTGTTTCTCCACACCACACCGCTATTATTAGTTTTAATTCTCCACTTTCAAAAAAAGCGGTCGCTTCTCCTCCCTCGGCTGATTCTCCAAAAAACTCAACCGTTTTTTTCTCATAAGACTTGAGGTTTTCTTTTATATGATTGGATTGTAATTTAATAATGTCAATTACTGAATCTGTACTCTGAGTAAACAGGACGTTATTTGTTACAAAAATGAACGTAATTAAATATTTAGTAAATCGATTATGCATAATTCACCTCTCGTATAAATTTTGTTTCCCCCATCCCCTTCAGGGCTGGTGGTGTTGGTGTGGGTGGTCATAAAATTTTATAATTTTATTTATTCGGGTATGTTTAAATATATTTTTTGGTAATTACCTACCATTGAATCAAATTGACTATAAGGGTCATTAAATTCTTGATTAAAATCCAATTCTGTCCAAACATATATTGAGTCATAAATTATATGTTCATTTAAATAAAATTCACATTCTAGAGTAGGTTGTTTAGATAAGAAATCATCTTCCCATTCATAAAACATTAACCATTCAGCAATAAATCCTGTAGAATCTGACTCTCTGTTGACATTACAATCACCTGATTCACAGGGTGTAACAGTAAAAATATAATTGATTGGCATATTAATACGTGTTGAATCAGCAGAATTATATAACTCCCAATAAAAAGTCCAACTACTACGAGGTTCAGATTCACAGGAAAATACTAACAGTGTCATCAAACTCAGTAATCCAATAACGATATATTTCTTACCAACCATATATCCCTCCTATTGATAAATTTACTCACCTGACATAAATAAGACCGATAAAGCAAATAAAGTGTACTGCCGAATCAGCCAAAAAGTCCAGCAGTTTTAATCATGAAAGGTTGTGGATTTTTTTCCTGTTATTGGGCAATGATTCTGACTGTAAGAGTTCGAACATCACCAGCAAACCCATATCAGATCAAGTGATTAATGTTATTTTGAAGTTTTTCCAACTGATCTATGAGAAAATCCAACTCGGGAGCATCTTTAAAAATCATATTTTTTGTTTCATTATAATCAGTCTTTAATTCGTAATACCGCTCAGGATCAGGAGTCAGTTTCAACTGTCCGTCTAATGCTCCTGTAAAATCAATATCCTTTCGTTCATAAAACTTTTTTTCATACCCAATAACTGTTTTCAGCCATTCATGATTTATGATCATATTTTGAAAAGCAGGAGATTGAACTATTTGAACGACATCATAATAATGTCTTGAAAATCTCTCAGGGAGCTCTTTCCCGCTTGTGAATACTCGATGCAATAAAACCACTTTTTCCCAAAACGTTCTCTCGGCATTTAACGTATTTACTTGTATTTCGGATTGATCAAATTGATCGGGGAAATACTTTGCGACAATAGGAGAAACAGACTTTACTGCAGATGGTTCTAACGACGCTCTTGGATCAAATTCTATTTTGACCATTGGACGGAGATAATCCGAAGCATAGTTTGTATCCGATAAACTTTTAGGATAATGAAAATAATATTGAATAATTCTTCCGTCCTGCCGGCACTCTAAAGACCATTCATCATTTTTTATCACTGACGCAAAACGATGCTCTAAACTATTCCGGAAGTCCGTTTCTAAGTAACTCCTTACTTCTCTGCGAATCCTTTTCATCATCCTTTTACACTCAGCCGGAGTTGTTGCATTGATCGGGTCCTGGCTGCCGGTAAATCCAAAATAGGTATAATCAATTCCCAAGTCAACATCCTCAGAAAATCGTTCGATGATGGAATGGGCTTTTGATAAACTTGTCCCGCCGCGGAAAGTAAAATGATCTGAAATATCACCAAGATTAAAAATGTGACTCATCGCCCATACAACCCAATAATCTTTTTCTGTGATCAAAGGAAATATTTCCTTTTCTAAGGCCGACTGCATAAACAGATATCTTCTGTCTGCTAGGGACAATTGTGCAACTTTATCCATCTATGCCTGCCCTGCGATTTGAAAAATTACCTTCTGCATCCATGTCGGAGTAGTATATACTTCTTTGAGTAGCAATTTTTTATCTTTCTGTTTTAGGGTGTCTTTTAATCTTTTGATCGTTGTATCGTTGATTTTGTCTTTACCAAAATAACGCAGCCCCTGGATTACAAGGCCGGATATCTCTCCGGCACCGACTAATTTTTTCGGAGTGGCTTGTTTGAAGATAATTTTTTGCTTTCCAATTTTTCTTACCCTTCCAGTCCCGTCTGTGTATAAAATGAGTTTTGCAGGAACTTGATTGGATAATCCCAAAGCATTCGCTGCAAACGATTCCGATACTTGAATTTTAGATTGCGTATTTCGTGCAATCGCCTTTGCAATCGAAAACAGATCAGCAGGAATTTCCCCGAAATTACTTTGGTAAGGATAATCGTACACGCCTTGAGTTACACGCCGAATCTTCCCTTTTTTGGCTAAACGGGATAAGGTTTGATCAATGGAGTCTCTGGATCCTAAATCACGGAAATCAAATGATGTATACACTTCTCCTCTGCCTTTTGACAAAATCCTCTTGTATACCCTATTTGCAGTTGATTGCATGTTATTCCTCATATTTGTGTCATTATATATTAGTGTTATTTCTGACACTATGCAAGGACTTTTACTCCTTTAAACCCTTTATTAACGTGTATTAATCCTGTCTAAAAATCAGCTCTCGCGTGCATTGCGTTCTCTCAACCGCTTCAAGGCAGGTGGTGTTGGTGTTGTGTGTTCATAAAGAGTCTGAAATTTATATTTTATTTATCTATTTCACATGAGTTGTAGCATTTAGAATAAGTTTGCCCATTATTTAATGCAAATACTTCCATGTCTATTCCATACTTTTTAGCAACGAAAACGTGTGATAACAATATTTCATCATGACCGTCGTCATTTATATCCATGATATTTAAATCACCATAAAATGTCCTGCCGTTCTTCTCAGGTATATTTCCAGTGTAATAAAAATAAGTTATTTCCCAATTTGGTGATGTCTCTGATTCTTCAATTATATAGAAACCAAAATTATATGTACCCCAATTTGTATAATTATCAGGTGGTACAACAAAACCATCTTGAGCGACAGCTACTATTATTTCATTTTTATTATCCCCATCAATATCATGCTCTATTACCTTTTTGGCATTGAGTGAATCGGGAATTAATTTACACCATGGTTTGCTTTCTTGAATCAATACTCTTAATCCATTTGTCATATCGTATGAGAAATTATCAGAGTACAGTTCATCTGAAAAGGAACAATCGATATACTCAAAATAGTTTTTCTTCCATTTATATTCTTCAACAACAAATTGTTTTATTCCACCATCGGCAACTGAGTAAACTTTTTGTGATTTATCCATATATTTTGCCAACCTATCTACTCGACTATAAATATGAACAATACCATCATCTAAGTAATTAAATCCTCCCGCATTTGAACCAAAATATGTTATTTGATGAAATTTATCAGTACTTTGTGTGAATAACACACTCGATAACACTAATATAACAATTATCGTTTTTTGTAATTGTATCATCTGTTTGTCCTTTCCAACTAGAAAAGTGTGTAAAACTCTATTCGTTAAATATCTTCACTTCCATTAGTCTGATAGTATCATTTTGTGCAAATATATCTAATGTATAATCCATGCCATATGAAGTCATGAAATATCTATATCGTGTATAATTTTTACCACTAACACGAACATCTTTTATTTTTGGTTTATCAGGAAAAGTTTTTAATACGCCAATCGGGTCAGATAGAAAATAATAGTGTCGTAAGGAATCACTCGGTTCATATTTATACCCCCCTTTATACTTTAAATTGGAAAAAGTATAGAAGCTATTTAAAGACTCTGCAAAGTAGTGATAAACTCTCTCTCCATTTTTATTATTTGTATTTTCTTCGGGAACTACGTATATAAAATCGCCTTCAATTTCTTTTAATTTATAGAATGGATAAAAACAACTTGATAAGAGGATAATTGAACAGAATAGGGTTAATGTAATCTTGATTTTAATCATGAAGCCTCCTCCTTAAAGTCTATTAAACACATTACAGTTACAGGTAACAAAGTGTTTTTGTGTATGATTTCGTTCTTCATTTCACGTAAAATAAGACTGATAAAGCAAATAAAGTGTACTGCTGAATCAGCCAAAAAGTCCAGCCATTTCTCCGCTGACCCCGGCGGGGTTTTAACGGGGAGAATAACCGTTTATTATCGATTCAGTTTCGGCAATAATTGATTCTTCACCCAGCTGTTTTCCGGGTCAATCTCCAGCGCTTGAAGGTAATAAGCTTTAGCACCATCCGGATTGCCCAATTTCAATTCCAATTGTCCCAGCCATGCATAAATATCACTTTTACCCCAATCCGGCATGATGGGATCGGGTTGATCTGTTTTAAATAATTCAGCTGCTTTTAAATACAATTCCATCGCCCGTTCTTTGCTTCCGCCGTATTTTTCCGGCGTAAACATCGCTGATGTTCCCTGGATCATATACAATCTCGGGTTTTCCGGCTCAAGCTGAATGGCTTTCCGGATCAAGGTTGATGACCGTGATCCATACATGATCCCCGTCCAGGGCTGAATGCCCATTTTTTCTCCATACAAAGATGAGAGAAGTCCGTACCCATCGGCAAAGTCACCATTCATCTTGATCACTTCATTTAAATGTTCAATTCCGTCACTCAAATATTGCAGCGCGGTTTTTTTATCACTTTTTGATTGATAATAATGTACCAGTTGATCATCACAATACGCAATATAATAGAGGAATAACCACTCCATTTCTTCAAAATGCAAACCCCGCTCAAAGTGGGCTTTTGCGGCAATCAGTTCGCCTTCATCCCACTGGATAAGTGCGGTTTTGATCTTTTCTTTTCCTTCAAGAATGTAGTCTTCAACCGGTTGTCCGATCGTCATGGAGATGAACATGAAAATGATGATGAATAGTCGCATAAGATTCCTCTCTTTTAAATCGTGGCGGAAAACCCGAAATAGATGTTTCTTCCGTGCGTACTTTTTAATTCAGTACGTTCTGAATAATCGGATGAGTAAAGATATCCGTAAATATTTGATCGATCCAGCAGGTTTGAAACAGACACATAGATTACCAGTAATCCATCTAATCCGATTGGATACAACTTACTGTAAGACAGATCCAATCTCTGCATCGCGGGTAATCGTGAAGAGTTCCAGTTGTTGAGTGCGGGTGTATAGGGCTTTCCTGTAGTATATCGATATGTTAATCCGATATTATGACTCGCACCCAGTTGGGTTTTCAGTGCTGCCGTTAAATTGTGGTTGATGTCGTAATCCGTCGGAACAAGTTTCTGATATTCAAGCTCCTTCCTTTTGGACTGCAGATAACTGTAGGAAACCCATCCTGAAATAAATGGGAGTGTTCCCTTTACAAAAAGATCCGCACCGTAGGCATATCCGTTCCCATCATTTGTATAATTACTTTCGTCGTTTTCTAAGACAAGATTATTATAGTGTTTCCGATATATTTCCGCTTTAACATCGGTCACGTCTGATTTATACTCATAACCTAAAATATAGTGGACGGCTTTCATCGACCCTAAATTTGGATTACCGACATAAGAATCACGATACTGCGCTTTCGGATATTGATGGTAAATCCCCGTTGCAATCTTTAAAAACTGTGTGTTTGACAGTCGGTAATTCACAGATAAACGAGGGTCATACTCTTGCTGTTTCGGATCAGTTAAAAAGTCACCGCGAATACCGGAGATTATCATGAGTCGGGAGGTTAGTTCAACTTCCGTTTCGATATACGTACCGTAGTGTTGTGTTTGGTAATCCACCTGAAATGTGTCGGTTTCCGCATCCGGATGGATGTCATTTTCATCCCGCGGGAAACGGGCTTGAAGATCAGTCACAAGATCATCCAAAATCAGCCCCGTATTGATCGTCACTCGATCTCCGGCAGGGATGGTGACATCCGTCCTCCATTTCCAAAGATTATCCGTGAGACGTTTGTCGATATTCCCAAGCGTCAATCCTTGACTGAATTGGTTTGTCGAAACACTTGACTTCACGAGGATTCCCTGCTCAAACAAATGACGCCATTGGATATTGGCAAGCTGAGAATGATTATCGTTCATCATTATTCCGTTATAATTGGGGTGGTTAACACGGACAGCGATGTCATCATCATTTTTAAAATAGAAGATTTTCACTTGGCCAAAATTAGAGTATTTCCAAATTGTGCTGATATTTCCATCCCAACTTTGCGGGACTTGCTCAAATCGATCCGATCCGCCGTTTAATTGAAACAGGTATTTTGTGTTGGAATAATTCCCGGAAAATTGAACCGCTAATTTTTCAGATTGAGATAGCCAAGCTCCTCCAAGAGAAACAGCTGCCAAACCGGCACCAATCGTTAACGAAGATCTTGACGGCATATCTAAGGATTCCATCGCCAGCACACCCGATAATACATTCCCGTATTTTACAGAAAATCCTCCCGTCGAAAAATACGTCCCTGAAAGCAGCCACGGGTCAATCATACCAAAATATCCGCCCGTATCTGATTCATATTTATATGGATGACTAATTGTCGCTTGATCTAAAATGACCGTGGTTTCAGAGACATCCCCGCCGCGAACGTACATTCCGGCTCCTTCATCGACTTGATTCACTCCGGGAAATGTCTGAACGGCTCGGAAAATATCCGCTGCGGCTCCGGCTGTGGTGACTACATCTAAACTCGTTAACGTTTGACCTTCTTCATCCGCCATGGTAAATGAACCGGCAGTCACTGATACCGGAGACAATTCCATGAATTCTTTCTTCAGAACGATCTGTAAAAAATCATCATTGCGATTTGGAGATATCACAACATCCTGCTGTTCAAAGCCAATATGAGAAATTCTGAGTTTACGGTCATGGGTGATTTGAGTTGAGATTTTGAAATTGCCGATTTCATCCGTCATGGTTCCTTCTAACGTGTCCATAAAATATATATTCACATATCCAAGACCGTTACCGTTTTCATCCGTGACCTTCCCTGTTAAATCAATTACCGTAAAAGCAAAGATCAACTGTATCAAACCCATTATTGCAACTATTATTTTTTTCACGATTTTTCCTGCATGAAATTTTGCACAATTTATGAAAATAAAAAAGCCCCGTTGAACGAGGCTTTTATTAAGTCTAGATTACTGTTTTAATCGGTAGGAAACACCTTCAATCGTTTTGAGGAATTTGATGACCTGAGTTTGGGTATGAAACATTTCTTCGACATATTCATAAGTGTCTACCGGATACATTTCTTCATCAAATTCATACATAAAAATCGCTTCCAGTTTCACAACCATGTCTTTCATCACCATCGGAGGAATTTCTTTTCCGCGTAAAAAATTAATTTGAAGGTTTAGTCTGCCGTCTGAAGACAGATGGAAAATAGGCAGATAGCCGAGATCGGAATCACAGCGAAATGTCATCGTCCCATGTTCTTCACCCCGTCCCCAGGAAATATCATTTGCATATTTTTCAGAAAATTCAATGATCTGAACGCCAATTTTTGCCACCTCCCGGCTGCAGTTTTCCCGCATATCCTTGATAAACGAATCTTTATCCCATTTGATGATGCTCATAGTTCTCCGATGATGTTAAAGTTAAATAGTATGCCAAATACACAGAGGAATTTACTCAATTATTTAAACATGAATAAATACCTACTTTTGATACACTTATCAATGCAGATTCGGCTGTATGATGACGGTGATGAAACGGGTGTCAGATCGCTTTGTTCAAAATCGCATTCAATCGAGAGACAAATTCCGCCGGGTTATCCAGCTTGACACCTTCGAGCAATAATGCCTGCTCTAGCAGCAGCATGGATGCGTCATCAAACGCTTTGCTTTTTCTCATAGCCTGCATCTTCTTCACGACTTCATGATTTGGATTGATCTCCAAGATGGGTTTGACTTCCTGCGGAGAGGTTTGCCCCATAGCACGCAGGACTTCCTGCATTTGAACGGTCGGATCATTTTGATCCGCGACGATCACTGACGGTGAATCACTTAGTCGCGTCGATGCTACCACATCCTTGACCCGGTCGCCCAATACTTTTTTGATCTTTTTCAGCAATGGTTTCAATTCTTTTTCACTGGACTTTTCATCCTCAGATTTCAATTCATCTGCAGCATCACTTCGATTAACCGATCGAAACTCTTTCTCTTTATATTTCGGAATTGACGGCATCACAAGTTCATCGATCTCATCATCCATGATCAAGACTTCAATATCTTTGTTTCTGTACATTTCCAAGAGAGGTGAGTTACGGAGGTTTTCCTCTTTTTCTCCCGTGATGTAGTAGATCAAATTCTGATCTACTCCCATGCGATCTACATAGGAAGACAGACTGGTGTATCCATCTTCTTTCGTGGATTTATACCGCAGCAGTTCGATGATATCATCCTTGTTTTCAAAATCTTGAACAGCACCTTCTTTTAATGTTCTGCCATACTCTTCATAAAAGGATTGGTACGTTTTCTTATCCTTTTTTGCCAGATCGCTAAATTCCTTGATCAGTTTTTTCACGGAATTCTTTTTGATCTTCGCCATCACTCGATTCTGCTGTAAAATCTCACGGCTGACATTTAACGGAAGGTCTTCCGAGTCGATCACACCGCGTAAAAACCGCATCCACACAGGCATTAATTCTTTATCATCATCTGTGATAAAGACACGGTTGACATAGAGCTTTACACCGGGTTTATAATCGGCGTAATACAGATCAGCCGGAGCTTTTTTCGGGACGTAAAACAAAGTAGTATACTCCAACGCTCCTTCAGCGTGTGTATGGAAATAGAATAACGGATCTTCAAAATCGGTACTTATCGATTTATAAAACTCATTATAATCTTTTTTCTTCAGATCAGATTTGGATCGTTTCCAAAATGCGGTTCCATCATTGATCTGATCTTCTTTGGATGTTTTCCCTTTTTCATTACCGTCTTTGTCGTATTCCGTTTCCTCATAATGCAGGTAAATTGGGAAAGGAATATGATTGGAGTATTTCTTGATAATCGATTGAATTTCCCAACGATTCACATACTCATTGCCTTCATCGTTCAGATAGAGTACAACATCCGTTCCGCTGGTGCTGCGTTCAGTTGATTCTATTTCATAACCGGATTTTCCATCGCTGGACCACTTCCATGCTGCATCTTCTCCGGCTTTCCGGCTAATGACTTCAACTTTATCCGCAACCATGTAGCTTGAATAGAACCCGACACCAAACTGTCCGATCAACGAAGAGTCTTTCTTAGCATCACCTGTCATTTTCTCAAGGAAGTTTTTTGTCCCTGAGCGGGCAATTGTTCCGAGATTCTCTTTCAAATCGTCTTCATTCATGCCGATACCCGAGTCAGAGATCGTCAATGTTTTTACACCGTCATCCTGAAAATGGATATCAATCCTGGGTTCAAAATCTAAATCTTTTAAATCATCTTCAGTTAGGGTAAGGTATTTCAGTTTATCCAATGCATCGGATGAATTGGATACCAATTCCCGTAAAAAGATTTCTTTATGAGAATATAATGAATGAATGATCAAATGAAGCAGTTGACTGACTTCAGTTTGAAAAGAATGTGTTGTCATATGAATTAACCTTTTATTATCTTGATATACGATGAAATTTCGGGGCGAAAGTTACTGATTTTTTAAAAATATTGTTAAGATAAATATCTGAATACAAAGATGAATGCGACAAAATCGCATTCATCTTATAATAAACCTTATTCTGTGAAAGCAGAATATTAGAAATTAATATTCGGCATACTTAATTCAAATCGCAATCGATCTTTGACCCATGTCAGGTCATTGGGCGTTGGGTCATCATCCCAATTTTGGTACAACGGAACGAAAATGCTTACCACACCCATTTTTATCTTCAGTCCTGCATCAAAATAGGTGTCTTTCAGATCTGATGCTCCTGCAAAATCCGCAAACAGCTGAAACGGAAGTTTGGGAATGGATTGATTCAGATTTATTCCCCATGCCATTTCCCTAGATACGATCGGTTCCCCTTCAACAATTGCCCGTCCTTTTAATGCAGGCCCTTCTTCTTCATATTGCTCATCAAAGATATTAAATACACTCTCAGCATCTGTGGAACGATCGAGGACTAGAATGTTTCCAAAGTGAGGATCAACCCCACCGCCGAGATAATTCAAAAATTGATATGGAATCTTGCCGTCGCCCAAAAATCCACCGACCCAAAGGCGTAAATTTGATCTCATAGATCGTGACCATCTTCTGTCTACGCTGAATGTTGTAAATGCTTTTGAAAAATCAGCATCCTGCATTCCTTTTGTTCCTCCAATCGAAACCGAATAATTCAAAAGCGGATTGACTTGATGATAAAATGCAGCCTCAAATTCAGCAACAGTAAACTCTCCTTCTGAATAGTACACAGGATTTAATTCTTCACCAATTTCATGATGATAAACAGCTCCCGATATCGTGAGAGATGGACTGGAAATAATCGGTTTTTTAATCAATCCGCTAAAGGAAAGGTTTTGACTCTTTACATTCCCTAAATCTTTAAGACCGCCTGAAAGAGCCAATGAACGGAGTTTAGACACTTGATACCATGTATATTCCCCGCTTAAGGACCCTACCGGTTTATTATGTTTAAAATCCCACATAGGGGTGATACTGAGTCCATAACGGTAAGTAGGGATAAATCCGGAATATAAAACAAATCCTGGCGTGAATCCTGAATAGGCGTTTCCTCCCAGCCAAGGAACATAATACCATTCACGTTTTGAGTAATCCGGTTGATCAAAAATCAAGCTGAAATTTAGTGGATGCCTTGTTGCATTATTCATCCGATTAATGTCCGGCATATAATCATCAGGATCAATAACCGCTTTTACGGCTTCTTCGGGGAAAGGAATTGAAAGATTAGATTCAATATCTTTATACCAATCCCGTTGAATTTCATGGTCATTTTTGTTATAAAAAACTACTTCTACCGGACTGGATATTGTGCCTTTATTTGATATTACTGCCACTTTTCCTTGCCGTTTTATCGAATAATCTATAACGTTGGTCGAGTTCAATAAGTCAAAGAAAAACCATGATAGATCCTCACTAACATTCGATTTCACAATCGTCTGAAAATCTTCCGGATAGGGATGTTTAAACTTCCACGTTTCGTAGTAGTCCTGCATGATCTCATCCATTTTTTCTTCACCCAAATAATGCTGAAGATATCGGAAACATAGTCCGGTTTTTCCATAAATGATTGATCCGTAATTCCCGGGATTAATTTGCTCTGAAGCTAACGTGATTGGTTGATCATTTCCAGGGTTTGCACGTCCTACATATCCCATATAAGCTAATGCCCATCTGAAACTCAAATTCTTCCCAATTCCTAACTTATTTTGAGGGAATTCCATCAGTGTAAATCGTTCATTCTGATCCAAATATTTCTTTTCCCAATATTTGATATTGGCATATTCATTTATTCCCTCATCCATCCAAGGATGCTCTCTCTCATCACTGCCCAAAATACTGTAAAACCAGTTATGACCTACTTCATGCATGATGACGAGTTCGAGTATATCTTTTGATCCACCGCTTGAAATGACCGTAATATTCGGATATTCCATCCCCCCTCCAGCGGACATGTCGCCGTCGACCGCTGTAATATGATTGTACGGGTAATCTCCGTAAAACTTGCTGTACCAATATCCGGCATCATGAATATACTCAATCGATTTTTCCCAAAGTTCGGCATTTTTTGGAAGATACATACTCCATAGCGTTACGGATCGGGTTGAATCCGCTAGAAACAATTCTCCTTTTCGTACAATCCAGTTTGGGTCAGCAAACCAGGCAAAATCATGAACATTTTCTTGGTGAAAGTGAAGTGTTTTCATTTTAGAAGCCACATCCGTTTGATCATCATCCTTCTTTTTCTTCTCTTTTAATTTTGACAAAAAGGATTTTTTCTCCTGTTTTTCATCCTGGATATCCACCTTTGCCAAAGAGTCAAGCCATGCATATTCTTTTTCACCGTTAATCAGATCGCCTGTCGCCATGATTCGGTAATTTTCCGGTAAAGTGATCTTGACGTCAAACGTACCAAATTCGCTGTAAAACTCACCCATGTTCAAATAAGGCATCGGATGCCAGCCATATTGATCATACACTGCAGGTTTCGGATACCACTGCGTGATCTCGTAATGTTTGCCTGTATGCCCCAATCTGGAATAAACATCCGGTAGTTTTACAAAAAATGGGGTTTCAATCGTAACGGTTTTCCCGGGAAGAAGCGGTTCGTGTAAGGCAATTTTTGCAACATCGATCCATTCATCATGAAAGTGCCACTCAGCTTTGGTTCCGTCAATACTAAAATCAAGGCTGTCAATATATCCGCGTGTGTCATCTGTGGCAAAATAAAACCGGGTTGAACCATTCTTAAATGCCTGTTTCGCATAAGCGGTTTCAGTGTTTTTATAGGCATTCGGCCAGAGATGAAACCAAATATATGTCAGCGTATCCGGAGATTGATTTTTATACTCAATGGACTCAAAAGCAGTCAGCGTATGATCTGTGTCATTTAAGGTGACGTCTATCGTATAGTTCACTTCCTGTTGAAAGTAATCCGCGCTCCCGGCTGCGAGAATGAACGGCATTAGAATGAAATAAATTGTTTTTTTCATGATTATCCTTGATTTTTACTCATGTAATATAGACATACCGATCAATTAAAAAGTTGTCATAAATCAAGATGGAAGGATTTATCATCGTTCTGAATTTCTTTTGATGAATCATCCATGGGGTCATGTGTAACTTTAACGATGGACTTTCAAACTATTTACGCGATGTTTGCCATGGGATTTCTGACGAGTCTCAGCCACTGCATGGGAATGTGCGGCGGGTTTATTATGGCGTATTCTGTCAATCTCGATCAGAAAAACGGAACAGCCGCCAAGCGTATTCTCCCGCATCTTCTCTATCACAGCGGACGTGTTTTAACCTATACACTGATCGGAGCTATTTTTGGTTTTCTCGGTCAAACGACAAAAAATGTTTTGGCGGTTTTTCATCTTCAGGATCTGCTGTTTATTTTCGCGGGCATCATCATGATCCTTCTCGGATTAGAATTACTGGGACTCTTTCCTGCGCTGCGATTGGATAAACTTCCGTTGATACGCGGTTATCAAAAAGCCGTCCGCCGGGCAATTCAAAAAGTGAATACTAAAAATATTTTCTTCTTGGGACTTGTGCTTGGGTTCATCCCATGCGGACCGGTTTACATTGCAGGAACAGTTGCAGCTTCCTCCGGATCAGTATTCAAAGGAGCTTTAATCATGGCTGCCTTTGGGATTGGTACCTTTCCGCTTTTATCTGTATTCGGTTTTAGTGCCAATCTGATCTCATTGAAATTCAGGAACATCATCCTGAAGTTCACAGCGGTGGTTGTAATCCTATTTGGAGCATGGACCGTTTACAAAGGGATTCAAAAATGGGATCACACTCCGGAACAACATCAAAACTGCTGTGAAACCGAGGTTGAAACTACCAACTGAAATGAAGGATAAAACTTCTTGTTATCACTGCGGAACGGATTGTGAATCCTTCGATATTACCGTTGATGACAAACATTTCTGTTGTAACGGTTGTAAAATCGCATTTGAAATATTAAGCGACAAAGATCTTTGTCAATATTACAATCTGGAAAAAACTCCGGGGAATTCTCCTGCTGAAGCAGGTTTTCAGCACCGATTTGCCTATCTCGATGATGAGGACATTCAAAGCAGCCTCATCAACTATAAAGATAACGAAATCAGTAAGATCACGATCCGAATTCCCGGAATGCACTGCGCTTCTTGTGTATGGATATTAGAGCGCTTGTATCGGATTCGGCCTGAAATTCTTCACTCTAATGTCGATTTTCTGAAAAAAGAATGCTCGATTACGTTTCAACATCAGCAAATCTCATTGAGGGAAGTTATCGAACTACTTATATCAATAGGATATGAGCCCCAGATCAACTTGCGGGATATTTCTGATAATATTAAACCTTCGTTCAATCGTTCGATGATCATGAAATTAGGGGTTTCCGCTTTTTCATTCGGAAATATTATGCTTCTGAGTTTCCCGGAATATTTCGGGCAAGGACAAGACCTCGGCGGGATGGAGATCTTTTTTAGATTTTTAAATATCCTTTTAGCACTTCCCGTTTTATTATACAGCTCAACCGACTATTTCCGGTCAGCGATTACTGGAATCAAAAAGCGATTTATCAATATTGATATTCCTATTTCGATCGGAATTATAGCATTGTTTACCCGAAGTACTTATGAAATTTTAACGGGAATCGGTCCAGGTTTTATGGACTCATTTACAGGGTTAGTCTTCCTATTATTAGTCGGTAAAGTTTTTCAACAAAAGACATTTGACGCTCTCAGTTTTGAAAGGGATTACCGGTCATATTTTCCTTTGGCCGTGATGAAATCCACCCCGGATGGAGAACAGTCTATTCCATTATCCAAACTCAAGATTGGCGACAGAATAATTATCCGTAACGGTGAATTAATCCCTGCGGATTCTATATTACTAAAAACCACGGCTCAAATTGATTACAGTTTTGTCACGGGAGAATCTAAATCCGTTCGTCTCTCACCGGGTGAAACGATCTACGCGGGCGGGCGCCTTATCGGAACTTCCATCGAAATTGAAACGGTTAGGGATGTTTCACAAAGTTATCTGACGCAATTATGGAACCAGGATCTGGCCAATTCGAATGAGAAATCCATTACATCGGTGTTAGACAGGATCAGCAAACATTTTACGCTTACCGTCCTTTCAATCGCTGCTGCGGCCGGGTTTTACTGGTGGCTGAACGATCCATCAAAAATGGTGCATGTGATCACATCCATACTCATCGTCGCCTGTCCCTGTGCATTAGCCTTATCAGCTCCCTTCACATTGGGAAACACGATCAGAATTTTAGGGCGTAAAAAATTCTATCTGAAAAACTCAACCATCATTGAACGGCTGGCAAAAATCAATCATATTGTGTTTGATAAAACAGGAACGATCACGCATTCCGGTAAAACCAAAGTTCAATTTATTCCGATAAGCGATCAAATAAATACCCAAACCTTATTTCAGGATATCGCATCCATTACCAAGCATTCGTCTCACCCGTTAAGCCGATTGATTATGAATTATCTTCAATCCGAAGTGCATTCTCCGGTTGAAGATTTCAGTGAATTAAGCGGCAAGGGATTGTCGGGAATCATCAATGGTATTCATTACAAAATCGGTTCGGCGGACTATTGTCACATCGAAAAACCTGATCCGCAGCAAACCAATGTTCATATTACCCAAAACGATATTTGGGTTGGGTATTTTGCATTTACAAATCAATATCGAAATCAGCTGAAAGACATTGTAACCTCATTACAAAGCCATTATTCTCTATCGGTTTTGACGGGTGATAACGATAGCGAACGGTCTGCACTTAAGGACATTTTCGGCAAAGAAACGGACATCCGATTCAATCAAAGTCCGTTTGATAAACGGGACTATATTGAAGACCTTCAGAAAAAAGGCGAAACGGTAGCCATGATCGGAGACGGACTCAATGATGCAGGAGCATTATTGAAAAGCAATGTCGGGATATCAATTTCTGAAGATATTTACCTTTTCTCCCCAACATCAGATGTGATCCTTGAATCGAGCGCTTTTCAGAATATCGTCCAGTTTTTAACCTTTTCCGGGAAAGCAGTGCATATCATTTATGCCAGCATATTGATCTCGCTATTTTACAACGTCATCGGGTTGTCCTTTGCGGTGCAGGGATTACTCTCTCCCGTCATCTCCGCTATTCTCATGCCGATCAGTTCAATTACCGTGATTGCTTTCTCAACCGGTTCGGTTCGATTTTTACTCCGAAATAGATAAAAATTTTTGTGAATTTATTTTGTCAGAAATAGGGGTTTTTTTATACATTACCAAGTTGGTATTGTATTCATAATGTTAAAGTCCTCCAATTTCATCAAACGAGAACACGATTATGCGATCCGGATCGCCGCCTTTTTAGGGTCAAAATATCCGGATGGCTATTATTCCATCGCAGAGATATCCCGCAGATTATTTATCACACACGCGGTTTCTACAAAAGTGATTTACAAGCTCTCTAAGGAAGGACTCTTTAAAACGATTCGCGGAAGAAATGGCGGCATTGCTTTAGCCAAAGATCCTGAAACAATTACTTTTTTTGATATTCTTACAGCCGCCGGCTTTAATGCGTCGGTCAATGATTGTATTATCAACCCGGGAATATGTCCATTAGTTAAAATGTGCCGGGTTCACCTTTATTTTTTAAATTTGGAAAAAAATATTCATCAATCATTAAAAGAGACTTATCTTTCATCGTTTATTTTTGATGAAGAAGATTTATTACCCGTTCAAGATCAGGTTTTACCCCTTAAAGGAGAGGAGTCTTTAATCTCAATATGAAAATCCTCGTCCTGCTCATTTTGATCAGCCTGTTGATGGCGCTCGGGTTTCTAATTTCATTCTTTTGGGCCGTGAAAAACGGTCAATATGATGATTCATATACACCATCCATGCGATCAATCATGGATGATAAAAAATAAATCATAAAATACAAGGAGAGTACACATGGGAATCGAAACGTTTCGTTACGATAATAAGATTGTAAGGAATTTTGGTTTTGCCGCCATTCTGTGGGGTGTCGTTGGCATCCTCGTCGGTGTGATCATTGCATTACAACTTATACATCCAATATTCAACTTAGGAACCTCTTGGTTAACTTTTTCGCGGTTACGCCCCTTGCACACGAATGCGGTGATCTTTGCATTCGTTGGAAATGGTATTTTCATGGGCGTGTATTATTCTCTTCAGCGACTCCTGAAAGCGAGAATGTTCAGCGATCTGTTAAGCAAAATCCATTTTTGGGGCTGGCAGACGATCATTGTCAGTGCTGCGGTTACACTTCCTTTCGGGATTACGACCGGTAAAGAATATGCTGAATTAGAATGGCCGATTGATATCGCGATTGCCCTCATTTGGGTCGTATTCGGGATCAATATGATCGGAACCATTTTGAAACGCCGTGAAAAACATTTATATGTTGCCATTTGGTTCTATATCGCAACCTTCTTTACGGTTGCTGTTCTGCACGTGTTCAATTCCTTTGAACTTCCTATTTCATTCTTAAAAAGTTACTCTATTTATGCCGGAGTTCAGGATGCGTTAGTTCAATGGTGGTATGGGCATAATGCGGTGGCTTTCTTCCTAACCACACCGTACCTAGGACTCATGTATTACTTCCTGCCGAAAGCAGCAAACCGCCCAATCTACTCATATCGACTTTCGATCATTCACTTTTGGGCATTGATCTTTTTATACATCTGGGCCGGTCCTCATCACCTGCTTTACACTGCATTACCGGACTGGGCTCAATCCCTTGGGATGGTCTTCTCATTGATGCTGATTGCACCATCCTGGGGCGGTATGTTAAACGGACTGTTGACCTTACGCGGTGCCTGGGATAAGGTTCGTCAAGATCCTATTTTGAAGATGATGGTCGTTGCTGTCACCGCATACGGTATGGCAACCTTTGAAGGTCCGATGATGTCCATTAAAAGTGTGAATGCACTGTCTCATTACACAGACTGGACGGTCGGACATGCTCATATCGGTGCTTTAGGCTGGAACGGATTGTTGACATTCGGGGTTCTGTATTGGCTAATTCCGAGATTATTTGATACAAAACTTCATTCCGTAAAATTAGCGAATACCCATTTCTGGGTTGCGACACTGGGAATGATCTTTTACGCTATCCCGCTGTATTGGGGCGGAATCACTCAAGGATTGATGTGGAAACAATTCACACCGGAAGGATTCTTACAGTATCCGAACTTCTTACAAACCGTCACACAGTTAATTCCGATGTACGGTGTTCGTGCCTTTGGCGGTACCCTTTATCTAATTGGTGTTTGTTTGATGTTCTTCAACCTGTATAAAACAGTTAAGTCCGGTTCTCTCGTTGAAGAGGAAGAAGTCCAAGCACCGGCTCTTGAAAAAACAAAAGAAGAAAAATCAGGTTACTGGCATCGTTGGATTGAAAGCAGACCCATTCAATTTTCTCTTCTCGCTGTTGTGCTTGTCGCTATCGGTGGTTTAGTAGAAATTGTCCCGATGTATGTCGTTAAATCCAATATTCCGACCATTGAAAGCGTCAAACCTTATTCACCTCTTGAATTACAGGGACGTGATATTTATGTTCGTGAAGGCTGTTATGTTTGTCACTCACAGATGATCCGTCCTTTCCGTTCTGAAACAGAACGATACGGCGAGTATTCTAAAGCCGGAGAATTTGTGTATGATCATCCGTTCCAGTGGGGCTCAAAACGAACCGGACCGGATTTGCATCGCATTGGTAAAAAATACCCGGATGCATGGCACTATAGCCACATGAAAGATCCGCAGATCATATCACCCGGAACTATTATGCCGTCTTACCATTGGTTATTGGATACTCCGATTGATCTGGAATCAACGCCTGCAAAGATTAGAGCGATGCAAACTTTAGGAGTCCCTTATCCCGACGGATTTGATGCCCTTGCAATCGATGATGCGACCGCACAAGCCAAATCGATTGCTGAAACGCTTAAAATGCAAGACATCCCTGAAGCGGAATGGAATACTGAAATTGTTGCCTTAATCGCTTATTTGCAGCGTTTAGGGACAGATATCAAAGGAAATTAATCGTGTTCAAACATCTGATCACATTAGAAAGTTTTAACAGTTTTCAGATCACTGCCATGGTACTCTTCTTTCTGTTCTTTCTCGGCGTGTTATTCTGGACAATTCGTCTAAGAAAACCGTTTATTGAGCATATGGAAAATCTACCGGTAGATGATGATACAAAAAATCAAGGAGTTAGAAATGACTAAAGAACAAGATCTTTTAATGAATCATGAATATGACGGTATTCGTGAGTTTGATAATGATCTTCCGCCATGGTGGGTGCACTTGTTTAATGTCACGATCGTGTTTTCATTGGCATATTTACTGTACTACCACGTTTTCGACATTGGGTTGGATTCCGCTGCGGAGTATGACCAGGAATTAGCTGCTGTTTCAGGTGCAGTTCTCGATGAAACCGGAGCCGGGACACAGATCGGATATTCTTCCCCGCTTGCGGCTTTTCCCGAAGAGTTAGTACCGAGAATACGCGATCAGTTCAAATATTATATTGGTGAAGAAGTAACCTTTGAGCAATTGATTGCCGAAGCGAAATTAAAAGCAACGGATGAACAATTGGCGTTATTGAACAGCGGCGGAATAAACGAGAGTCTCGCTGCGGCTGCTCTCGCTACACCGGCTCAAACGGATGCTGCCATCACACCCGACGCGGCATCGGGCGGTGACGGAAAAAGTGTGTTTGCTCAAAACTGTGTAGTTTGTCACGGTCAACGAGGAGAAGGACTGAACGGTCCGAATATGACGGATAAATATTGGATTCACGGCGGAACAAAAGATGAAATCATTCAGATTATCAACGCCGGAGTTCCCATAAAAGGGATGGTACCGTGGAAAGGCCTTATTTCAGATGAGCAGATCGATGCTGTTTCAGATTACATCTTATCTTTACAAGGAACCAATCCTCCGAATGCGAAAGCTCCCGAAGGAGATTTAGTCGAATAATTTCCTGTAATTGATTTACCGAGGGTGCCGGTTGATAACAGTCAGTATCCTCGGTAACGGATTTCATTATGACAAAAGAAAATTTCCGAGATCGTATCTCCACGGTAAGTGAAGAAGGCAAACGGGTTTGGGTTTATCCGCGCCAACCTAAGGGCACTTTTTACACATACAGGCAGATTGTTGCATTCTTATTGATTGCACTGCTGATTGCACTTCCGTTCATCACGATTAATGGTCGCCCATTATTTTTATTGGATATCCTGCAGAGACGATTTTATCTGTTCGGTGTCGGGTTTTGGCCTCAGGATTTTCACATCTTCCTGTTGATCATGATATCCCTGTTGATCTTCATCATATTATTCACGGTCGTTTTTGGAAGATTATGGTGCGGATGGGCTTGTCCTCAAACGGTGTTTATGGAGATGGTCGCGAGGAAAATCGAATATTGGATTGAAGGTGACGCTCAACAGCAAAAGAAATTAAATGCCCAACCTTGGACGGGTGTTAAAATCGGTAAAAAACTGTTAAAACATTCTCTTTTTATTTTTCTGGCCTGGTTCATCACTAACATATTGCTCGCATGGATCATCGGACCGGACGCTTTATTCATAATTATTACTGATCCGGTTTCTGAGCATACCGGTGGGTTCATTGCGATGCTGACATTTACCGGGTTTTTATATTGGGTTTTCGCCAGTTTTCGCGAACAGATTTGTACGTTAGTTTGTCCATACGGCCGATTGCAGAGCGTGCTTATTCATGATAAAACTGTGGCGGTTCATTACAATTTTGTGCGTGGCGAGCCACGCCATAAAAAAGGATCTGAAGGCGGTGACTGTATTGATTGTTCCCGCTGTGTTCATGTTTGCCCGACCGGAATCGATATCCGAAATGGAACCCAGTTAGAGTGTATTAACTGTACTGCCTGTATCGATGCCTGTGATGCGATCATGATAAAAATGGACAAACCCAAAGGATTGATCAAATATGCGTCCTACCATGGAATTAAACAAGGCGCAGAAAATATTGTTAATGCCCGTACGATCGGTTATTCCGCGGTGTTGACCATCTTATTAAGTATCGCCACTTTCTTTTTAATGACACGGAATCCGATTGAAGCAACTGTCCTGCGAACGCCCGGGTCTACTTATCTTCAAACAAAAACCGATCAAATATCCAATCTTTTCAATGCTCAAATTGTGAATAAAACTTTTGATACCATTGAGCCTGAAATTATTCTAATCTATCCAAAAGAAGGTCAAATTCAGTTTGTTACACCGACCTTAACGGTTCAACCGGAAGCATTATTGCAAACCGCATTTTTTGTTCATCTTCCTGTTGAAATAATTCAATCGGTTGTGATGCCGATCCAGTTTGAAATTCTTGTCGATGGAAAGACCTTACAGAATGTTCGCAGTTCTTTCATCAGTCCGGGGAAATGATCATGCGAAAAGAAACATTCTGGCCCTTGGGACTTTTCATCACCATTGGAGGAACGATTGCTTTCTTCCTTTGGCTGATTCCCTTCTCAGCTACGAAAACTGATTCGTTGGTTTCTAACACCTATTATCAGGAGGGAATAACCTATCAGGAAACGATTAATCGATTAAACCGGACAAAGGCAGACAATAAATCCATGGGAATAGTATCTACAAATTCAGGAATTCAAATTCAGGTACAGCCCCACCGAACTTCTGTGATTCAGGGTAATCTCTCATTGAGAAGACCGAATGATACATCCATGGATAAAGACATCCCCCTTTCATTTTCTTCTGATGGAATTCATATGGTCATGATCGCACCGGGGGTGTGGAACTTAACAGCACGTTGGAATGAAGACGGAATCGAGTATCAGCAGCGTGAACGAATCATCGTTTCACATTGATGTATGAAAGGAATTTCCAGTTGATATCAACCCTGCAAAACCCTTAACCTCTTTTTCGATATTTTTACGGATTACGTTATTTACAATCACTACAAAAATACTTAAATAAACCAAAATAAACTGAATGGCACAATTATTTCCAAAATGGACCAATAAACTTCCGAAGTTACTTCTCAGCGGACTGCTGGCATTTCTCGGAATCATCATTTTTTCTTTTTGGTATTGGGGGTCTCCAAAGTACACCGATGTCGGATACACCCCGGTACAACCCGTACTTTACAGTCACAAATTTCATGCGGGTGAATTGAAACTTGATTGCCGATACTGTCACACCGGAGTTGAAACGACTGCACTTGCAGGTGTTCCGCCTACTCAAACATGTATGAACTGTCATACCGTTGTTAAAAAGGGTAGCGAAAAACTTACTAAAATCATTGACAGCTGGGAGAACAACACACCTATGGAATGGGTTCGGGTTCATAAGTCTCCCGATTATGTTTACTTTGATCACAGTGCCCATGTTACTGTCGGCGTCGGCTGCAGTACCTGTCACGGAGATGTTGAATCAATGGAGGTGATCTCACAAGAAAAAAGTTTAAGCATGGGATGGTGCGTAGAGTGCCATAAAGATCCGGCAATGTATTTACGTCCCATGGATCAAATTACAAATACAAAATGGACACCATCCGAAGATCAACATGCGTACGGATCATGGATCATGAACGAGTTAGATATTTCGCCTCCATTAGATTGTTCGGGGTGTCACCGATGAAAACAAATATGAACGGAAAAAACTATTGGCGCAGTTTGGACGAAATCAACCAAACGCCCGAATTTGAACAATTCCTGCACAATGAATTTCCAGAAGGAACGTTTGATGTTCCGGATGGAATGAGCCGGAGAAAATTCCTCTCCATTATGGGTGCTTCAATCGCCTTAGCGGGGTTAGCCGGATGTCGGCGCCCAGTGGAAAAAATCATTCCTTATGCCATCGCTCCGGAAAATATCGTTCCCGGCGTCCCTAAGTTTTATGCAACAAACATTCCGTTTGGAGCTGAGACGTTTGGTGTCGTTGTCGAAAATCATGAAGGAAGACCGACAAAACTGGAAGGAAATCCAAATCACCCTTCCACATTAGGGAAGTCAAACACCTGGCTGCAGGCATCCATTCTGGATATGTATGATCCGGATCGTACTCAATCCGTTTTACACAATGGATATGAATCCAAAATCAGTGATTTCTTACAGGAATGGAACACATTATCTTCGGACTATGACGCATCCGACGGTGAAGGATTAGCGGTATTAGCTGAAACGTATCCATCACCGACATTTTATCGGTTAAAGAAAGAATTCTTATCCAAATATCCCAAAGCGACATGGGTTACCTGGGATCCAATCAGTGATGAATCAGTCTACGACGGGATTCATCTTGTAACTGATCGTGAATACCACCCGGTTTATCATTATGATAAAGCTAAAGTAATTGTCTCTCTTGATGCCGATTTTCTGAACACAGAAAGCCACTCAATTCGGAATACGGTAGGGTTTTCTAAAGGCCGTCGCGTTGAATCAGAAAATGATTCGATGAATCGTCTTTATGTGATCGAGAATGCTTTGTCGGTTACCGGAGGAATTGCCGACCACCGCTATCGGTTAAATCACGGAATGATCGGTGCTTTCGCTGCTGCTCTGGCGGTTGAGTTAAAATCCCAAGGATTAAACATCCCCGGCGTGGATGCCTTATCCGATCATAAAAATCATTCATTTGATAATAAGTGGATCGCAGCTGCAGCGAGTGATTTGCTATCCCACAAAAAAGAATCGTTGATCGTTGCCGGACGAACTCAGCCATCCAATGTGCATGCTCTGGTATTTGCGATCAACCATGCTCTGAAAAACAGAGGAACCACCGTAGACTATTTCTCTGCAAATGATGCAACCCGTCCCAAGACTCAAGATTTGAATTCGTTGGTGCAATCTATGCATCAAGGCAATGTTTCAACTTTGGTTTTATTCGGAGGAAATCCGGTTTATAATGCTCCGGTTGATTTGAATGTTGGTGATGCTATTCAAAAAGTGCCGCACACCGTTCACATCTGTTCGCATAAGAATGAGACATCAAAAACAGCTGAATGGCTGATCAACTTGGCCAATCCATTGGAAGCGTGGGGTGATACGGAAACCATCGAAGGTGTTAAAGGGATTACCCAACCTCAAATCCAACCTTTGTTTGGCGGAGTGAGTTACATCGAATTGCTGGCAGCGTTGATTCAAAACAATCTTTCTACCCCGTCGGGACACGATTTGGTGCAAACAACATGGGGACCGTTTTTCTCTTCAGATTTTTCATCCAATTGGAAAAAAGTTCTGCATGACGGCGTTTATCAGGGAAAACTGAACAAATCAGCGAATCCTTTCCTGTCTAAAACAGCGGTAAGAAAAGTATTAAAAGACTATCCGATCGAAACTATGGATGGTTTTGAAGTTGTATTCAAACCGTCTTCGTCTGTTTTCGACGGACGATTCGCCAATAACGGTTGGCTCCAGGAATCTCCGAATCCGGTCACGAAGCTGACTTGGGATAATGCTGCACTGATGAGTCATTCCACCGCGAAAGAACTGGGCGTGAAAAACAAAGACGTTGTTGCTTTACGCATCAATGGTTATTCTGTTGAACTGCCCGTTTGGATCGTACCCGGCCATGCCGATAACTCCATTTCGATTGAACTGGGTTATGGCCGAACATCATCCGGACGAGTCGGAAACGGTGTCGGCGGAAATACATACGCCATCCGTGAAACATCATCTCTATGGCGAGCTGAGAATGTCAACATTTCAAACACAGGTAAAACCGCTGTGTTGGCTTGCACTCAGGATCATCACGGTTTAGACACTGAAAAACTGGCAGCAGATGCCATTCAAGACCGTCTCCCCGTTATTATTCGTGAGTCTACACTCGATGACTATCAGAAACATCCTGATTTTGTTAAAGAACATGATTCTGCTCTCCCGCTGGTATCCATGTGGGATGAAGTTCAGTATGATTCCGGCCCGCAATGGGGCATGGCAATCGACCTGAATCTCTGTACCGGATGTAATGTCTGTTCGATTTCCTGTCAGGGAGAAAACAATATTCCGATCGTTGGAAAAGAACAAGTCGAAAAAGGCCGGGAAATGTCCTGGATCAGATTAGATCGATACTATTCCGGTGAAATGGATTCTCCGGATATGGTTATCCAGCCGATCAACTGTCAGCATTGTGAAATGGCGCCCTGCGAACAGGTTTGCCCTGTCGCTGCGACGACACACTCTGAAGACGGACTAAACAGCATGACATACAATCGATGTGTCGGAACCCGTTATTGTGCCAACAACTGTCCGTATAAAGTTCGGCGGTTCAACTTCCATAACTTCACAAAGGATTTACCTGAAATTGTCCAAATGGTGCAAAACCCGGACGTTACGGTGCGGTTCCGAGGTGTCATGGAAAAATGTACCTTCTGTGTTCAGCGAATCTCACAAGCTAAAATCACAGCGAATAATGAAGGACGTGATCTGAAAGACGGTGAAGTCACCACGGCTTGCCAGCAATCATGCCCGACGGATGCAATTGTCTTTGGTGATATCACTGATCCAAACAGCCGTATCTCTTTAACAAGGAAACAAAATCGAATGTATTCATTATTAGGGGAGTTAAATACTCAACCGCGAGTGACGTACCTTGCGAAACTCCGAAACCCGAATCCTGATCTGAAAACGGATGGTGTATCATGAGCAGTACAATTCAAAAATCAACTGTGACTGAACAACCGTTGATCACCGGGAATCAAACCTTTAAATCGATCACCGGTACGATCAGCGGTATCACCGAAACAAAAGCAACGAAAGAATGGTTCCTTGCGTTTGGGTTGGCATTTTCATTGTTGTTGGTTTTGCTTGGTTCCGTCGGATTTCTCATTTGGGAAGGTACCGGCATTTGGGGGCTGAACAATCCCGTTGGCTGGGGTTGGGCTATCGTCAATTTTGTCTTTTGGGTCGGTATCGGTCACGCAGGGACGCTGATCTCTGCTATTCTCTTTTTGCTGCGGCAAAAATGGAGAACATCCATCAATCGCTTTGCTGAAGCGATGACGATCTTTGCCGTCATTTGCGCGTTGCTCTTCCCGGGGATTCATGTCGGTCGGATGTGGTTGTTGCATTGGTTCTTCCCTATTCCAAACCAAATGGGATTGTGGCCGAACTTCCGAAGTCCACTTCTATGGGATTTCTTTGCAGTCGGTACGTATTTCACTGTATCCCTCTTATTCTGGTTTACAGGATTAATTCCTGATCTGGCAACCTTACGTGACCGTGCAAAAGGATTGAAGAAAAAAATCTTAGGATTCTTTGCCCTGGGTTGGAGAGGCGGTAACCGTCAATGGCAAAACTATGAATTGGCTTATCTGATGCTGGCCGGTTTGTCAACACCGCTCGTTCTGTCCGTTCACAGTGTGGTGAGTTCGGACTTTGCTACCAGTATTATTCCCGGATGGCATACAACGATCTTTCCACCTTATTTTGTTGCAGGTGCTATTTTCTCAGGATTTGCTATGGTGATGACGTTAGCGATCATTGCCCGAAAGTTTTATAACCTTGAACATTTTATTACAGTAACCCATCTGGAGCGAATGGCAAAAGTAATGCTCTTAACCGGAATGATCGTTGGTTACGCCTATGCAATGGAGTTCTTTATCGCGTGGTACAGCGGGAATCTATTTGAGTCATTTGCGTTTACAAATCGCGCATTAGGTAATTATGCTTGGGCGTATTGGACGATGATCACGTGTAATGTATTCGTTCCGCAGCTTTTCTGGTTTAAACGACTTCGAACGAATGTAGCCTTTTTATTTGTGGCTTCAATCTTAGTGAACATCGGGATGTGGTTTGAACGGTTCGTGATCACGGTCACCTCTCTTTCCAGAGATTTCCTTCCGTCCTCATGGGATTATTATTCCCCCACAATTTGGGATATCATGACCTTTGTCGGAAGTTTCGGACTGTTCTTCACGTTGTTCCTTCTCTTCCTACGTTTCTTGCCGATGATATCCATGACAGAAGTGAAAGCGGTTTTACCTCAAGCTGACCCGCATCACGACGGAGGGCAATCATGAAAAAAACATTAGGACTCATTGCTGAATTTTCATCCCCTGCTGATCTGCTTCATGCAGCTGAAAAATTGCGGGAAGAACGATATTCTCAATTCGACTGTCACTCCCCTTTCCCCATCCATGGGATGGATCAAGCGATGGGACTGAAGCGATCGATCCTTGGATACGTCGTCGGCTTCTTTGCCTTTCTTGGTGCAGCGATCGGGTTCGGACTGCAGTCATGGTCTCATGCGGTTGCCTACCCACTTGTGATCAGCGGAAAGCCGTATTTCGCTTGGCAGTCTTATATTGTGATTACTTTCGCTTTACTTGTCCTGTTTGGAGCAATTTCAGCTGTTTTTGGCATGCTTTCACTCAACCGATTACCTCGATTTCATCATCCGGTCTTTTACTCAGATCATTTTGAGAAAAAAGCCAGCGATGATGGATTTTTTGTTAGCATTGATGCAGCCGATGGTCAATTTAAACTCGTCCAAACAAAACAACTTTTGGAGTCTATGGGAAGTACACATATCGAATTACTGGAGGAAGAAGAATGAGTCGCTTAATGCAAATTGGGGTGATCATGCTAATGGCACTTGTCATCAGCGGCTGTCTTCAGGGAGATAAATCGGAGAAACCTCCTGTCCACCTTAATCCCAACATGGATACACAGCAAAAATATAAGCCGTTTAAAGAAAGTCAATTTTTTGCTGATAAATCGGCGATGAGACAGCCTGTTGAAGGTACAGTTGCCATCGGAGAATTACATGATAATACGGCTTTTTATTTCGGTAAAAATGATTTCGATCAGTTTGTGGATATAAATCCGATTGCGGTATCTTCGGATCTATTACTCAAAGGAGAAGTTCAGTACAATACATTTTGTTCTCCCTGCCATAACAATAACGGAGACGGGATGGGATTGATGACAAAATATGTTTACCCTCCTGCAACGTCTATTCACTCTGACAGGGTTCTTAACATGCCGGACGGTCAGATCTTTTCAGTGATCACAAACGGGAACGTTCTAATGCCGTCTTATAAACATCAAATTCAGGTAGAAGATAGGTGGGCCATCGTCTCCTATATCCGCCAATTACAAACACAATAAACGTCTTATGATACAGTACGATCCTAAAACTTATCGCATCACTCAATCAGGTTCCTTTGGGAATATCTCACTCGGTATCGGACTTCTATTTTTGATTCTGTCTGCTATCGGTTCTTCGATTGACGCTAAACAATTTTATCATTCTTATCTCATCTCCTTTACGTTCTGGGCGACACTCGGACTCGGCGGATTATTCTTCGTCATGCTTCATTATCTGACCGGAGCGGTTTGGAGTACGATCTTCCGACGGATCGGGGAAACAGTGATGAAAGTCCTTCCGTGGCTTTTCATTTTCTTTATACCCATCATGCTCGGTGGTATCCATGAGATATATCATTGGAGTCACACGGATGTCGTCGCTGACGACCGAATTTTACAGGCAAAGTCAGGATATTTAAATGAAATATTTTTCATCATCCGGTCTTTTGGATATTTTCTGATCTGGTTTTTTCTGGTGTTTAGACTCTATAATTTGTCTGTCACACAGGATGGTTCGAATTCCGGAGAGATTCGCACGCAGGCAGTTCGGACCAGTGCCATCGGGATGATCTTATTTGCATTGACGATCTCCTTTGCCTCTTTTGATTGGCTAATGTCCACTGATCCTCATTGGTATTCAACCATTTTCGGTGTTTATGTCTTCACCGGAAGTTACCTGGCCATCATCACCTTTTTAATCCTAAGCTCCCACTTTTTACAAAAGAAGGGTATCTTAACGGATACGATCACCAAAGAACATTATCATGATCTTGCAAAACTGATGTTCACTTTCGTCGTCTTTTGGGCATACATTGCCGGTTCACAGTACTTCTTCATTTGGTATGCAAATATCCCTGAAGAAACCATTTGGTATCTGCACCGATGGACGGGTTCATGGAAAGAGATGAGTCTATTCTTGATCTTCGGACATTTTTTCATACCCTTTATTCTGTTGATCTTTCGATTCACCAAACGCCATTTACTAGCGTTAAAACTCTTAGCCGGATGGGTCTTCTTTATGCATTATATTGATCTATATTGGATCGTGATGCCGACACTCCATCATCACGGCGTTCAATTCTCATGGATGGATTTAACAACTTTCATCGGGATTGGCGGTGTGTTTGTAAGTCTGTTCTGGCGTCAGCTGCATAGTCAGCCTATTCTTCCGGTTAATGATCCAACATTGGAAGAATCAATATCATTTACAAATCATTAATTTTATAATTTATTGATAAAACACAGAGAGCCCCGAAAAGGGGCTCTCTTTACAAGGAGGGTTGAAATGAAAAGAAACATTCAACCGAGGTAGTTTTTATTTACAAAGTCCCAATTAACAAGATTCCAAAATGATGCAATATAGGTTGGACGTGCATTCCGATAATCGACATAGTATGCATGTTCCCATACATCAATAGTCAATAATGGTGTGAAATCTTCTGTTAAAGGTGACCCTGCATTACCGGTATTCACAATTTTCAATTCACCATTTTTTGTTTTGACAAGCCATGTCCAGCCGGACCCAAAATTTGTCACAGCAGATGAAGAAAAGGCTTCTTTGAATGCATCAAACGATCCGAAAGCAGATTCAATAGCGTTTGCGATATCACCATTTGCTTCACCACCGCCGTTTGGGCTGAGACAGTTCCAATAAAATGTGTGATTCCAAACTTGTGCAGCATTATTGAAAACACCGCCTGAAGAAGATTTGACGATCGCTTCAAGATCCATTCCTTCAAATTCCGTTCCCGGAATCAGGTTATTCAAATTGGTTATATAAGCTTGATGATGTTTACCATAATGATAATTAATGGTTTCTTCAGAAATATGCGGTTCTAACGCATTCTTTTCGTATGGTAATTCCGGAAGTGTATGTTTCATAATTAATTCCTTTCTAAACGAGTAAACCGGGGTGCAATTTCTGCACCCCGTATTCAACTATTATTTATAATTCGCTGGAATGGTCACTTAGGTATGACGCAACACCGTCTGCAGTATCTTTCATACCGTCTTTGCCTTCTGTCCATCCTGCCGGACAAACTTCGCCGTGTTTGGAGTGAAAATCTAATGCATCAACCATGCGCAGCATTTCGTCGATATTACGTCCTAACGGAAGATCATTGATCACTGCATGTCGTACAACACCTTCTTCATCGATCAGGAATGATCCGCGTAAAGCGATGGAACCGCCAACGGTTGTTTCAGCTTCTTCCTCTTCGGTCTCAACGTAAGCCGGCTCGGCACCGATCAGCACATCATAATCACGTGCAATGGATTTATCTAAATCAGCAATAATCGGATACTGAACATTCCCAATTCCGCCTTTGTTAACTTCAGTGTTTTTCCAAGCCCAGTGACTGAAATGCGAATCAATGGAGCACCCTAACACTTCAACACCGCGTTTTTTAAATTCGTCTAAACGGCGATCAAAAGCGATAATCTCTGTCGGACAGACAAAAGTGAAATCTAATGGATAAAAGAAAAGAACGACTTTCTTTCCTTTATAATCTGACAGACTGATCTCTTGAAATGAATTATCCGGCATTACAGCAGTTGCTTTAAAATCCGGGGCAGGTTTTGTTACTAACATATTTACTTCCCTTTTAGTTTGGTTTACAGTTTGAACACGTTCCTGTCAAATGAATTTGACAATCGGCAACGTGATGATTAATCTTTGAATTAATTAAAGATACAATTTCATTTGAGTGAATATCAATATCATGGATTTCCCCGCATTCACCGCAAATAAAATGTTGGTGATTTTCAGTAAATCCATCGTAATGTACAACACCGTTGATCTGTATCGGTAAAATCATTTTATTTACAACAAGTTGAGCCAGGTTTCGATACACCGTCCCTAAACTGATATTCGCTATCTCTTTCCTTGCTTCATCATAGATCCAGTCAGCCGTTGGATGACTTCGAGTGTTTCTCAAAATGTTTAAAATGGTATCTCTTTGTTTTGAATGTCTCATCATAATTCTCATTTGCTGTGGTAAAGTTACCATAAATAATAATACAAATCAATAATAATAATGATTACTATTTAGTTTTATTTATACCTATTCTAATTATGGATCAAAAGGATTTATGTTTTGACTATTTTACAATTAAAATAGGGCAATCACAGGACTTCATCACCTTTAACGGTTTGCTTCCCATGAAGAATTTTTTAATCGGATTTGCCGTTGAAGCTCCCATGACAATAATATGATCTTTCCCGGCAAAATCAACAATAACGTCTACAGGATCACCGACTTTCAATTGAACATCTTCCTGAATCCCTGCACGCCGAACTAACGTTGACGCTTTGCTCGAGGCATTGCGATACCCCGTTCCAAAATAGTTCTTTTTTGACACCGTTAAAATATCCATAGGCATATCAAAAGCCTGCGAAACACGTGCTCCAAATTTGACGGCCTTTTTTGTTTTTGGGGAATCATCTGTTGCCATTAATAAACGATAGCTCATTTTATTCTTAAAATTCTTTACCACAAAAATGGAACTGTCAATATACTGAACTAAATCATGAGCCATTCGGCGTTTCTTACTTCCGCCGATAATTGTTACATCATAACCGCCTTTCGCGACCTCGTCCCTTAACTCAGGAATAATGTCTCCGTTCCGCAAAATCAAATTTACGTTTTCACATGCTTGTCCTTGTAAAAACAATTCACACCGACTTCCGCGGGTTTGGACCAGCGTATTTTTCTGGAACCCAGCTTCAATCATTTTGGGAGTAATGTAATCATATTCTGCTAAAAAGTTAAACGCCCATTCAAGCACTTCAACTCCCGGGCGGTCAATTTCCCACCGCTCCATGCTTTCTTGCGCTAATCGCACCTCACTGGAACTGAACGCACTGATCTTCGGACCCACATAAAGAATCGTTACCGACGCACCAAAAGCTTTTGCAACCTGCATCCCGACTCGAAGGGTTGGTTCCGAATAAGTTTTACTTCCTACAGCAATTAGAAATTTCATTTTTGTATTCCTATGACAAAATCTTGAATGTTAGTCTCATTAAAACAATTTCCAAAATACATTGGCGTATATCAATACCAGTATGACAGAAATGATGCCGGTTTTCCACCCGGCTTTAAGAAAATCTTTTGCCTTGATCATTCCGCTGGCATAGACAATCGTACAGGCCGGAGCGGCCACCGCGGTGAAATATCCAAATGCTGAGGAGATGGCCGTAATCAACCCGATATGGATTGTATCACCCGGCAGGTTCAATGTAATTGGAGCTAGAACCGCCACCGTCGCAGAGCTGGATAAAATATTCGCTAAAGCCGTCGTCATCAAAACAACAACGGCATCTGTCAAAATCGGACCGGAATTCACAAAGGCACCTAAGGAATCAAAAACCCGGCTTGCAATCCATTTTGCCGCTCCTGTTTCATTTACGAGTGTTCCCAGGGATATAGACGCTCCAAACAAGATCACAACGCCCCAATTTACGTGTTTACTCATATCATCCCACTTCGCCAATCCGGTGATCAAATATAATACAACCCCGGACAGGGCAATAATTCCCAGTCCCACAGTTTCGGATAAAAATACCCAGCCTAAAAAGATAAGAAAAAACAGAAATACAGCCACATATTGTTTGGGTTGGATCATCCCTGAACGAGCCACCCTGACTTTTATTTTTCTGATCCCGCTGTCCAAGAAAACATATTCCGGGCGAAAACTTTTCCACAATATCCAAGTTAAGATCGGGAGCTGTAATAAAAGAAGCGGATAAACCATCAACATCCATTTTCCATACGAAATGGGTGCAAATCCAAATTCTTTCCAGTAGATCATCATAATCGCATTCCGTCCGCCACCTGACGGTGTACCGATTGATCCGATCAGACTTCCGTACGCGATGGAAAACAACAATAACGCTGCCAGCTTTCTCACTTTTGTTTTATCATCAGAGGTATAGCGAATCAACGTCATACCGATCGGCAGCATCATGGCGGCGACGGTATGCTCTCCGATAAACGACGAAAGCAATGCGGAAATTACAGCGAAACCGAATGATATCTTCAGCGTACTGTTCCCGGTTAATCGAATAATACCTAACGCAATGCGGGCATCCCATCCCTGCTGAACAATTGCGACAGCCAGCATTAATGATCCCATGATAAAAAAGACTGCGTCGTTCATAAAAGAATGGGCAACATGATTGGCGTCGGCGATTCCGAAATACACCTGAAGAATGATGATCAGTAAGGCAATACCGGGCAACGGAATGGGCTCAGTGACAATCAAGATCAACGCAAGGATAATTATGATGATCGTCCGATATCCATCGACGGTTAATCCATCAGGGGTCGGCAGTAAAAATAATATCATCCCGATCATCGCAGTGATAATCAGCCAACGGGAACGTGTAAATCCGTAGATAACGTTTGATGTATATTGATTTAATAAGCGAAGCATAGATATCAGGAAATTACATCGATATTGTTAAATGGAAAATGTTAAATGTCCTTTATACGATGATATCAAAATATGTACAATAATGGCAATAAAAATATTTTAAGATTAGATGAAAAATTATGTGGTTTATGTCAATTTACTCCGTAAACTCAGCCGGACATTGTGGTAAGATATATTATCATTTGGTCTTTTAGTTAATAAATCACAGGTAAGAAATGAACATATATGTTGGAAACCTTCCTTTCAAAATAAGTGAACAGGAATTAAACGATCTATTTGCAGAATACGGTGAAGTCACCAGAGCACAGATTATCACGGATAAATACTCCGGACGATCAAAGGGCTTCGGGTTTGTTGAAATGACAGAAAAAGCAGATGGTGAAAAAGCAATCAATGAACTAAATGGAAAAGAAATTGACGGGAGACCGTTGAAAATCAACGAAGCTTATCCTCGTAAGGATCGTCCTGAAAGGAAGCCCCGTTACTAATAAAAATTAGGTTCAATAAAAAAGCCCCGATATCGGGGCTTTTTTTATTCTTAAATCAGGATCTTTCAAATCGTTTATCCAGCTCATCCAATGTAAGCCGTACAATGATTGGCCTGCCGTGCGGGCAATAATACGGATGTTTCGTCGCAAATAACCTGCTGACTAATGTCTGCATCTCTTCAACCGTCAATGAATCGCCGGCTTTGATGGCTGCCTTACAAGCAAATGATGCAGCAAGATTTTCCTGAAGTGAACTGTATTCTTTTTGATGGCTGAGATAGTAATCCAAAATATCTTTGATTACCCGACGCTCATTCCCCCATCCCATATCCGACGGGATAGCTGTCACGCTCACAGCATGGCTTCCGGCTTCCTTCATTCTAAAGCCGATTTTTTCAAGATAGGGCAGGACATCCAATAATGTGGTGTATTCGTCCGGAGAAAACTCAAGCTTCTCCGGGAACAGCAATGTTTGAGACGGCATGGGTGTTTGATCAAATGCATTCATTGCTTCTTCAAATAAGATACGCTCATGCGCAACATGCTGATCGATAATCACTAAACCGCTACTCACCTGTGAAACAATATATTTGGAATGCACTTGCCAAATATTCCCCATATCAATTAATCCCGGGGCATCTTGCCGCTCAGCCAATTTGGATGCATACGTTTTTGCCCTTTCGAGATTATTTGACGACTGACTTGGCTCAGGGATATTCCGATCAAAGAAAATTCCTGTTTGTTTTCCGGGGTCGGATTGGTCTGAGGGTATGTTTGAATCCGAATAAGATACCGGTTTTTCAAAATAAGGGATTGTATCCAATACATCCGTCAATGAATCTGTCACACCCGATTTCAGCACATGATAGATTCTCCATTCATCCTTGAACCGCACTTCTGTTTTCATTGGATGAACATTGACATCAACTTGATCAGTTGGTACGGATAAATTCAGCACAAAGAATGGAAATTCTCCCCTTCGTGTCAAGGATTGATAACCAGAATACACAGCGGAATTCAAAAGTCTGTCTTTAATGAACCGTCGGTTGAGAAATACATACTGTTCCCCGGGGCGCGAACGGATCAAGTTTAAATTTCCGACAAAACCGGAAAAAGCATAATTCCCTTTTTCAACGTGAATCGGTAAAAGTTGATCACGATAAGTCGGATCAAACAGCGAAACGATTCGCTCTTCCAAAGATTCCGGTGTAACCGACAAAATATTTTTATGATCGGCGATCAACGTCATAGCCACTTCAGGATAAGCCAAAGCAAGCCGTTTGACCATCATCACGATTTGCCGCAATTCAACCCGCGGTGATTTCATAAACTTCCGTCTCGCCGGTGTGTTGTAAAACAGATTGCGAATAGTAATTTGAGTCCCCTGAATCGCAGGGGCCGGTTTTACCTCGGATGCAATTCCGTTTCGCACGTGTATCTCTACGCCTTCATTTCCGGTAATGGATGAAACAATATCCATCTCTGATACAGACGCGATACTGGCTAAGGCTTCACCTCTGAATCCCAACGTGTCTATTGTGAACAGATCTTCAATGTTTTCAATTTTACTCGTCGTAAATCGTTCAACCGCTTTGGGAAGATCTTCAGCAGAGATCCCAACTCCATTATCAGTGATTTGAATCAGTCTCTGCCCGCCGGATTCAACGACAATCACGATTTCGGTTGCTTGGGCATCCAAACTGTTTTCCACCAATTCTTTAACAGCAGATGCCGGGCGCTCTACGACTTCGCCGGCGGATATTTTATTTCGGAGATCTTCTGATAATGGTTTAATCATGAAAGAGTATCAATGCTAGTTTGAAATAACCTGAAGGGTTGCGTCAAAGATTTTTTTCTGAAGGGATTCAGCATCCTTCCAAATGGAGTCCACTTTTGATTTCATTTCGTCAACATATTCGATATCATCTGAAACACTCGGTAAATTGATCAGCACATTCATTCCGGCACCGTGAACGGCAGCCAATCCAACTTCACCCGCAACGCCAGCATCACTGACCGAATTTGGATTCCCTTCTTCAACCATCTGCAAGGCGAGTTCCATCACGCGGTAAGAAAGTTTTGTGGTCTCCCACGGGACATCAATCGCATATTTATTCGCGTTCATAACCGCTTCTTCTTTGGTATCAATCTCTTCTTGAGTTGTGGCTGAGAGTCGATTTGCTTCCATGACTTTATTGAATGCATTGGTATCTTCATCGACTAAAAACATAAGCCTGTTCTTTATGCTTTGTGCTTCTTCACCGACAGTTTCCATTAACGGTTTTTTATCGAAGAATCCTTTTTTCTCATGGCTCAAAGCGGCTACCATTGATGTGAGTCCGGCACCTAAACTTGCTGCTAATGCGGAGACGCTTCCACCGCCCGGAGCAGCACTGTTTGAAGCCAACTCTTCGACAAAATCTGTCACCGTCATGGCAACCAGTCCTTGCCCTTCTTCCCGAACAGCATAGTCAATAATCTTATCTTTCGGATTAAATAGAGCTACATCATTCAATCCCAGAGACTGAACAGCCGTTTCAACTAGAACATCATTGGATACACCCGTAGTACGATTCTGTTTTTTCAGATAATGACGTCCGGCCATTAATAATGCTTCTAACGGAATCAGTCCAACCAATTCACTTCCTGTTATTCTAGCACCTCGTTCGACGGCTAGTTCACAAGCTTTATCAAACACATCGTGAATAGTGGATGATTTATAGTCATTGAAATTAATTGAAATTTGAGCGCGGTTAAATGAATCCACATACCAGCCCATCCCTTTAATATCTTTAAAACATCCCGGACGTTTTACCGGCTTTTTATTCAACGCATTCTCTTTTTGTCCGTTGGATTTCCACCAGGATTTAATATCAAAATCATGGACATCACTGCTGTGTTGAATCAACTCTTTAGTCGTTGAAAACACTTCATCACAATAACTGCAGGGATAGGCACCGTCTTTGTACCGAATGATATCACCATCCAAAAGGTTCGTTGATACCGGATGCGGTTTGCGCATACTTCTTCCCTTTTCTCGCAACTCAAACGCAATGTCTGTTGCAATTCGGGTATCTTTGGAATTCAAATTAATATTGTACGCAATTAAGAATTCACGGCATCCCATCACGGTTGCACCGGCACCTGCATTAAACTTCGCAGGACCAAAATCCGGTTTCCATTCCGGTTTTTGCAGTTTCTCTGGTAACGCTTCATATTCTCCCACACGGATATTCGGGAGTTTTTTCCATTCCGGTTTTTGTGCAGAATGTTCATACAGATAAATCGGAATTTCAAGTTCTTCACCGATTCGTTTGCCGACCCGCTTTGACAGATCAACGCAATCTTCAATGGTTACGCCGCTCACTGGAACAAACGGGCATACATCCGTTGCTCCCATTCTGGGATGAGTTCCTTTTTGGACGCGCATATCAATCACTTCAGAAGCAGTTTTGATTCCGAGGAATGCAGCTTCTTCAACCGCTTCGACAGAACCAACAAATGTGACAACGGTTCGGTTTGTATCCTGCCCCGGATCAACATCGAGTAAAGTGATTCCGTCCACCGATTGGATCGCTTTGGTTATTTGATCAATTTTACTTAGATCATTCCCTTCACTAAAATTGGGAACGCATTCAACTAAAGTCATCATAATTTTCCTTTAATAATGTTTTATCCTGTTGTCGCAATTTGCTTTAAATAGAAAATAGCCCAAATCACGATAATAACCATAATCGTCAGCCAAATAGCTGATCTTGTTTTTCTCGGATGTGAAGATAATCTTCGAAATTTCATGTCCCTATTCATGCTGATATCCCTGCAAACAGGAGTAAGAACAAATTGACAAACGGTTCCATGATCCACCAAAGAATCGGGATTTGAAAAAAGTAACCCAATAAAATTGCTCCGAATAATATTTTAGGACCATACATTTGTAAATTCATGACAAGCTGCGGGTTCCTGCGCATCATCATCCCTGAAAATATTTGTGATCCGTCCAGCGGCGGTAACGGGATCATATTAAATACTGCCAATGTAATGTTGATCCGAATGAACAGATACAGCATAGTGCCCATTGCTTGATTAAGTAACCCGGCTTCTCCCAAGAATCGGAATAAAAGTCCGCCTATGAGTCCGAGGAGCAAATTAGAGGCAGGTCCGGCAAAGGCGATGTACATGATATCCCGCCGAGGATTGTATAAGTTTCGTGCATCAACCGGGACGGGTTTTGCCCAGCCAAATCCGACAAACAAGATCATCAGAGATCCAAACGGATCTAAATGTGCTATCGGATTCAGAGTTAAACGACCTTGATACGCAGCAGTACGATCTCCGAGTCTGTACGCGATATAAGCATGAGAGAATTCATGAAACACCAATGCAAATAACAAGGTCGGGATCAGCAAAATCAGGACGTCGAACGGTAGTCTGAATAACATCTTAAGCCCTCGGATGGAAAGTACGGTGTACTTCTTTTAAATGTTCACGATCCAAATGAGTATAAATCTGCGTCGTGGAAATATCGGTATGTCCTAACATCTCCTGAACGCTCCGCAAATCTGCTCCACCTTCGAGTAAATGCGTCGCAAATGAGTGTCGGAAAGTGTGCGGACTGACTTTTTTCTTGATCCCGCCGGTTTCAGCCCATTTTTTCAAAACGATATTGACCATTGCACGAGTCAACGGATTTCCGTTCCGGCTTAGAAACACTTTACCGGTATTGCTTCCTTTTCGGGCAAAACCGGGACGGACATGAGTCAGATAAATATTCAGGCTGTCATTGGCAACCGGACCAAACGGGACTAATCGTTCTTTTCGCCCTTTACCGATCACGCGTATCATATTAAAATCAATGAGAAGATCCTGTAAAGACAGCTCGCAAAGTTCACTCACTCTCAATCCGCAGGAGTAGAGAATCTCCAATGCAGCGTGATCACGTTTCCCGAGATCCGTTGTGCAATCTACCGCTGATAATATATTCTCAACTTCTTCAACGGACAATACTTCAGGAAGTTTCTGCGGAAGTTTTGGTGCATCCAGCATTAATGATGGATTTTGTTTGAGATAATTTTCTTCAGATAAAAACGTATGATAAGATCGCACTGCCGAAAAAGTGCGGGAAATGCTTGCAGGTGATAAATGTATTTCTTTTAATTTTCTGAAAAAACCGCGAATCTGTTTTTGCCGAATATCGTTTAAGTCAGCAACCGACTCTTCTTCTGATAAAAATGTGATATAGCGGTTGATATCCCTGCGGTAAGATTGAATCGTATTGGGCGATAAATTTTTTTCGATACGCAGCATCATAAAGTAGTCTTTGAGATACGTTTCCATCGGTTCGATAAACTTAACTAAATCTGTAATTCCTGCTCAATGATATCGCAAAGGATGTGACCGGCAGTGATATGCCCTTCCTGGATTCTCTGTGTATCACTTGATGGAATTTGAATAACGGCATCACCCAGTTTCATCAATTCTGTGTCGGTGTTACCCATCAACACAACGACCTTCATGTTCAAGTTTTTTGCTGTTTTTACGGCTTCAATCACATTCATAGACTTCCCGCTTGTGGATATGGCAATTAGCACATCTCCCTCACATCCCAAACCTTCAACTTGCCGTGAGAAAATTGAATCATAATTCGCATCATTTGTCCACGCGGTTAAGAAACTGGAGTCGGTTGTCAACGCAACAGCGGATATGGGTTTACGCTGATGAATTCGGAGACCGCCCATCAGTTCAGCGGCTAAATGCTGGGCATCTGCAGCAGACCCGCCGTTACCACAAAATAAAATTTTATTGCCGTCTTTTAATGCGGCTATGCAAATATCAGCAGCACGTGCAATATCGTCTGAACACGTAGAAATCATCTCATTTTTTACCGTTGATGATTCAGATAATTGTTGATGAATGTTCAAAGTAAAACTCATGCATTCTCCTTCCAATGGATCGCTTGAGAAAATTGACACATCAATTGGTTGTCATCAGATTCTTCGGTAATCGTTCCGGTGACAATAAAAGAAGCACCTGCTTTGACACGATCATGGGCATCTTCAGGTGTGCGAATACCGCCGCCAACAATCATCGGAATATCAATTTGACCGGAAACCGCTTGAATCAATTCAGTCGGTATCGGATTTTGCGCACCGCTTCCCGCTTCCAGATAAATGAGTGACATCCCAAGATATTGTGCAGCCAACGCGTGGGCGACACATACATCCGACCGATCAGCCGGGATGGGTACTGTACCGCTCATAAATTCAACGGTTGTTGTTTTTCCGCCGTCGATCAAAATATATCCGGTGGGTAGCGTTTCTATCCCAAGGTCTTTTACAACGGGGGCGGCAATCACTTGTTCACCAATCAAATACTGAGGATTCCTACCGGAGACCAATGACATAAACAAAATCGCATCCACATGTTTGTTTAACTGATTGGAGTTCCCCGGGAAAAAGACAACCGGCACATTTGACCTTTGTTTAATGGTGGCAATCCTGTCATGAAATTGACCATCCATCATCAAACTGCCGCCGACAAAAATAACATCCGCCCCGGATTCGTTTACTGCATCAACTTGTGATTCAATCCGATGATCGTTCTTTTTATCCGGGTCAATTAATACAATATACCCAGCCCCTTTCTCCTCAACAATGGTTTGGAGGTGAGTATAAACAGATGATAATGCGCTGTGAACAGGCTTAGACAATCAATTCACCATAAGCTTCAGGGGACAAAAGGTCTGACAGTTCTTCCGAGTCTTCAATATCTAATTTGATGAGCCAACCATCACCGTACGGATCTTGGTTAACTAATTCCGGGTTGTCTTCCAATGCGGAGTTGATCTCTGCCACTTTACCGGTAAGCGGAACAAAAAAGTCTGCGACTGTTTTAACCGCTTCAATTGATCCGAGGACATCTTCTTTATCAAATTGATCATCCACCTCGGGGAATTCAACAAAAATAATATCGCCTAATTCGCCTTGAGCAAAATCGGTAATACCGATTGTAGCAATATTGCCATCAACTTTAATCCATTCGTGGTCAGAGGTATAGAGTAAGTTATCCGGGCAATTCATATTCATATCCTTATTAAAATGGTGAAAATTCTGTACAGGGATTGTACGAGTTCATTGAGAAAATGGTGTGCATCATTACTCATCTTTTTCGGAAGAGTAATCAAATGTTTCTAAGAAACTGGTATCAAATTCTCCGGAAATAAATTTTTCATCTACCATGATCGCTTGATGGAACGGTATCGTCGTCTTTGGTCCTTCAATGATAGACTCTTCCAACGCTCTCTGCATTCGATTTATAGCTCGTTTACGCGTACTGGCATGGACGATCAATTTCCCAATCATTGAATCGTAATATGTCGGGATTTGATAGCCTGCATAGGAATGTGTATCTACTCGAACGCCTTTACCTCCGGGCATGTGGAAACTGGTGATTTTTTGAGGAGAAGGCATAAAGTTCTTATCCGGGTCCTCAGCATTAATTCGGCATTCAATTGAATGACCCCGCAATTTCATATTTTCTATATAAAAGGGATATCTTTCTCCGGCATGCATCCTAATTTGTTGTTTGATCAAATCCGCACCCGAAACCATTTCCGTGATCGGATGTTCTACCTGGATCCGTGTGTTCATTTCCATGAAATAGAAATCTTTGTTTTTATCGAGTAAAAATTCGACAGTCCCCACACCGACATATCCGCAGCTTTTCGCACCGTCAACGGCTGCTTTTCCCATCTTTGCGCGTAATTCCTCATCCACAACGGCCGATGGAGATTCTTCAACCAGTTTTTGATGCCGTCGCTGGATGGAACATTCACGTTCACCTAAATGGGTTGCATTACCGTATGCATCTGCTAAAACTTGTACTTCGATATGTCGCGGATTCTCAACAAATTTCTCCAAATACATATCCCCGTTTCCGAAAGCGGTCAGCGCTTCCGTACTTGCGGTTTTATATGCTGATTCAATTTCATTCGGACTTTTCACCAAACGCATTCCACGACCTCCGCCCCCCGCAGACGCTTTTAACATTACAGGATATCCTGCTTTATCGGCTAGGGCAAGAGCTTCTTCAAAACCGGAAAGAATTCCGTCACTCCCCGGAATCACAGGAACCCCGGCATTTTTCATCGTTTCTTTGGCTTGGGCTTTATTCCCCATTGCATCAATAATCTCCGGTGACGGACCGATAAAGGCGAAATCATTTTCGGTACAGATTCGGGAAAATTCAGCACTTTCGGCTAAAAATCCATATCCGGGATGAATCGCGTCAGCATTCGTAATCTCTCCTGCGGCTATAATCCTTGGGATATTCAAATAGCTGTCTTTGCTTGGACCAGGTCCGATGCAGACAGCTTCATCAGCAAACTTGACGTGGAGAGAGTATTCGTCCGCGGTAGAATAGACCGCAACTGTTTTGATGCCTAACTCATGGCAGGCACGGATAATTCTGAGTGCAATTTCTCCTCGGTTTGCAATTAATACTTTTTTAAACATGAAATTATGTCTTCAGGTAAATAATTATGATGGGTCAATAAGAAAGAGAAGCTGATTATATTCAATGGGGGATCCGTCCTTGATTAATATTTTTTTTATCACCCCGTTCGTTTCAGCTTCTATTTCATTCATGATCTTCATGGCTTCTATGATACACAGCGTATCTCCTTTTATCACTTGATCGCCTTCTTTAATAAAGGCATCTGCATCAGGAGACGGTGATGTATAAAATGTCCCAGGCATCGGAGACAGTACTTCTACACTTGATTGAGATGAAACATCGTCTTCTTTGACAACATCAGCAGGTTGAACCGATTCTGTAGCCGGAACAGCCGTCGAAGCAGGTGTAGATTTTGTTTCTCCGACGATAACCGGAGAAGATTTGACAACACGGAAATGCCGCCCCCAAAACCGAACTTCGATTTCGTTTACATCACTGTTTTCAAGGAGATAAATAATTTCTTTGACTTTATCTTGCCACATAGGACCTCCAAAGTTAGATTTTTGTCCGTTCGATATACGCTCCGGTCCGTGTGTCGATTCTTAAAACATCTCCGATTTCTATAAACAACGGGACGTTCAGTGTGAATCCTGTTTCAACCGTCGCGGGTTTTGTGGCACCGGTGGCTGTGTTCCCTTTCAGTCCCGGTTCGGTCTCAGTGACTTCCAGGTTGACATGAGGAGCAATACGAACATCAAGGATTTCTGATCCGTCAAACAAAAGATCGGCTTTCATTCCACCTATAAGAAAGTTCTGTGAATCACCAACAACGGATTCCATCACATTAATCTGTTCGTACGTATCATTATCCATAAAAATGAAAACATCATCATCCTTGTACAAATATTGCATTGATTTTGCTTCGACCCGGACATATTCAATTCGGGCACCTGCATTAAAGGTTTCATCGATGATCTTCCCGCTTTGGATATCTTTCAGCTTCGTTCGAACAAATGCCCCGCCCTTTCCGGGTTTGACATGCTGAAACTCAACGACTTTCATTCGTTTATTCTTGTGGAGAATAACAGCTCCATTTCGTATATCTGCTGTTGTTGCCATATTTTTCCTTCTTTTTTAGCTTTCAAATTTAGCAAAGGATAGGATGAGTTCAAATTTATGAATGAGTCAACTTTATTTTTTCTAAAGCCCGTTACTCAAAGGTAAAAATGGGATAAATTAAACAGGGTTATTCTTCAAAAGCCTGTTGAACAAATTGTTTGCCCCAGTCCAAATCAAGCTGTTTTTGCTTGGGGAGACTTTCCCCTTTGGCATATTTTACCATATCTGCACGGGACAAGATGTCAATCCAAGAATCAAATAAATCACCAGACAGATGAATCCATTGGCGATATTCTGACAGCTCTTTTGTGGTCATTTCCAGTGCTTTGATGTATAAACTGTTTTCCACGAACTCTCGAAGTGCATAGGATAATCCGACGTAAAATGTTTTACTGTCTCCGTTTGTATCAAGAGACGCCAGTTTTTCTAGCGCGATCGCTGACGGCGGTACGGTCGGATCATACACTTGCGGCGGAATGATGACCGGAGGAATCCGCTGCTTCCATAACCAAATAGCGGAAATCAATAAAATTAGGAATGCTGAAATCAGAAAGATGAATCGCCACGGAATCGGCGGTGAAACCGGGACAGGTTCTTTCAACGGATGGAGTTCACCCGGATTTTCCTGATCTAATACTGAATTCACAATCAATTTCAGTTCATTTGTACTCATGCTGAAAGCAAGGGAACTGTCCGAATGAAGGAACAGTACTGAATACTCCGGGATTGTGAATATACCCGTATCCCAGGGAACGATCTGAAATTCTACCGATGGTGTTAATTCAGATTGAGTAACACTCTTCTCTCTAACTTCAAAATCTGCTGAATCGGATATCGCAGGAAAATTAATCATATAGTCCCCGGGATTTTCTACCGTGACTGAATATAAAATGATATCCCCTATTGTGGCAGATGTCGTATCTAGTTCAGCTGTCACTGAAACGGATGGATCGTCAGATATCTTATTCTCACCACATCCGGAGAGACCGATCCCAAGAGCAATTAGCATCAAGATGAAGAAACGAGATTGATACATGAAACTAATAGCGCTTTTCACGTGTTTTGAAATATTTCATTAGAGGTTCAACATAATCCTCATCTGTTGAGATCGGGACGAGATCAAACCGGATTTTTTCACTTTCTTTTTTCAACTGAGATGAGTTTAACTCCATTTGTTTTTCAAACGCCTCTCGATGCTCAACTGAATTGGTATCAATCCAAAATTCTTCTTCAGTTTCCGGATCATGGACTTTTATCAACCCGACATCAGGAATTTTTATCTCTGCCGGATCATAAAGCTGAATTCCGATCAAATCGTGTTTTCGATTTGCCATTCGCAGTGTTTTCCAATAATCTTTATCTAAAAAGTCAGAGATGAGGAACACAACACTTCTTCGCTTTGCAACCTTCAGCAAAAACTCCAATGCCGTCTGGATGGATGTATTTCGTCCTTGGGGTTTGTAATAAAGCAGCTCTCTGATTACACGAAGGACATGCGATTTCCCTTTTTTGGGGGCAATGTACTTTTCAACATCATCACTGAATAAAATCACACCGACTTTATCATTGTTTTTAATCGCTGAAAATCCGAGAACCGAAGCGATCTCTACACCAATTTCGGTTTTGAATTTATCGATGGAACCAAAATGTCCCGATCGACTGACATCGATCAGAAGATAAACAGTTAATTCTCGTTCTTCCTCAAAAACTTTAACATACGGATCACCATTTCGCGCAGTGACATTCCAATCAATTAATCGGATATCATCTCCGGGTTGATATTCCCGAACTTCTGAAAATGTCATTCCGCGCCCTTTAAAAACTGAATGATATTCACCGCCGAACAGATCGTTGACGAGTCCTCGTGTTCGGATTTCAATCCGTCGGACTTTTTTTAGGATTTCTTTCGGGATCATGGGTTAATACGTGAATCGCATAAGGTGAATGCCATTCAATGATCTCACACGTTTGCGTGTTGACGATCAGGGAATTTCAACGGTGTCGAAAAGTCGTGCAATAATGTCTTCGGAGGTGAGTTCTTCTGCTTCAGCTTCATAGCTTAAAATGATCCGATGGCGTAACACATCAGCACCGATAAACCGTACATCTTCAGGTGTCACATATCCTCTGCCTTTAAGAAATGCCCTTGCTTTTGATGCCAACACCAAATTTATGCTGGCGCGGGGAGAAGCACCGAACTCGATTAAACCATCGAGATCGGGGAGATTGTAATCCTTGGGGTTACGCGTGGCAAATACCAAATTAAGGATGTATTCTTCGACTTTTTCATCGACGTAAATATCATGAACCGTTTTTTGAGCTTGAAGAATAACATCCGGCTTGATTACCGGTTTCACCTCTCCAAAGGATTCAGCCCAAACCGCACGTTTCAGGATCATTTTCTCTTCATCTTTCGTTGGATAATCCACTTTCAGTTTGAACATAAATCGATCCACCTGGGCTTCAGGCAGCGGATAGGTTCCTTCCTGTTCAATCGGGTTTTGAGTCGCAAAAACTAAAAAAGGCAGTTCCAACGAAAACGTATCTTCACCGATGGTAATCTGTCTTTCCTGCATCACTTCAAGCAGCGCACTCTGAACTTTAGAAGGTGCACGATTTATTTCGTCTGCAAGGATAATATTCGCAAAGATCGGCCCTTTTCTTGTCTCGAAACTTCCTTTTTTCTGATTAAAAATTAATGTCCCAAGCAGATCCGCCGGCAGCATATCCGGTGTGAATTGAATCCGCTGGAATTTAGTATCGATTAATTGGGCGATCGTTTTGATTGTCAGCGTTTTCGCCAAACCCGGAACACCCTCTAACAGAATATGTCCATTGGCTAATAAACTTATCAAAATTTTGTCAATCAAATCATCCTGACCAACAATAATTTCTTTTATTCCCTGTTTGAGCTCATTTAGGAATAATGAATCTTTAGCAATACTATTATTGATCTCTGTTAAACTGAATTCTGTCATAAGCCCGTTAAGAAGTTATACGTTGCAAGGTTGGAATGTCATTGATATCAATGCCTAAAAACTCCATCTCAAATTTGACGGATGGCGTTAATTCATGTCCCGGATAATTATCTAAGAACACTTGATATTCTTTCCGTGCATTTTCAACTTTATTTAAATAGTTTGCGTAAATATATGCGACCATAAATTGTGCATGCGGCTCTTGAGATGAACCGGAAAACTTTGAAATCACTTGGCGATAGGAAAGGATTGCCTGATCAAAATCTCTCAGATCATTGTTATAAATATCTCCAATCAGATATTGAGCTTTCGGTGCTAGTTCATTCGAAGAAAAACTTCCGGCTAAATAGTTTAAAATCGTGACGGCGTTTTTCATGTTGCTGTTCTCCCGTGAGACTTCAGCTTTATTCATCAGCCATCGAGGAAAATTAGTTAATTCATTCCCGGCTATTTTCTTTAATTCATTGTCATCAGATGCAGCTGTGACTTTCTCCAGTTCATTATATCCGGCAGGATAATCATTTAAATGATCCAAGTAAATTCTAGCGATAGAATATCGGGATTTAACCGAAATAGGATCACCATCGTTATTTTCGATGATCGTCTGAAATATTTGTATGGCTTCTTCGTAGTTTCCGCTTTTTGTCTTTTCCATCCCGGAATTAAACAATTGTTCCGGTGATTTCCCACATCCAGTGAAAACCAGCGAGATGACCATAATGAACAGTATATATTTTTTCATGATATTATTTCAATATTAATTAATAAAAGCCGTGAAATTTATGTGAAGCTAAATAGTTCTTCCAAGTAATAACTAATCGATCTGCCCACTAAATAATTTACATTTGATACAAGGCAGACCTGTAATTGTTCCTTAGGGCAGTTAGAAAATATATTGAACACCTAACTGTATTTTCCAGGAAGATAAATATTTTGGGGATTTATTCAGTGGATATGAAAAATCTGCACGAAACGGAAGAATCGGCGTGATCAGTGCTATACCAAACCCGGCATTCCACTCCAGCTCAGAGATTGATACAGGTGTACTCAATCCAGAGAGTTGTCCTCCATCCATAAATAATTCTCCACCCAAAATCCAAAACAGCGGGAACCGTAATTCAATATTGGTCAATGCTCTCTGCAAATCCCCCACAGGATTTCCATCCTCATCGGTGCGAAACTTCAGCATATCCCAACCACGCATACTCGAGCTTCCGCCGAGGTAAAATTTGTCATATAAACCAACTTCATCGGATTCATCCCAGTCAAAAATAACCCCGTATTTCATCCGACCTGCGATCACAATATCTTTAAAGACCGGAAGATATCCCTGAATCCCCATATCCGTTTTAATGAAACTTCTGTTTCCGCCTAACACTCCGCCAACATTCTTTCCTTCACCGGTAAGGACAATGCCCTTTTTGGGATATAATGGGTCATCGGTCCAATCCAATCGGCTGGCGATTTGGAATGACCGCTGCTGAATATTCTGGCTCAGTCCTTCAGGCTCAACAAAATTTTCCCATTGCAAACCTATTTCAACATACGACTGCTCATTAAACTTTTTCAGAGATGAAAAATTCAAACCGAATCTCATCACTTCCGGGTCATCTTTTTGGATGTAATGTTTGAAGGTTTCGTAGAAAATTGAAAACTGAGTGGGGAGTCTCCGATAAAGAAACCACTGATTTGCAAAGCCCATCCGTAATTGCATTTTTGGATAAATATAATCCTCTGCAGGAAGTCCCTGGGCATTGATCTTAGTTGAAAAACTGGTTGTCGTTTTAAATAAACTTCGGTTTTTCCATCCGAGTTCGACACCAAATCCCGGAAGCGGTTCAGCTCCTTCATAATATTCGATCGGGTAATACCCTCCTTCTGAAACAAACTCACTCGGTTTAAACGGATGAACTTCGACGATGATATTCACTAATGAGTCAGTGTGTCCGACGGCTACGGGCGTTAATGTTGCATAAGAAAACACACCGTTTTCCAACAAATATCTTTGGGTGAGATCCATATCGTCTTTGTTATATTTGTCTCCGATCTTAAACATGATCTCACGTTCTACAATATACGTCCCGAGATCACCGGTTCCGTCAATCGTGTATGATTGGATAAAGACATCCGGTCCTTCGTTAATCTGAACTAACACATCCACGGAGTCATCTACCGCATCTAACAATTGAAATGAGGAACGAAGTTTCCCGTAACGATGATATTCAGCCTGGAGCTGGGTAAGATTCAAATTGGCTGTAATCGGGTCATACGGTTTCTTTTCCCACAAACCTAAGATAGATTGAATTTTCTTCTTTTTTATCTTTGTATGACCTGTAATGTCAACATTCCTGACATAAAATTGCTTTCCCTCACACACCAATAAATATATTTCTACTTTATCTTTATTTTTTACAATTGAATCTTCAACAGTAACATTTAAATATCCTTTTGAAAGATATAGGTTTTTTACACTGATGGCATCCAATCGGAGCTTTCGATGATCAAATTCAATTTTTCTAGATAATAAATTCGGATTCTTAGTCCTTAGTGTGGATAAGATATGTCTTTCAGAAAGAGCTTTTTCCCCGCGGACATTTATAGATTCAACGAACAGTTTTTTACTTGGCAAAGCAAGCAAAAGGATCGGTAGGGCTAATACAGCAATAATTCGTTTGGACATTTTTTTAGTGATTATTGATCTAATTAAGCCAGCAAAAATACGTAATTGAGAAGGTATAATCTAAATAGTATATTTCGAACGTAATTTAATACGAATAGCGAAGCTTGTATTTTGCATGCACTTTCCCCTGTTCATCAATATTTCCAATGATAGAAATATATCGATTCATTTTATATTCCATTCCCACCGCATGGCTTGGATTGGTCAACGAGAACGATCGTTTATAGGCATAGTTCAGCGAAATATTATCTGACAGTCCGGCTTTGATGGTAAACTCTTCTCCATTAGACGGGTTGATCAAAGCTCCTGTTCCAGTTATACTCACTTTATCTAAAATCCCTAAATTGTCCAACCCGCTAATTTGCATTAATTTCCTATCCAGTTGTTGTTCAAACCAGCTTTCAATCTTGGCAATGGCCTGGGTTCCAAATCCGGTGGATGAAAACTCCTGATCTTCAAACCGTTTCCCCCATGTTAACAGCTCTAAAATATCCGACTGAGAGAAACCACTTTCAGACGTAAGGATCAATTTTGGGTTCTCAAGCAAACCGATAAATGCAATGGTGATCTCTTCATTGTCAATGAAGGTGCTGGCTGTTATATCCATATAGGGGTTGAATCCTTTTTTACCAAAGGATAAAAATCCTTCTGTGATATTGAAGATATCACTGGAATAGTAAAACTTCCCTTCTTTGACAAACACCTCTCCCGAAAAATCTGCCGGTGAGTATCCTATCTGTGAAATACTGACTTCTCCGCCGAATGTCGCATCGATCTGGTTGTTTAATAATGTAAAATCTCCCTCGATCGGGAACTGAACCTGATAATTCATGATGATCGCATTTTCAGATTTAGAGACTTCACTACCAACTGATGACTCTGTGAACTCCTTATACATTTCAACATCAATAACAGGGATGGTTCCTTCGATTGTAATTGTGTCTTTCCCCGCAATTTGAACATCCACATTCACAGTGCCGCTTAGCTCCTCAGTTATCGCTGAGAAATAAATACTCTTTCCCGTTACATTCAAATCATAATCCGGTCGGAAGAATTTTGACATGTCTAATTGACCGGAAACGGCAAAATTTTGTTTATTGGTTTTTGTTTCTTTCAGCAATCCTTTTATTTCAGGAATGATGAGTTGGTTGTTCTCCCACGTCCCAGAGCCCGAAATGTTATAGATCGGGTCCTCTAACAAGCTCGTATGAATGGTTCCACCGTTTATAACTACGGATCCATCTCGGATTAAATTCTCCCACGTACCAAAAATTTGCAGCACCATATCGAAATCAGTTTTAGTTGAATCCAGGATTGATATGTATGGATCCATAAACCATAATTCATCCCCCTCACCTTTAACATCCACTTGAACAGGGTCTTTCATTAACGCTCTTCCAAACCGATCAGATCCGATGTTAAAATCAATTGGTAATGAAGCTGATCCTTCTAAATGTTTTTCACCAAATTCAGACGAAAATGAGGCAAAATTCAAAAATGTCCCGTCATAAAATCCGTTCCCGGTTACAAACCCTAGAGGGATTCGATCAAATTTTGCATTTTCGATTTCGACTTCGAAATCAAATTTTGTCTGATTACTATTTCCTGATAGATTGTAGTTTCCCGATATTTGACCGCCAAGCTGAAACCAATTGGGAATAAATTGGGTGAACACTTCAATATTTAGATTATGAAATGAAGATTCAAGGTTAAAGGGAATTTTGACCGCAGTGTCTTTCAATGGAATCATTCCGCTAATCTGTGCGCCTGTTAATCCTCGGTTGGTTAAACTGATATTCTCAATACTCAAAATTCCATCATGGATAAAAAAGGATAAGATCATATCATTAAAAGGCTGATTAGCAAATTCACCTTCTTTTATCGTTAAGTCTACAGCAATACCTGTTACTTGATCAGATATTTTCATGGAACATTCTCCAAAAGCGGTCCCATTCATTTTCATTCGAGCATCATCCGTCAGGTATGATACAATCCCTGCATCGATATTTGATAGTTTTATCAATGCGTCAATTTCTTCACCTTTTGAAAAATAACCTTCAACGATCCCATCGTCTATATGCAGTAGAAATTGTTTCAAATTGATCTTTTGTTTCCCGTATGTGATATCAAGAGGTTTCGGATTAATTAAATAATGCTGGTCATAGAGGATTTGAATCCGGTTGATTGTGGCAGAGTTATTCCTTTTTAAATCAGCTGAAAGTTGTATAAAATTATCTCCGGAAAAAATATGAAGGTTTTCCATATCGATTTTATCTGGATAAAAAGAAGCATCAAGGGTTCCATGATCCCAATGATATTCTTTCTCTTTTCGATACCAGATTCCTTCTTCAAACTGCAAATGAACAAATCCGTCTGTGACATCAAATCCATTGTTAATATTCAGATTTAATAAAGCAGAGCCTAAATAAAAATCCTTATAAATAACATTTTCGCAATTTACTTCACCTCGAATTTCAGGTTGAGTTAGTGATCCTTGTATCTTTAAAGAACCTGTTGCTGTCCCCTGTTTTAATGTATCAGCCCAAAAATTATTGATCAAAAACACACCTGCTTGGTCGAGGTCTAATGATACATCAATATCATTGGATTGTAAATCAGCTTTTCCTTGTACTTGAATCGAACTCGGTCCAACGCCAACAAAAAGTGGGTCAAGAAATGTTAAGACACTATCATGATAAGAAACCGAGCCCGAAAGAGAGATAGCATCTTTGGAATACAACATTGATTCGATCACTTCTACCGTCATCGTGATATCTGTAATCTGCCCTTGATCTGTATTCCCGTTTAATAGCAAAACACCATTCAAGTTCGTTTTTCGTTGATCCACTAACCATTGACTGATATCAAAATCCGATAACTCTGTACGTCCGGTGATCCTCCCTGAACGCTCAACCAGTCCGCCAATGGATAACTGAGTATCATCGTCTTGCAGATTCAGATGATTAAGTAAAACGTGGTCTTTATCTTGGGTTAATGAGAAATCTCCGGACATATTCAAGCCCAACTCATTCTCTAAAATCAGATTTCCGTTTAGTGATTGAAAATCTGTTACAACACTAACCTCTCCGGATATCTTTGAGAATTTGTGCTTAAGAGGAATTTTTGTATATAAGTTTTCCGGGATTGTGTAATCTTTAAATGAAATTATACCCCTCAGTTTTTCATCCTGAAGTGGTGAATATACTATTTTCCCATCAATTGGGATCGAGGACACCTCACCGATTAAGGGATAGGCTACGATCATTGTTGAATCTATTTCAACGGATAGTTTTTCAAAACTCAGACATACAAGGGAGTCATTATCTGTTAAAACAAAATCTCTGATATTCCATTCTGTTTTTCCGTTTTCTTTTAATATCGATCCGGTCAACTCCGTTTTAATCTCGATATTCGGATCAATCATAGGAATGTGTAATCTTCCTGAAAGATTCAAGCGTTCAACTTGGAAAGGAATATTGACCATATCTTCGTTTGATTGAATGGATACGTCGGATTTTTCTCCCTTTTCAATCGATACTAAAAAGTCATTTGCTTCTATAAATTTGAGCTTGGGACTATCCGACATGAAAGACAAAATATCCAAATCAAAGGACAGTACGGGTAACTTAACAAAGACTTCATTTTTGTTATTCAGAACTTTGATGTCTGTGCCGGTAACTTCAAACAGAAGATTCCCATTTAAAGACCCGATTGATATAGTCCATTCGCTGTCGCTCATTAGTTCCCGATTTATGTAAGATTCGATCTGATCTTTCCAAATGGAAGTATTGAGAGCAGCCACACCCCCAATAATGATAATTAAACTTATCGCAAAAATGATTTGAATGGTACGTTTCATATTGAAATCAATGATCAATTATACGAAGAAATTACAAGGTATGATCCCGAAAAACAAAAAAAGCGTTCTGAAAAGAACGCTTTTTTTATCAATCGTATAATTTACCTAATCGACAACTTCGAAATCTGCCTCTTCGATTTTATCCCCATCTTTCTTAGATGCCGATTCTTGCTTCGGAGGCTGCTCTTGAGCATCACCCTCTGTCTTGGCCGATTCATACATTTTTGAAGCAACGGTATTCCATGCAGCATTTAAAGCTTCCATATTTGTCTGAATGTCATCAACATTGGATCCATCCAAAGATTTTTTCAGCTTTTCGACGGCACTTAAAATCGGTGCTGTATCCTCATCGGATAATTTGTCTTCATTCTCTTTCAGGTTTTTCTCGGTTTGATAGACCAAATGTTCTGCTTGATTCCGCACGTCAACCGATTTTCTTTTTTCTTGATCTTCGGATTCATGTTTTTTTGCATCATTTACCATCCGTTCTACTTCCTGATCGGATAAACCGGTTGATGCTTCAATACGAATACTTTGTTCCTTTCCAGTTGCTTTATCTTTAGCACTTACATTCAAAATTCCGTTTGCATCAATATCAAACGTTACTTCAACTTGAGGAACTCCTCTTGGTGCTGGTGGAATTCCATCCAAATGGAAACGACCGATGGTTTTGTTATCCATAGCCATTTCACGTTCACCTTGTAAAACATGGATTTCAACGGTAGTCTGGTTATCAGCTGCTGTACTAAACACCTGTGATTTCCGAGTCGGAACCGTTGTGTTTCTCTCAATCAATTTCGTGCTGACATTCCCGAGAGTTTCAATTCCCAGTGATAATGGAGTCACATCCAATAGCAAGATATCATCAACTTCGCCGGCTAATACTCCACCTTGGATAGCGGCACCAACGGCAACAACTTCATCCGGATTTACACTTCGATTGGGCTCTTTCCCAAAAATACCTTTTACTTTTTCTTGGATAGCAGGAATTCTAGTCGATCCGCCCACCAAGATCACTTCATTAATTTCTGATGCGGATAATCCTGCATCTTTTATCGCTTTTTTGCAAGGATTAACGACACGCTCAATCAGGTCATGGGTTAATTCTTCAAATTTTGCACGACTTAAAGTGAGATTTAAATGTTTGGGCCCAGAAGCATCTGCCGTGATAAAGGGCAGATTAATATCCGTTTGCTTCGAGCTGGATAATTCTTTTTTGGCGGCTTCAGCTGCATCTTTCAATCTCTGCAGTGCCATTGGATCTTTCTTTAAATCAACCCCATCACTTTTCAGAAACTCTGCTGCGATCCAGTCAATAATTTTTTGGTCAAAATCATCTCCACCTAGATGAGTATCTCCGTTAGTAGATTTCACTTCAAAAACACCATCACCTAATTCAAGGATCGAAACGTCAAACGTCCCGCCGCCTAAATCAAATACTGCAATTTTCTCGTCGTGTTTTTTATCCATGCCATAGGCTAATGAAGCCGCGGTTGGCTCATTGATGATCCGACGTACATTCAGTCCAGCGATCTTGCCGGCATCTTTTGTAGCCTGACGCTGAGAATCATTAAAATAAGCCGGAACGGTAATAACAGCATCCGTTACGGTTGTGCCCAAATGCTCTTCAGCAGTCTGTTTTAATTTCTGTAGCACCATTGCACCGATTTCCGGCGGAGTATACTCTTTTCCTCCGGCTTTCACCAATACAGCTCCACCTTTAGATTTTCCTACTTCGTAAGGGACTTCATTGATCTCTGTTCCAACTTCGTTACGCATTCTTCCCATAAATCTTTTGATAGATGAGACAGTATTTTGAGGGTTCGTCACAGCCTGACGTTTTGCGGGCTGTCCAACCAACCGCTCATCCGTTTTTGTAAATCCAACAACGGAGGGAGTTGTACGTCCTCCTTCAGGATTTGTAATGACAGTAGGTTCACCGCCTTCTAATACTGCAACACAAGAATTTGTAGTACCTAAGTCAATTCCGATAATCTTTCCCATTTTAAAACTCCTTTTGATAAATAAATTTTTCAATGACTATTTCTCAAAAAACATGCCATTGACTATAGTAAGCCTATATGGCAGACTGTGTTTAATATATCAACATATATGGCAGAATTAAGACGGTATTGGACTTAAAAATGTTATGAAGTAGAAAATGAGCAAAAAGGGAAATCTGATGGATCAAAATATTACTGATTCAATTCTTCGAGCTTTCCTTCTTCTAAATGATAGCGTTTGTGCCCAATGGATGCAACATGAGGATCGTGGGTCGTTATAACAAGAGTCTTTTGAAAATCACGACAAATTTGTTGAAATAATTGTAATAATCTGTCCGCATTTCTTTGATCGAGATTTCCAGTGGGTTCATCGGTAAGGATTAAACTCGGTGCATTAATCATGGCCCTCAATACAGCAACCCTAGACCGCTCACCCCCTGATAGTTGTGATGGGTAATGATCCATGCGGTCTACAAGACCCATATACTCAAACATCTCTAAAGCTCTTTGGTTGATTTCTGAACCCTTGTTTGAAATTCTTGCGGGAATCAGAACATTCTCGAGTGCTGTAAACTCCGGCAGCAAATGATGAAACTGAAATACAAATCCGATGTGAGAATTTCTTAACTCTGATATTTCAGTATCATTTAAGGTTGCTGTGTCCATACCATTTATTTTCAAAACTCCGGTATCGGCAGCATCAAGTGTTCCCAATATGTTTAACAACGTTGATTTTCCAGATCCGGATGGACCCATAATAGTAACGATCTCACTTTCCGCAACGTGTAAATTGATTCCCTTTAAAACCGGTAGTTCTTTCGATCCGTTACGAAAGGACTTTGTTATATTTTCAGCAGTTAAAATCATTTGTCTATATGCACAGCTTCTTTTGGTTGAATAATGACCGCTCGTTTTGCCGCCAGCCACGAGGACAAACTTATCACAAGAATAGTAATGACGGGTACAATTATTATATCTTTTAATGTTATGATCATAGGAAGAGTATCCATAAAGTATATGTCCTCCGGCAGAGGAAGAATATCATAATAATATTGGGTAAGAATAATGGTCCCGCTTAAAGAAATTCCGATCAGCATTCCAATTCCACCTACCATTAATCCCTGTTTTATAATAATTGACCTTATAGCAGAGGATGTCGCCCCCACAGTACGCAAAATTCCTATTTGACTTATTTTTTGAACCGTGATCAAAACCAATGTCGATGTCAAATTAAAGGATGCGACCAAAATGATCAGACTCAAAACAGCAATTGCACCTATCCTTTCCATCTTCATCGCTTGGAAGAGACTTTCGTGTATTTTATCCCAAGTCGTTAATGTTATCTGGTTGAACTTCCTTTTCAAATCGTTTTTTAGAATTGGGATTAATGAATCATCCGCACATCGAATGTCAATACCGCCCCTTTCTTGATGACGGTTAAAGAGGGATTTCCCTACTTCGAAAGGGATGAAAACCAATCTATCATCATAATCCAGAACATTCGCTCGAAAAATTCCGGATACCACTCCCTTTACTCTGCGAGGTAAACTGAAACTCGAAAGCGGGTCAGTTGGATTTACCAACATTATATCATCGCCTATTTGAAGATTCAATCTATCCGCAACTAATCTTCCGATAATAACAGGAGGACTTTCTGTTTTTAAAAAATTGGTTTCAAAATTCAAATCGTAAAATGATGTAAGATCTGTAATAGAAACCGCTTTTAATGTCACGAGTCTGGAATTATTTGATGATCCTTGGATCAAACCATTTCTCTCTATAAACGGCATGACATTAACCTCTGCGTATGTCGAATGGATATATGATTCACAGTCATTTAAACTATTTTGATCGCCGGTAAGTCTTATATCGCCTTCCAATCCGCGGATTTTATCGTTTACGCGCTGTTCAAATCCGTTTAATACAGCGATAGATAAAACTAATGCAAAACTGCCGACTGCCATACCAATGATGGCAACCCATCCTGTAAATTTGCTTGTGCTCGATCCTTTTCCACCGAGCAAGAAACGTTTCGCAATATAGGTCGTATACTTCATTTCCTATCGATCACTATTCATACTGAAGCGCTTTTGCGGGTTGTACATTTCTTGCTGCAACGGAAGGCCATAAAGAAGCAAGCACTGACATCAAAAACCCAATTACTCCGACCCAGATAATAATATAAGCATTCACAGCCATCGGAACTTGGTCCATAAAATATACATCTTCAGGGATGCCAACAAATTGATACTGAATTTGCAGCCAAATAAGTATCACAGAAAGCACAACGCCAAATAAAGCTCCGGCTAAACCGATAATCGCCCCTTCCAAAACGAATATCCATCGAATCATTTTTCGGGTAAATCCAAAAGACATTAACGTTCCTATTTCTCTTGTTTTTTCTGTAATGATCATCGCCATCGCTGAAATGATATTCACAATCCCCACAAAAGCGATCATTCCAAAAATGATCAAAATTGGCCATCTCTGTACCCGAATCCATTCAAATAGGATTCGATGCTTATCCTTCCAAGACATTACATACCATGGATAGTTCAGCTTCTGATCCATCGTTCTTACATAATCCTGTGTTTTACCGATATCATCAAACCAAAGCATTTTTCCGGTAATTGTACTTGTCATCCCAAATATTTTTTGCGCATCAGATAATGTAAGATACACGACGGACTTATCATATTCCAACAATCCGGAGTGAAATAATCCTTGAACTTTAAACGATTGTAAACGTTTTTTACCCAGGACATTTGTAAACGATGAGATATCAAAAAGGACCGTATGATCGCCGGTAGAAATTTTAAGTTCATCCGCTAACCGTTTTCCAAGAATAATTGTTCCGGATTCCAATTCTGGTGTTCCCTCAACAAGGATCTCCGACAGAGCGAAACGTTGATCCATTTTTTCTAGCCCTTCAACGATTACTCCTTCTGTTTTGGTCTTAACCCGTATCAAGGCTGGTTTTTGGATGAAGGAGACTGACCGGCTTCCCGGGATATCTTTTAATACAGTATCAATTTTTGTATCAATTGAAACCGGTTGATCCATGAAGTGCTGAAGACGTGCATGCCCGTCAAATCCGGCAATTTTCTCTGAGATTGTGGTTTCGAATCCTTCAAGGATGCTCAAGGTGATGATTAAAGAAGCTAAACCAATTCCTAAACCCACAACAGCCAGCACACCGACGAAAGTAGAGAAACTGCCTTTTTGAGGAGAGCGAAGATGCCGGTATGAGATGACTTGAAGAATACCCATCATCGGGAAGTTGATATGATTATAAGGAAGCTAATCCTCGATAGATTTCATCGCAGGGAACAAGAGAACATCCTTAATCCAGCGGTTACCCGTTAATAGCATAACTAATCGGTCAACGCCAATTCCTACTCCGCCGGTTGGAGGCATACCATACTCAACAGCTTGAAGGAAGTTTTCATCGACGGGCTGAGCTTCCTCATCCCCTTTTTGTCGGAGAGCTGCCTGCGCTTCGAGTCGCTGCCGCTGATCGATTGGGTCATTCAGTTCTGAAAAAGAATTCGCGAACTCTGCAGCTCCGATAAATAGTTCAAATCGTTCCACGATATTTTCATCTCCGCTGCGATGTTTTTTGGCTAAAGGAGAGATCGCTTTCGGATAATCCATAATGAACGTCGGCTGAATCAAGTTCGGTTCAACGAGTCTTCTCATAATCTCGTCAAGGATCTGTCCATAATTAGCTTGATCAGAAACTTCAATATTCTTTGTTTTACAAACAGCTCTTAATTCAGGAATATCCGCATTGGACACATCTTGCCCAACAGCATCATTCAATAACGTAAAGAACGGAATTCTTTGAAACGGTTTTGATAGATCAATTTCCATATCTCCCCACGTTTTTTGAAGAGAGCCGGTTGTTTCGGCTGAAAACCGAAATAATTCTTCCACAAGGTCCATCATATCCTTATAATCTGCATAAGCCTGGTAGAATTCCAACATTGTGAATTCAGGATTGTGGTTTCGATCCATGCCCTCATTACGAAAGTCTTTCGCTAATTCGTACACTTTATCAAATCCGCCGATGATCAATCGTTTCAAATAAAGTTCATCCGCGATTCGAAGGTAAAGTTCTTGGTCTAATGTATTGTGATGCGTCACAAACGGTCTGGCATTTGCACCGCCGTACAAAGGCTGAAGCACCGGTGTTTCTACTTCTAAAAATCCACGATTGTCCAAAAATTGCCTTAAAGCCGAAACAATTTTTCCGCGATCAATAAACGTCTTTCGAATCTCCGGGTTCACCGCTAAATCAACATGCCGGTTTCTGTATCTTTGCTCCTTATCCGAAAAAGCATCAAATACCTGATCGTCCTTTTCTTTTACGATCGGCAGCGGACGAATACTTTTTGATAAAATAGTGACTGATGTCGCATGAATGGATATCTCATCTGTCTTTGTTTTAAACACGTATCCTTTCACACCGATAAAATCGCCGATATCCAACAGTTTGAAATTGCTATAAGATTCTGTTCCTACATCATCTCTTCGAATGTAGGTCTGGATTTTCCCATGGCTGTCTTGGATATGGCAAAACGCAGCTTTACCCATTTTTCGTAAGGACATAATCCGTCCAGCGACAGAAACATCTTTCTTCTCAAATTTATCATAATCACCAAGAATCTCGTCACTGTAGTGAGAGGTTTGATATGAATAAGGATAAGGATTGACTCCGTTCTCTCGAAGTTTTTGGAGTTTTTCGATACGGAAATTAATAATCTGATTTAGTGAGCGTTGTTCTTCTGACATGACTTCATTCTGTTTCTGTTTACGGGTGTTTATTTATGAGGATTTCTCACCGATATTTTGAATTAAATATGACCGGATGAATCGATCGATCTGACCATCCATTACCGCTTGAATATTTCCGGTTTCTTCTTTCGTTCGATGATCCTTCACCATATTATACGGATGGAATACATACGAGCGAATTTGACTCCCCCATCCGATATCTAATTTTTTATCCTCTAATTCTTTTGTGGCTTCTTTTTCTTTTTCTAATTCTATTTGGTATAATCGGGCTTTCAGCACTTTCATTGCCTGAGCTTTATTTTTGTGCTGAGACCGTTCATTTTGGCATTGGACAACCACACCGGTAGGGAGGTGTGTAATACGAATCGCAGAATCTGTTTTATTGACATGTTGTCCTCCGGCGCCGCTGGCTCTGTATGTATCAATGCGTAAATCATTCGGATCAATTTCGATGTCAATCTCCTCATCGGTAGATGGATACACAAATATCGACGCAAATGATGTATGTCGTCTGCTGTTTGCATCAAAAGGAGATATTCTGACTAAACGATGAACCCCGGCTTCTGCTTTAAGCAGACCATAAGCAAAATCTCCTTTTATTTCCATTGTCACATCTTTGATCCCTGCTTCATCACCCGGTTGATAATCCAACAGAGTCATTTTAAAATCTTTCTGCTCAATCCATCTTGAATACAAACGAAATAGCATATTTGCCCAGTCTTGACTCTCGGTTCCGCCTGCCCCCGGATGAATAGTCAAAATAGCATTCTCAAGATCTGTAGCCTCTCCCAGCATAAGCTGCAGTTCTAAATCCTCTACAATTTTTTTATACTGATTTAATTCTGTTTTTACTTCTTGGGGAGTAGATTCACCTTCTTCGGCAAATTCTAACAGAACTTCAATATCGCCATGCCGGGTTTCAAGATCTGCCCATAAGGTGATCTCTTTTTCTAATACGGATGTCTTTTTTAAAATGGATGCAGCTTTGGAATTATCATTCCAAAAATCCGGGACGAGGGCTTTCTGCCGTAAAATCTCTAATTCACTTTTCTTGGAATCCAGGTCAAAGATACCTCCGCAATTCGTGGTGCTTTGATTCCGTTGAGAGAAATTGTTCTTTTAATTCAGTAAAATCCATAGAAAAATTTACGACGGAAAAACCACGTGACAAAAGACGGATTCTAAGTACAACACGCTCAGTTGATTAACAAAATATAATTGAATATCAATGGAAAATCTTAAGAAGGTACATGATCCCAAGCCCAAGAAGAATAAAAACCAATTGCTGAATCGATTTCTTGATATGGGTCTGATGATGTAACTCCGGAATAAGATCAGAGCCTGCAATATAGATAAATCCTCCCGCAGTGATAGGTAACAACGCATCAATGAATGTGTGAGAGTATTCACCCACGAGTAATGCAATCCCTGCCCCCAGAAAAGAAGTCAGTGAAATGAGGAAATTAAACATCAATGCTCGCTTTACGGATAGACCGCCTTGTACAAGCACACCGAAATCTCCGATCTCTTGGGGTAATTCATGCAAGGCTACCGCAAACGCTGTGGCTATCCCCATGGGGATGCTTACTTGAAATGCGGCTCCGATAATCAACCCGTCGATGAGGTTATGCATGGCGTCCCCAACGAGATTCATCGGAACCAAATGCGTGTGATGATTTTCACAATCAATATTGTGGCAATGACGCCATCGGACTATCTTCTCCAAAAGGAAAAATAGAATAATACCGATCAGTATATGCATTGACGAAAATGTAATAGATCTGCTGTGTTCAAAAATTTCCGGGATTAAATGGAGAAACGCTCCACCAAACAAACTGCCAACCGCAAAACTGACCATCAGCTGGATTGTTTTGGATAAGGTCTTTTTATTTAATGATAACGTCAGCGCTCCCGTAAATGACAAGAGACTAATGATAAAAATGGTGATAAATGTATAAATCCAGGTAATCATATTGGTATGAAACTACCTAATACTGAATTATTTTGCGACAATTTTTCCTCGATCATTTCCAATTTTATCCATTGAAAAATGATGAACATTCTACGTTTAATCTTATTTCAAAAAGATCATCTTCTTTGTCTGCAAAAAATCACCCGCTTTTATAGTATAAAAATACACACCTGAAGAAACGGGAAACCCTTGATCGTTGGTTGCATCCATTAAATGTGTGCCCCTGCTCACATGATCGTTAACTGCATTTTATCATATTTGTTTCTAACCTTAGATTCTTAAATGAAATATCTGTCTTACATATTATTCATATCGTTTTTATTTGGACAATCGGTTCAAATTAATGAAGTCATGTCCAGTAACGGCGATACATTTTATGATGAAGATGGTGATACCCCTGACTGGATTGAACTCTATAATAATTCCGATGGCAATATAGATTTAACCGGTTTTGGGCTTACCGACGACTCGGGAGATTTAGATCAATGGACGTTCCCGAATATCACCTTGAATCCGAATGAATTCTTGGTTGTTATGGCTTCAGGAAAAAATAGGAAGGACATTGTATCTCAGTGGGATGCTGTGATTGATTGGGGAGATGTATGGAAGTATCACATTGGATTCACCAACCCGACATCAGGATGGAGCGAATTATCATTTGATGATTCAAGCTGGTTAACCGGACAAAGCGGATTCGGGTATGGTGATGGCGATGATAATACCACTTTTTCTCAGACGATTTCCGTTTTTGTGCGTAAATCGATTATGATAGATGATCCTTCCATTATTGAAAAAGCAGTGTTTAATGTCGATTTTGATGATGGATACATTGCCTATTTAAACGGTCAGGAAATCTCACGCTGTAATATGGGAGAACCTTATACATCCGTCGAATATTATGAGCCGGCTGATGCCCTCCATGAAGCCGAAATTTACCAAGGCGGATTTCCTGAGTCTGTGTGGATTGATCTGAACGACTTTCCGCTTCTCCAAGGAGAAAATGTTTTAGCGATTGAGGTACACAATTATTCCTCAACATCGTCTGACATGAGTTGCATCCCTTTTTTGACATTGGGATATAATACAATTCAAGACAACGTGCGCGAACCGCATCCATCCATAGATTTACCCGCTTTTTTATTGCATACTAATTTTAAAATCAGTTCTGACGGAGAAGATGTAATCCTGTCAACGCCAATCGGCGAAACGGTTGATTCTGTCTTTACAGGTGTTATCTACAGGGATATTTCATTTGGAAGAATAACGGAAAGTGACACGTGGGGGTTGTTTGAAAATCCTACTCCCGGCACCACAAATAATACATCATCTTATTACGGAGCACTCCTCTCCCCTGTTTTTTCCTTACCGTCCGGCTTTTATCCTTCAACACAGACATTATACATCTCGCTAAGTTCTGAGGAATCCTCGTCCAATATTTACTTCACATTAGACGGTACCGAACCGACAGAAACTTCTTTTTTATATGAGTATCCCATCCCAATTAATAATAACACCGTGATTCGAGCTAAAGCCTTTTTAACCGGGTGGGTAGATTCAAAGATACAATCAAAGACATATGTTTTTGAAGAATCTCTGGAAACAGTTCCAGTTGTTTTCCTTTCTACTGAACCTGCAAATCTCTTTGACGAAAATACAGGGATTTATGAGATGGGTCCTAATGCCAGCTCTGATTTCCCGCATTTTGGTGCAAATTTCTGGCAGGATTGGGAACGCCCCATCCATTTTGAAATCTTAGAGCAAGACGGCACCGGATATAATGCAAATGCCGGCGTGAAAATCTTTGGCGGTTGGAGCCGTGGATATCCGCAGAAATCCATGTCAATCTTTGCTCGAGGACAATACGGTCCTACACAATTTGATTATCCTATCTTTCCGGATAATACCGTAAATACATATGAAGCCTTTGTCCTTCGAAATTCCGGAAATGATTGGATATCAACCATGCTGCGAGACGGATTCACCACCAGTTTAATCGAAGGACTAAACATTGACCATCAGCAATACAGACCCAGTATTGTTTATGTCAACGGAGAGTACTGGGGGATATTCAATCTTCGGGAAAAGATCAATGAACATTTTCTGGCATCCCACCATCTAATAGATCCGGAAAACATTGATCTTTTGGAAAACGGTGGAGACGCCATCCATGGAACAAATACAGATTACTTGAATCTCATTCAATATGTAGAACAAAACGATATGAACGATCCTTTGACTCAAACTGCACTGGAGCAATGGATTGATATCGATAATTATTTAAAATATCAGGCGTTCCAAATATTTTCTGATAATCGTGATTGGCCGGGAAATAATATAAAATTTTGGCGAGATCACCGTCCTGAAGGAAAGTGGCGCTGGATCATTTTTGATATGGACTTTAGTTTTGGGATATGGGATGCAAACGCGTTTACGTTCAATACGCTTGAATTCGCATTAGATCCTTACGGACCGGGTTGGCCTAATCCTCCGTGGAGTACGTTTTTATTCCGTAAGATGATGGAGAACGATCATTTCAAAAATCGATTTATTAATCTCTATTGCGACATGATCAATTCTATCTTTACTTCAAATGGTATGAATTCTCGATTGGATGCATCCATTAATACCATCGAGAATTTGATCCCTGCTCACCATGATCGATGGGCTATACCATGGGGCGGCGGATGCTGCTGGGGTGAAGGATCAGTAGTCAATTGGAATAATGACATCAACACGATGTATAATTTTATAAATTATCGACAACCCTATGCACGGATGCACATCCGAGATGAGTTTGGTCTCACGAATATCGCATTGATCAATATTCAAATCAACTCAGAAAATCAGGGCTCAGTCCAGATTAATTCACTGGAAATTTCTGAATCAAATTGGAATGGATATTATTTCCCTACGGTTCCAATACAAGTAACAGCTATCCCAAATGAAGGATTTGAGTTTGCAGGCTGGAGTGAATTTCCCGATTCAACGGCGGAAATGACTATATCGGTCACAGATCCGTTTTATCTTACCGCCAACTTTGAGTCCAGCGGAGAAACACCCGGAACGATCGTAATCAATGAAATTAATTATAACTCCACAGTTAGTTTTGATCCTGACGATTGGATTGAACTTCATAATCCGGGAGAGACATCCATTGATATTTCAGGTTGGCTCGTGAAAGATGATGATGACGCACATGTCTTTACAATTCCGGATGGAATCATTGTATCTCCGAATCATTATTTAATCATCGCAAAGGATATAAACCAGTTTTCATCCGCGTTCCCTGAAGTGTCAAATGTAATTGGTCCAATGGGATTTGGGCTAAGCGGGAGCGGAGATCAAATCAGAATCTTTCATTCAAACGGAACGTTGATCGACTCTGTTCAATATGATGATAATAGTCCTTGGCCGACTGGACCAGACGGAAACGGACCAACGTTAGAATTAATCAATCCGGGATTGGATAATTCAGAATCTACTGCATGGGCTGCATCAGTGGATTACGGAACTCCCGGACAGCAAAACAGCACATATGAACCTCTTTCGACTGATAATAATCAGAATATAGTTGGAACATTTTCATTGGATCAAAATTATCCCAATCCATTTAATCCAGTTACAAATATACGATTCAGCTTATCTTTACCTTCTTTCGTAGAATTATTGATTTATGACGTAACCGGAAGAGAAGTAAACCGGTTGCTTCATTCATCGTTTGAAGCGGGGAATCATTCCGTACAATGGAACGGAAAGGATCAATACGGAAAATCTGTCAGTGCGGGGCTGTATATCTATCAGTTAAAAACTGAAACGTTCAGCCAAACGAAAAAGATGATTCTGCTGAAATAATTAATTAGGGCGAATAACTTTATCAGCTTGGGTCATGATCGCAACACCTTGCGCCATGGTTCCAACTTCACCTACCATTAATTTATCTTTTATGTTATGATATTCAAGGCATGTTCCGCAGGTTGCAATCCTTGCTCCTCTTAGCTCAAATTCTTTTAGTGTTTCAATAACATTACTTCCTTCGGTTGTGAGGTTTACTCCTGAATTCACACAGCCGATCATATCAATTTTTTCGTCAGTTTTTAACAATTCTTCTAAGAACTTCGTCATCAGTTTTTTCCCAAGTTCAGCATCTCCATGACCCATTTTATCCGAGTTTAAATATAGAAATATCATGTATTCTCCTAATTGGTTATTTAATTTTCTTACTTAATCCGTACACGTGTTTTGGTGCAAGATGTAATGGAAACTCTTCAGTGAGAGATTGGCGTAATCTATAGCAAAAATGGCATTCATCAACATATTGATCATTGTGATTTATATTATACCGTTTTGCTAATTCAGCCGGACCACCATAATGAAGCGGCTCACAGATCGGATGTGATTCAACATTATATTCCCTGATCAATTCAGATAATGGTTTCTCAAGCATGTTACCTAAGCTGATTCCCTGGCATAAGTGGACATGCCCATAAGCATCCACGTGGACTCTAGACGGTGATTTGAAATCTTCATAAAGACATTTATTGAGTTCACGCCAATCTCGATTTGGCAACCCGGATGTCAGTGTTTCAACAGCCCTTCCCTTAAACATAGCACCGCCGCCGATCACGGACGTTCCTTTTCCGTGTTCTTGATTCGGCTTTGTTTCTACGAATGGTTTCTCAATGCAAATTGTTGAGCTAGGTATCCCGAGCTTCTTTGCCGCGTTAATTGCATTCTCCGCAGGATTGGTTTCCTTAATTTGCGCATGAAATGAATCATCACTGATACTCAAAGAATCTAATCCTAAATCAAAAAGCGGTTTTAATTTTCGTTCAGCTCGTTCGACAGATGTTGCCCAATACGCATTTGTGACAATCCCTGTACTAAATCCCTTTTCTTTCGCCAGTTTGATTCCTTCACACAATAAGGGATAAAAAAGAAAAGGCTCACCGCCTTCAAAAAAGATCCATTCAATACTACCGATTTTTTGTGCTTCGTCTAATATTTCCATGATTTGAGGAAGCATCATAGTCCCCTCTGCAGACGGACTTGAATACAGAAAACAATGATCACACTCGTAGGTGCATTTATAGGTCAATAGAATATGAATACCGGAAAGCATTAATTCTTTATTAACTCCATTGTCTTATTTCGATCAACTTTCCCGGTGTGGGTTTCTGCAAAATCTTTAGCAAAAATAGTTTCCTTTGGCTTTTCGTATTGATCCAAATGATCGAAAGAGATGTCTATTTGATCCCCTTCAACGACTAGAACAACTTTCTCACCCAACACATTATCTTTCATCCCCGAAACGAAAAAACGTCTCTTTGATATCACAGATCGTAATTTCTCTTCAACAGTTTCAGGGATGATCTTAATCCCTCCGGAATTGATCACGCGATCATACCGCCCCAGCCACTTGAATGAACATGCATTAAATAACTCAACTATGTCATTTGTTATTACAGGTTCAGGATTCAAATCCGGGGCGTAGATCACCAAGCATCCTCGTTCATCCTGCCCAAACAGTACCCCTTCTAACGCTTGAAATACTTCCGCACGATCTTTCCCATTCAGAGGTTTAATGGCTACATGCGTTAAGGTTTCTGTCATCCCGTAAGTCTCATATATTTGAGTGGATACTGATTGAAGTCTGTTTATCAGGGATTCATCCACTTTTGCGCCGCCAATGAGTAAGGTCTTGACCTTTGATAAATCTTCAATTGAATTTTCCAACTGAAGCGGAACCATCGCAGCAAAACCAATTTGTTCCTCTACATCTCGTAAGGGTGATGAAGACGGATCAGAAACGATAAGGTTCATTCCGATGTCCAACGATCGTATCACCATCATTTTTCCTGCGATGTAGTTTACCGGCAAACAAAGTAACGCGGTATCTCCTTCTTCCAAGCCAAATGACTTTCGTGTTAGTTCAATCGAGTTTTTTATGTTCCGTTTATTAACTTCTATTTTCTTGGGAGAGCCTGTAGACCCGGATGTGTGAAATACCATCTGCTTTTCATCGTTCATCCATTCAGAGGTTAATGTGTGAATATCCTTCCAAATGGATGATGACGATCGGGTTAGCGTCCCCTGTTTTATCGTTAGCGATGAAGGAGTATTGTTTACAAATAACTTCCCGGTTCCTAATCCTTGAAAGCCTTTTGGTTTGATTTTGCTGGTCCATTGATATAGAGCATTCAATCCAATATTTGATTCCAATGCGGATGTGACCCACCAACCGATTTGTCTTTCTTCAGCGAGTGCTATCCATTTTTCCGTTTCGGAAAATCCGCCTAACAAACTTGGTTTTAACACAATATAGTTTGGTTTGATTTGCTCCAGTATTTCAATTCTTGATTTTTCATCAGTTAACGGAATCAGTTCTTCATCCAAGGCAATCGGGATTGGAGATAATTTGCATAATTTTTCCATAAGATCCCATTGCCCGGCTGCTACCGGCTGTTCAATGGAATGAATATCAAATGCGGATAATCTATCTAATTTTTTGAAGACGTCTTTCTTTGAAAACGCTCCGTTTGCATCCACACGAAGTTCCAGTTGATCTTGATTAAATCTCTCGCGGATTGTGCTGAGCATATCCAATTCCGAATGAAAATCTAATGCCCCGATTTTCAATTTAATGCATTTCCACTTTTCGTCTAATTTTGTTTCGGTCTGTTTAAGCAAATAGTTTGAATCACCCATCCAAATTAACCCGTTTATATGGATTTCTGCTGATTTTGAAACCGGATAATAGGATTGTCCACCGCTGTTTTTTAGATCCAAATCCGCCATCTCCAGACCAAAACGAATCGATGGAAAATCTACGAGGATATCCAAGTTATGAATATACGTTATCGGTTCGTCACAGACTTTTTCAAGCATGGTTTCAATCTGTGGAATATCATCAAGAGAAAGTCCGGGCAACGGAGCACATTCTCCGATTCCTGTCACACCATTTTCTCTTAAGGTAATATACCAAACATCGCGGGTGCTCATTATTCCGCGAGATGTCCCTGCTGGTTGATAAAATTGCAGTGTGCGTTTATGCCAATTTGCTTTCATGGTTAATTCAAACCGAAACGATCATTAGATATTGATGAAAAGAACAAAAAGGATTGTAAATATGAACGTTGATATTGCCTGTTTTTTCAAAAACGGATCCAATAAGACACCATCATGGATTTTGAATATTTCTCGGCTGGGTTTTAAGAACAAAATGAATCCAAATAGAAAAATCCACACTGATTTTATATCCGGGATTAAAAACCAAACGATGAGAAACACTCCAAAGAAATTAAGGAGAAAATGATATCGTTTCGCCCAAATGAATCCCAGACGCACGGCTAATGTTCTCTTGCCTGAATTCTGATCTGTCTCATGGTCGCGCATATTGTTAATATTCAGTACAGCGGATGTGAGAAATCCGATGGCAGATGCCGGAAGCAACAGGCTGAGATGAAATGAATGTGTGTGTAAAAAGTACGTACCGAGGACACCCAGCCATCCAAAAAATAAAAATGCAAAAAGGTCACCCAGCCCTGCATAACCGTACGGATTTTTCCCCATTGTATATTTGACAGCCGCTCCGATCGCTATTAAGCCTAAGACAGCAAATAGTCCTGCATTTCGCAGATCAAGGCCTTGCGTTCCTTCATAAATCAGCCAAACACCAAAGATTGAACAAAACAAAACCGTGACCCACATTCCCTTTATCATTTCGGATTTAGTAATTAATCCGCTCTGCATAGCTCGATCCGGGCCTATCCTTTCTTCATTATCAGTTCCCTTTATAAAATCACCGTAATCGTTCGCAAGGTTAGATAATATCTGTAAAAATAATGTGGTAATCAAAGCAAGGACAAATACCGTCCAATTTAATTGGCCTTCCGCCATCGCCAATCCGCTTCCCATGATCACACAGGAAAAGGCTAGCGGTAATGTTCGCAGACGAAATGCTTTAACCCATTTATTCATGGCACATTACGGAAACTTCGGATATTTTGAAAAATCAGGTTTTCTTTTTTCTAAGAATGCTTTTTTGCCTTCTTTAGCTTCATCCGATAAATAGTATAATAAGGTTGAATTTCCGGCTAATTCCTGGATGCCGGCTTGTCCATCCAGTTCTGCATTAAATGCAGATTTCAGCATACGGATAGCTAACGGAGATTTTTCTTGAATTTTTTTCGCCCATTCAACGAATGTATCTTCTAATTCATCCAATGGGACAACCGTATTTACAAGTCCCATATCTAATGCTTGCTGCGCATTGTATTGATCACAGAGAAACCAAATTTCACGGGCTTTCTTTTGCCCGACACTTCTGGCCAAATAGGATGCCCCAAACCCACCGTCAAACGAACCAACTTTAGGACCGGTTTGTCCAAACATTGCATTTTCAGCCGCAATAGTAAGATCACACACAACATGCAGAACGTGTCCGCCGCCGATCGACCAACCTGCAACCGCCGCAATGACTACTTTTGGAATGGAACGAATTTGTTTTTGTAAATCTAGAACATTTAATCGAGGAACTTTATCTTCCCCGATATATCCGCCATGCCCTCGAACGCCTTGATCTCCCCCGCTGCAAAATGCCTTTCCTCCTTCTCCAGTGAAAACAATCACTTCAATATGTTCATCATCCCTGCAAATAGTCATGGCATCAATCATTTCTTCTACGGTGCGCGGAGTAAATGCATTATGCTTTTCAGGGCGATTGATACTGATCTTAGCGATCCCCTCAAAATACTCAAACGTTATTTCATCATATTCTCTTATGGTTTTCCATTGATGTTTCCAATTCATCCCACACTCCTATTTAGCTTGTTACAGCATTTTTACTCTATGGTAAGTCTACTGTATTTATTGCGTTTATTTTTGTAAATATATTTTTGTTTAAATCATTTTGAGGAAAATACTCGATGATCCCTGAAGTCTTAATCTTTAAAATAGAATTTAACTCCTGCAATGAATGTGTTTTCATATAGCTTAAGTTAAATTCCTTTGCGGTTAATTCAGCTGATCGTTGATGAGGTACGGTAAATAATGGGTGTAGATCTCCTTGATCAGACGGACCTTTGATCATATCAAAAATCCCGCCGCCGCCGTCATTTAAGATTACAATCCTCAAATTATTAGGAAAGGCATGATTTAACCATAGTGCATTTCGATCATAGAAGAAAGAAAGATCCCCGATGATCAGTGTGTGCTGTTTCTCCGGTGCTGCCAATGCATGCCCTACTGCTGTACTCAATACACCATCGATACCCGAAGTTCCTCGATTTGAGTAAACATCAACTGACGTATTATCTATTCCGATCCAATTCGCAATCCGTACCGGCATGCTGTTCCCTAGATGCAGAACGCTTCCGCCAGAGAGGTTCTCAAGGATCAATTGAACTGCACGATAAGAGTTATGTTCCCCTTCTATCATCGCACATAATTTACTCTTTACTTCTTTTTGTAAATCTAACAGCTGATTTGAATACGTTTTTTGGTCAGGATATTGAATCGCTTTCTTCATAAAAGTTTTGAAAAAGGACTCAGGAGATACACGAATAATTTTTGACAGAGACTGAAAAGGGTCTCCAATGTTTCCCAATCCAATATGCCAATGGACTTTAGGTTTGTGTTTCCGTAAATACAATTTGAAGTTTTTAGATAAAATAGAACGACCGATTGTGATCAGAAAATCCGGTGAAAGTTCCGAACCTTGTGTTTGAAATATCAAATCAGCCGATGTAATCTTGCGTTTCAATCCATGTAAATTGGATATCACATCACTCACAATCGGGATATCAATCTGATCTAATAATCGAACAAGTTTTTTGTTCGGCTCCAATTGTCCGCTCAAAATCATGACTTGATTGGATGAGTCTAAAATCGACTGAAATTCACTCCATATAGACTCATCTATGGTATCCATTCTTTGTGGTGTGTCTTTTTGGAATACAGAATCAAATGTGATTTCATCAGAATGATTTGGGTAAAAAGGTTCTGAGATTGGAATATTAAAATGAATAGGGCCTTTTGAATCTTCAATGGCTAATGAGAACGCTTGGCTGCTAACATCCAAAGAATCAGCTGTATATATGAAACTCCCTTTTATATGGGGTTCAAACATGTGATCCTGATGAATAGTTTGTCCATCCCACTGGTCTATCCATTCTGGCGGGCGGTCAGCGGTCAGCACAATCAACGGAACCTGTTGGTAATAAGCCTCTGTAACTGCGGGAATAAAATTTTGTGCAGCCGTCCCGGATGTGGATACGATCGCAACGGGTTTTCCGGATTGTTGTGCCAACCCAAGTCCGACATATCCCGCTGAACGTTCATCGGTCATTGAAATGGTCTCAATTTTCGGATGGTTTCCAAATCCGATCAGTAAAGGCGCACACCGTGATCCTGGACAAATAACCGCTTTCTCCACTCCGTATTGATAACATTCCTCCACGAGAGCATAGATGTGTTGCGTATTTTGTATTGCCTTTGAAATCATGGTTTAGAGTTTATCTCATCACATTTAACAGCGTTTGGCATTTTAATGCCGTTTCTTCCCATTCTTTTTCAGGGATGGAATCATGAGTAATCCCGGCTCCTGCGTAGAGAACAGCACGGGTTCTGAGAATTTGCATACAACGTAAATTTACGTAGAGTCGCGAAATGCCATCCATATTTACGGGACCTAAATATCCACTGTAAAATTCTCGATTTAAATGCTCGTATGCTGCAATAAAACGCAGAGCAGAAAATTTCGGCATTCCGCACACCGCTGATGTCGGATGCAATAAATTCATCATGACCGTTCCCAATTCAGGAAAGTTAACTTCTTCCAAATTCACATGATATTCCGATTTAAGATGGATCATATTTCCTGCCCGTACCGTTCTCGGACCCATTTCAGTAAATTCGCGTAATCGAATGGTTTTAAACTGATCGATAATATACCGACTCACCATAGCCTGTTCTTCAATTTCCTTTTGATTCCATCCAACTTCGGATAGATCTTTATCCATGGATAGTGGTTGAGTCCCGGCTACAGACACCGTTCGAAAATGTTTCTCAGATGATTCCAATAGAAGTTCCGGAGTTGCACCAATCCATGTCCCTCGGTTCGGAATAGAGATCAAACTCACGAAAGCATCCGAGTATGTATGTTCTAATTGGAAAAAATAATCAATGACATCAAAATCATCGGGTAAAGCTTCGTCTAAAGTCCTCGCAGAAACAACTTTTTCGAATTCTCCGTCTTGAATCGAAATCAGTGCATTTTCCACCATTTCGATAAAATGCGGTTTCTCCCCGGAAATTTCTGTATCCGGACGTGCATTTAGATGGTAATTATAAGGATTGGAGTTGTCCTTTGTTTGTGCATTAAGTTTTTCAGCACCATTACGAATCATCCATTGACCGTCTGAATACTCTGCATAAATATCACGATTTAAGAATAACGTTTCATTTCCTTCAGGATTCAGAAACGGGCTGATGATAAATCCGGGAGCGGTTGTCTGAAGATCGATCCGTCCTTTTTGTGCCATCCCTGAAATATCAGCAATACAACAGACTGATTTTTCTCGGGGACAACGCCAAAGGGCAATTGATCCATTCATCGAAATGATATCGGACCAAAACGATTTTACATCCGAAACATTCTCTCTAATAATTGTACTCATTTTCTCGGAGAGGAATTGCTGGTTGAAGGTTATGAATTAATGACAGCTAAAGTAAGCCGGCTGATGCTGATCAGTTGATCAGAGTCATCCTTGATACGTATTTCCCAAACATGAATACGTTTCCCGATTTTGATGGGAGTTGCTTTTCCGAAAACCCAACCCGATTTTACACTTTTAAGATGATTGATATTGATTTCAATCCCCACAACAGACTTGGAGCTGCGATCAATTTGAAGTCCTGCGGCAATACTGCCCAACGATTCAGCCAAAGCCGCCGAGGCTCCGCCGTGAAGTAATCCGTAAGGTTGAATCGTTCGATGGTCTACCGGCATTTTTCCACAGACAAAATCCTTCCCGAAATCCGTCACTTCAATACCGATCGCTGTCAGCATTGTATCTTTATAAAACTCTTTCAGCCGAGCTAAGGAGTGCTGTTTATCCGTTTTTGTCATTCCCCGGATGAAATAAATAATTGTTCATTGAGGTACCTACGAAGATCCATCTCATCCAATCCAATATGGACAAACCGATTTTCTTCTGCAATGGATACTTTTTGAGTTTCCTCTGAAATAACAATGATTATGGCATCGGTCTCTTCAGATAAGCCCAAAGCCGCACGGTGACGCGTTCCCATATTCGAATCGATCGTAGTTCGTTCAGTTAAAGGTAAGATACAAGCAGCCGCTTCAATGATATCATTTTGGATGATTACCGCGCCGTCATGCAATGGAGATGTCGGATTAAAGATCGATATCAGCAATGGAGCTGTGACTTCGGCTTTTAACGGCATCCCTGCTTCTTTATAAGACCGTAAGCCGGTTTCCCGCTGAATCACGATCAATCCACCCCATTTTTTCTCGGTTAATTGATTGACGGTTTCAACGATTGCCTCGATCGTTTTGGATGTTCCTACCCGAAAAATAGTGCGGAAGAATCTATGCTGCCCAACATAAATAAGTAATCGTCGGATTTCCGGCTGGAATAAGATAACAAATGCGACAACCCATACCGTTTGAAATTGATTGACTAACCAGGAAGTAGCGCGTAATCCAAATGCGTTAAATAAAAATGAACCGATCAACAAAATGATCAGCCCGACAAGCATTTGTCCGGCACGCGTCCCTCTAAAGTACTGGTAAACGGTGTAGAATATCCAGCTGACTAACAAAAGGTCAACCACATCTACAAGTGTTACGGATAGAAATCCTATTTTGAACAGAATCATAACTAGCGTGAAATTACGTTAATCCTAACTTATTCTCATCTATTCATTCTTGAATAATCTTTTCAGTGATTTTTATAACGCGGCTCATTTCTTTGACATCATGAACACGAATAATTCTTGCACCGTTCATCATGGATGCGGTTACCGCAGCAGCCGTTCCTTCCAATCGTTCATTCTCGGGCAATTTGAGAGTTTGACCAATAAATGATTTTCTGGAAGGGCCTACAAGAATAGGGCATCCCAAAGATGAAAAACGATCAAGATCTCGAATGATTGTAAAATTATCATCAACCGTTTTTCCAAATCCGATTCCCGGATCTAAAATAACCTGTTCTTTCTCAATCCCATTTTGTTCCGCAAATAAGAGTCTCTCTTTAAAAAAGTCATAAATTTCTTGGATGACATCATGATACTTCGGATCAACCTGCATGGTTTTAGGAGTCCCTCTCATGTGCATGACCACCATCGGGACATGATGTTTACGAGCGATTTTCACCATGTTTGGATCACTGTTCATCCCGCTTATATCATTGATCCATGAAGCCCCGTTTTTTACCGCTTCATCTGCAACGACTGCTTTTGTGGTATCAATAGAAATCAAAATGTTAGACTGTCCCCGTATTTTTTGGATGACGGGAATAACGCGGTCAAGCTCTTCTTGTGCTGAAACCGGATTGGCTCCCGGCCGGCTGGATTCTCCTCCGATATCAATGATATCCGCACCGTCCTTTTCCATTTTCAAAGCATACTGAACGGCTTTATCCAAGGCTAAAAATTGTCCGCCGTCACTAAATGAATCCGGGGTCACGTTTAAAATCCCCATCAATAAAGCAGAAGAGTTTGGCTGTCCTCTCCACTTTTGAAACTGGTCAGATGTCATTATTTTTTTAGTGGTTTCCTATCAGCGTGTTTTGGTGCTGTTTGAATCTTCTTAGTTTGAACATTTTTGGTTTTCGGAGCTGATTTTCTTCTCCTCTGAACAGGTTTTTTCCTCAATGATTTTCCATCGATGATCTTCAAAAGATCTTTTCCGTCAATCGTTTCATGTTCAAGCAATTCTTTAGCTAATCGGTGAAGAAGTGGTTGGTGTTTCTTTAAAGTTTCTTCTGCTTTCTTCTGTGCAGTTCGTACAATCCTTCCGATCTCTTCATCGATGATCCGAGCCGTTACTTCACTAAAATCCCGCTGGGATTGAATGTCCCTGCCCAAAAATACTTCTTCAGTGTTCTTCCCGAATTTTAACGGGCCCAGTAAGTCACTCATTCCCCATTCACAGACCATTTTTCGGGCAATTTTCGTTGCCTGTTCAATGTCATTTCCTGCACCCGTCGTCAGTTCACTAAAGATCAATCGTTCCGCAGCTCTTCCGCCCATCATGATAGATAGCCGCCCTTCGATATATTCTCTTGAATAGCCGTGTTTTTCATCGATGGGAAGCTGCATGGTAATCCCCAATGCCCGACCACGCGGGATAATAGACACTTTATGAACCGGGTCAGCTCCTTTAGTTTTTGTTGCAACCAGAGCATGCCCGGCTTCGTGATAGGCTGTCACTTTCTTTTCAGATTCGGATAAAATCAAACTCTTACGCTGAACACCCATCATCACTTTATCGATCGCTTCTTCAAAGTCGATCATTTCAACCGCGTTCTTTTTCTTTCGTGCAGCCAGCAGCGCTGCTTCATTGACGATATTGGCAAGATCAGCGCCCACCATTCCGGGAGTTCCTTTGGCGATATCCTCGAGTTTGACCTTCCGTTTATTCATCAGAATTTTTTTCGCATGGACTTTCAGCACGCCTAACCGCCCCTGCATATCAGGGATGTCTACAACCACCTGACGATCAAATCGCCCCGGACGCAGCAATGCACGATCTAAAACATCCGGTCGGTTCGTCGCTGCCATGACGATCACATTTTGATTGGATTCAAATCCGTCCAATTCTACAAGAAGGGCATTAAGCGTTTGCTCCCGCTCATCATGACCTCCGCCTAATCCGGCTCCTCTCTGACGACCGACTGCGTCCAACTCATCAATGAAAATGATACAAGGTGCCGTTTTCTTTCCCTGTTCAAACAGATCACGGACACGAGAAGCTCCCACACCAACGAACATTTCTACAAAATCCGCCCCGCTTAAACTATAAAACGGAACATTGGCTTCTCCGGCCACCGCTTGAGCTAATAGGGTTTTCCCCGTCCCTGGAGGTCCCACTAACAGTACACCTTTCGGTATTTTTGCCCCCAGACGTTGAAACCGCTTCGGATGTTTCAAAAAGGCAATGACTTCTTTTAACTCTTCTTTAGCTTCCACACATCCCGCGACATCTTTGAATGTCACTTTTTTCACATTCGAATCCCAAAGTTTGGCGCGGCTTTTCCCAAAGTTGAATACCGACTTCATTCCACCGCCACCGCCGCCTTGCATTCTACGCATGATAAACAACCAAAACCCGATCAGTAAAATCCATGGAAGCATATTGAGTAAATACCCAGTCCAATTGATCCTTTCTTCTTCAAAGGTATATTTAATCTCATAGGTATCCCATTCGTTCATCACTTCCCGATCAATAAAGGGTATATTAACATAAAAATGACTTATGTTTTCAATTTCACCCATTTTTGTTGTTACGGTTTGAGGGACTTTAAATTCACCATGAAATACGGTATCAACCACTTTTCCTTCGGAAATATGCTTATTCTCTAAATATTCACGATACTGGAAGTAGTCTAATTCGACTTCTTTATTCAGTCCTTCGGTAAATAACCCGGATAAGAAAATAGCTCCCATAATGATCGCAACCCAAATAATCGACGTTTTCCCTGCGCGTTTCCACTCAAATGTGGCTTTGGGGGGAGTTGGTTTTTTCGCATTCGGTTTTTTATTCTTCGGCGGTCGCCTTGGTGGAGTAAATCTTGTAGGTTTATTCTTTGGTTTTTTATTCATTGTTGCATTTCTTTCTATCCAAATTACAGATGATATATTTTTCTATATGTATTCACGGGTGAAAATCTACACATTTTATTTTTGGTTTCCCTCAATCTTCTTCGTGAACTGCAGATTGACAACTTCCGTGGTTCTTTCAGTGATCTTAACGATATCGCTGATTCGTCTGCCGATAACCCAAATGATTTCATTATCAGCAGTGAGAACGTATTGACGGTTTTTCGAAAAGAGATCGACTTTTTCATCCACTAAGAAATCGTGTACTTTCTTTTTCCCTTTCATCCCCAGAGGGATGAAAACATCGCCTGCTCGCCAGGGTCGGATCATCAATTTCTTATCTTGAATATAACGTCCGTCAATGACTTCGTTCATCGGGTCATGTCTTGTGTCCTTAACCTGCTGAATCCTCACCCATTTAAACGTGGCGTCTCCAACTTTGATGTTCTCTCCTTCAACAGCGTGGATTTCCAATTGAGCAGGTGTTTGATCTTTTTCGAAGATCCAATCATCTCGGTCTCTCAAACAAATCCATTGATTACTTAACGTGAACGTCTGTCCGGTTGTCGCAGTTCGGAGGAAACATTTTACATCTTCCCATTGATGCTGACGCCATGAAACTGATTGATCTTCGCTGACGTTTTTTACTATCATCGCCTGAATAATTTCAGGATAGTCACCTAAGACTTCAATCGGAATCTTCAAACGATTTAAAGATACATCTTTGACGAGATCATTTGTCACTTTATGAATCAGAAAATCCAATCCAGCCGTCAGGTCATTCATATGCTCAGCGGTTCGAGAAAACCCTCTGCCTAAAGATGGCGTGTTTTCTTCCCATTGCTTTACGAATTGATGCCGGATAAAGTTTCTCGGATTCGAAATATTTTTGTTTGTTTTATCCTCTCGATATTGGAGTTTCCATCGTTTGGTGTACTGTTCAATATCCTTGCGAGAAAATGTAAGCAACGGACGGATTACTCGATCTCGTTTCTCTTGAATTCCTCTTAATCCGTTCAAACCGCACCCGCCTGCCAGGTGCATGAGTATAGTTTCTACCTGATCATTTTCATGATGTGCGGTTGAAATCCGATCCGCTTGAATGCGGTTTCTGATCGCCTCTAAAGCTGAGTAGCGTTCGGTTCTCGCCCAGTTTTCTACACTGCTTCCTTTGGGCATTTCTTCGGGGTTCAACTCTTTAATATAAACTGGGATGTTCAGTTTGTTACACGTCCTTTGAACAAATTCACGATCTAAAGCAGAGTCTTTTCTCAAGTGATGATCAACATGTCCGACCGAAATTGTCAGTGGATAAACGTCAGCGATTTCTGTCATTAAATGAAGTAAGACCATCGAGTCCATTCCGCCTGAAACTGCCACCAGAACATGGTCATCTTTGTAGATCAGATCATGTTGTTGAAAATGGTTCAGAAACGAATCAGCATTTAACCGATCAGGATGGTCTGGAGACATCACGACACTAACGGATAAAGAAAAGGATTGTGTTCAAATTCTTCTGATAGTGTTGTATCAACCCCATGTCCTGAGTGAAGCGTCAAGTCTTTTGGGATATCCTTGATCAACCGTCTTAAAGATCGTTCAAGGGTCTCCCATGATCCGCCCGGAAGGTCGGTTCTGCCCACTGATCCTTTAAAGAGTGTATCACCAACGAAACCATGTCCGTCGACCAAGTAACAAACACCGCCGGGCGTGTGTCCCGGCGTATGTAATACGTTAACAGAGAACAAACCAATCTTCAAATCCTCTTCGGTTGTGATCCACTTTGTTACTTTGGGTTCCTGAATCGTTGGAAGCCCAAACATAACACTATGATCATTTAACTGATTGAGGATCCGTCTTTCTTTCTCATGCAAATAAAACGGGGCATCAAATTCTTTCTGGAGATCAGCAACCGCTCCAACATGGTCAATATGGGCATGGGTATTGAGAATAGCAAGGAGATTGAGTCGACGTTGAGTCAGTTCTTGTTTTATTCTTTGACTCTCTGCTCCCGGATCTATGAGAATAGCATCTTGCTTTTCAGAATCAAACACTAAATACGTGTTTTCCTGAAATGGGCCTACAACGATCTTTTCAACAACTAACGGCATGATCTCGTCAGCCTCCTAACATAAATATGGATGTGGTTTTTCTAAATACGCGGGAAAAAATACTCTGACAGACATTGAATTTTATCTTGATAAGAATGCGGATATAAGAACCACTCAGCTGCTGACACACTGCTTAACAACGAATTTCCGTCTTGAGGTGTGAAACAGAATCCGGTGATTTCATGATCATTTCTGACATTCAGAGTTTGTTCAACCACAACCGTTTGATTTAAAATTCTTCCGAAGTGTCCCTGATCCCTGCCGAATGAAAAAACGGTACTGGTCATGTCTTTTTCAGACATGGCTACATAGGGATTGGCAACAAGTTTGTCCTTTACTTCATTCAAAGTGGTCGGTTCTTTCACATTTAATGTAAACCAAACCACATGCATGTACTGGCTGTTCACTTTCATTGCAGAAGAAAAGAGATTCAGATCATAATTCAATGTTCTGAACAGATCAGCAGCATCTTCAGCATGGTGAGTTCCATAGGTCGGATGACCGTGCTTCCCAACTTGCGGTGCAGGGATGAAACTACCAGGCTGGCTGATATCATTTGCACGCCGAATACAAACAAACTTTCCGCCGGCTAAGTTATCCGGACTGGTATCCAGTGCCAAGGTTTTAGTGACACAGGAAAGGTTATGCGTATTACATGAAACGATTTGAATAAATTGATCTTCAGAGGTCAATGCAGTATCATTGATCCCGCGAGCATATTTTTTCCCGAAGCCGTCTTCACTTCCTTGGGCGATGAATCCTTTGACATCATCACTGAAGTTGCTGTAAAACCGTTCCTTGTTTTTATGGCCGATCCCTCTGGGCGTACAATCAATAACAACACATGATCGTTTAATTGCATCTTCAGTGCTGAATGACGGATCGAGTCCGATATTTTTAAAATCACTGAATTTCTTCTCATCCACCGATAATCTAGCCCCCCGCTTGATCAAACTGGCGACTTTGGAGCTATCACTGGTTAATGCAGAATTTTTATGAAAAGTAATATCATCGATCCCCAACTGGTCGCGATAATCGCAGAGCAGACCAATTAAAGGTTCTCCGATTGTACCTGTACCGACAACATGAACTATTTTACGTTCCATAGTTGACTCCTATGATGACTGATTTAGTGAGAACAATTTGCAGATTGTTTATGCGTAAGCATGTAATCCACCGAAAAAGTAATTCCCGTAAAAGGTGATAAAAATTGTAATGGTCCCGATAACGGATAATACCGCCAGTTTTTCATCTTTCCATTCTCGATTATATCTGGCATGCAGTACTGCTGAATAAAACAGCCATACTAATAATGCTCCGACTTCTTTCGGATCCCAACTCCAAAATGTGCCCCATGCTTGTTCAGCCCAAATCGCTCCGGCAAATAAAGCTCCGACGGTATACAACGGATATCCCAGAGATACCGCGCGGTAATTGATTTCATCGAATAATTCCAAATTGCTGGAAAGCTGATTGATTTTCTTGCCGGCAAGGACGTAAACGAGATAGTACAACAGAACAAAGCATAACAAGGACACAATGTAAGCAGCACCCATAAATTCAAAGAATCTCCATACACCGCCTGAATGGCGACTGGGTGTTATCAGTAAGAATTCGGTTGAACTTAATATTCCGATAATTAAACTGCTTAATCCAAAGGATAAAATATAGATGGCAAAGATACTGCCGCCGAAACCTTTATTACGATCGGCTGATTTCAGTTTGCTTTCCATGTAAGTGAATAATCCCATCATAGGGATAAATGCCATTCCCATCACGATGACAAACTGACCTAAGAGTGTCCTTGCAGATTCATACACAGCTTGAGAGGCGAATTTATATCCATATCCGACTGAAAATGCGGTGTGTTCTGGTGTATATCCGACAATTCGGAACACAAAAAAGAGAACCACCGGAACATAGACAAAATAAATCAAGGCTTGAGAGAAGAACCGTTTTTTCTCACCATCCCAGGTTGGATCATATTCATGGTTCTTCATTAAAAATAGCAGACTGACAGCTCCGGCAACAACAAAGGCTCCCGAACCCAAAGCAGCTAACGAAATATGGATGGTCAGCCAGTTGCTTTGTAATGCCGGCATTAAATGTTCCGCGGGGGAATTATCCAAGAGTGCCGCAGCTGCATTCAGCATCACAATGATCGGTGAAATAATGATTCCGACTACCGGATTTTTATATTTCCAAATCGCGTAGAGCATCATCGCAACACCTGCCCAAGACATCAGCATTAAATGCTCGAACATATTTTGAAACCGAACTGATCCGACGATCATCCACTTCACAAAAAATCCGGATGATTGTAAAACAAGTCCAAAACTGAAGAGCCACATCCCTGCTTTATGCAGCATATCCCTTTTTAGTGCAAAGTAAAGTACATATCCGGCAAAACCAGCCAGATAAAATACAAACGTATACCAAAAAAGATCTTGATATAAACTTTCCATTATTTTGCCTCTTTTATTTTGATGGTTACTTCATCCACCGCATAATGTCCATCATCTGTTTTTCTGAAATTTGTGTAATCCAAGAAATCCACAAAAAATATTTGATTCGGTTTTTTTGAATGCATTCCAGTCATGGATTTGAAGCAAATTTGATAATGTTGATATTCTCCGTCTTTATAAAATTCCACTTTTATGGCCGGATTAATTTCAGCAGTGGATTCCGATTCAATTGCACCGCTTCCCGTCGCACCTGCTAACCGAGCATCCGGTTCAAATTGAATGACTTTTAAAGTCCAATTATTATCAATTTTGTAAAACTCATTAAAGGTGACATTACCTTTCTCTAAATGGGTAATAAATTCATTTGAACCGTGGCCGCCCATTTGGGGCATCATCTCTGAATGGTTATGTCCTTCATGCGTTGCGACTTCATCTTCCATATTTAATGCAAAATAGCCTAAGACAAGTAATATTGCTATACCGAGTACACCGGTAATTTGTTTTTTAGTCATGTTTGATCCTTTCTGAAATATTTTGTAATTCACGTTGAAATGCAACTGCATTCTTCACGGAGAGTCCTCCGATAATCAATCCTTTCTTATGTATGGAAACCCAAACATCCCTGCGCCAATACATAAATGCGATGAACAAGCCCGCAAACGACATAAACATACCCAAGAAAATAACGGGTTTCCCTGTATATTGTTTATAACTTAATCCTGTTATCCAATTGTCTCTGATTTTTTGCAATTCCTGCATCCGCATGATTTGTTTTATACGATTTTCTCTCATCGGCGATCTTGGAACAAAAAATTCATCCACCAATGGTTTATAATCTGATTGGTGAATCGCCGCATTTTTATATAAAAGCGGGTTGTTAACCGTCAACTCGTGGTCCCGGATTTTCTCACCGTTTGACCCATACAAAGAGATATAAGATCGGTAATCCGAAATCATTTGTTTATCATCATAAAACCTGACACGGAAACTGTCTACGACAACTTTAACGGTTTCAGAATTCGTAATCGGAATTTCCCATTTAAACCAGTATTCCGGCAGATCTTTGCTTAATTCATGTCCTGTTTGATGCTCCTGACTGATGATGTATCGAAAACTTTTGACTTCGGTTGAACTGTATAAAACCGCTCCTATAAAGATAATCAGCATTCCGACATGGGATATCCAAGACCCCACTCCGCTGAATCGGTATTTACATGCGACCAACTCAGTATCCATGCCATCGATTCTTTCATCGATTTTATAGAATGATTTTTTTAGAATGTGAATTGCTTTTGCTTTTAACGCTTCAGGATCGCCGGCTAACCGATGGCGGAATTCCATTTTTTCAATTGATTTAGCATTTTTGAATGTTTTGTATTTCAATTGATTCATCATCGGAGCAAATCTCTGAATGACACAGAAAAGCAAAGATAAGAATAACAGTGACAGCAATCCTCGATACCACCATGAAGAATACGGATCATGTTGCTGCAATAATTGATGAAAAATTGAACTTTCATTGAAAAAATTCGGATATTCATTAATTAACATGGATACCATAGAAATTCCGCCTAACACGGTCAACAAAATCGTAGCGAATTTCATGGATACCAATAAATTCCAAATATCGTTATATATCGATGTTTTTTTCATTAATCTCTCCCGTAACTAGAAAACCGTCGTTTCCTGCCATTCTCCAAATACATTTTTCATCGCCTGTACAATTTCACCCAACGTCGCGTATTGTTTCGCCGCTTCGATAATCGGCGGAATTATATTCTGACCGGATTCACACGCTGAAGATAAGTCATTTAATGCCTTCGTCACTAATTCATTATTCCGCTCTTTTTTCAACTGTTCGAGTGCAGCAACTTGAGCTTTTTCGGCTTCATGCCCGATTTCAAGGATCGGGATTTCAATCGTTTCATCTTCTTTAATGAATTCATTCACGCCGACAACAATTCTCTTATTGTCATCAATTTTTTTCTGATACTCAGATGCCGCATGTGCAATCTCTCGTTGGAAGAATCCTGCTTCAATAGCAGGGATCACTCCGCCAAATTCATCAATTTGATTAAAATATTCTTCGGCTAATTCTTCCATTTTATCGGTGAGTGATTCAACGAACCATGATCCGCCTAGCGGGTCAACCACATTCGGAACGCCTGTTTCAAAGGCGATCAATTGCTGAGTTCTTAACGCAATCTCAGCCGCTTTTTCAGAAGGCAGCGCCAATGTCTCATCCATGGAATTGGTATGCAGAGATTGTGTTCCGCCCATCACGGCCGCTAAGCCCTGAAATGCTGTACGGGCAATATTGATCTCCGGCTGCTGAGCCGTCAATGAGCACCCTGCGGTTTGCGTATGGAACCTTAATTTCCATGACCGTGGGTCTTTCGCCCCATATTTATTTTTCATCCGTTTTGCCCAAATCCGTCTTGATGCACGGTACTTTGCGACTTCTTCAAAGAAATCTAAATGAGAATTAAAGAAAAAGGATAACCTCGGAGCAAAACTGTCCACATCCATCCCAGCTTTCATCGCATATTCAACATAGGTAAAACCATCGGCTAGGGTAAACGCCAATTCCTGTGCTGCGGTTGATCCGGCTTCACGAATATGATACCCGCTGATCGAGATTGTATTGTACTTGGGCAAATGATCTGTACAATATTCCATCATATCCGTGATCACACGCATGGATTGTTCCGGCGGGAAAATCCATTCTTTTTGGGCAATAAATTCTTTTAAAATATCATTTTGGAGTGTTCCGCGTAATTTTGCTTTTGGAACACCTTGCTGCTCAGCCACAGCGATATAAAATGCCAGCAAGATCACTGACGGTCCGTTGATCGTTTGAGATACAGAAATCTCTCCCAAATCAATGCCGTCAAACAACATTTCCATATCTTTCAAGGATGCAACACTCACACCGCATTTTCCGACTTCACCCACTGAGAACGGATGCCCCGGATCATAACCCATTAATGTCGGCATATCATAGGCAACCGAGAGCCCCATTTGTCCTTGCTTAAGAAGAAAATGGAATCGTTCATTTGTTTCTTTCGGTGTTCCGAACCCGGAAAACTGACGCATAGTCCACAACTTTCCGCGATACAAATTCGGATGAACGCCACGGGTAAACGGAAATTGACCCGGGAAACCAAGATGATCCGCATGTTCCTCAGACGGATTTTCAGGATAATACAATAAATCCAGCGGTTCGCCGCTCAACGTATCGAAATCATAATCCCGTTCGAAACACGAGTTGATGTTGTCTTTCCACAGCTTTTTTTGTTGTTCAAAAAGGTCTAATTGTTTACTCATACATTTTTCCAAATTTTGTCATTCTGTTGAAAAACTAAACTTTCCTTATCCTTTGGAAATCTCTTGGACTGCTGTAACGATTCCATCGGATGTCAGCCGGAGTTCTTTCAATAATCTTCCTCGGGAACCATGTGTCACATACTCATTCGGGAGGCCCAGTCGTTTGATCTTCCCGTTAAATCCTTTTTCAGCCATCCATGACGAAACGCTATCACCGAATCCACCATCAATCACTCCTTCTTCTATCGTCACAATTTTATTGAATCGTTTATAGACAGATTCAAGCACGGCATCATCCATAGGTTTAATAAACCGACAATTGATAACCTCGCAGGATATTCCACTGCGTTTGAGATAATCCGCAGCTTCCATAGCATCATAAGTTTGCGGACCTACAGCCAATATTGCGACATCATTTCCTTTTCTCAGAATGTCCCAACTGCCGATCGGAATTAACTCTGCTTGCCCTTGTTGTTCAAATTGAACCGAATCACCTTTCGGATATCGGATCGCAAACGGTCGACTGGATTGATTCAACGCCGTGTACATTAAATGTCTTAACTCATTTCCGTTTCGCGGTGCGGTCACAATCAGATTTTGGATACAGCGCAAATACACAATATCCAAAGCACCGTGATGTGTCGGACCATCTTCACCGACGACCCCGGCACGGTCTAAACAAAAAATGACCGGCAGATTTTGCAGGGCGATATCATGAAAGATATGATCGAAAGCCCGTTGTAAAAATGTGGAGTAGATCGCAACAATCGGGCGGACATTTTCAGTCGCCATTCCGCCGGCAAAGGTTACCGCATGTCCTTCTGCAATTCCGACATCATAAAACCGATCTGGATATTTTTTGTCAAATTCAACCAGGCCAGTACCTTCTCTCATTGCAGCAGAAATACAAACGGTGTCATCTCTATTTTGTGCGATTTCAGTTACTACCGTTCCAAATACATCCTGAAAAGATTTCGGAGAAACAGTATCTTTTTTCTTCCCGCTGCTTCCACTGACACCGTGAAACGTGACAGGATCAACCTCAGCCAGTCTCATCCCTTTTCCTTTTTTGGTTAAGACATGAAGCAAAACCGGCGTTTTGATATTTTTCAAATTGTTTAACGTACGGATCAATTCCTCGAGATTATGACCGTCAACCGGACCAAAATACCGTAATCCTAATTCATCAAAAACAATACCGGGTGAAACAAGATTTTTCAAACTTTCTTCTAGCTTCCGGAGCCCTTTTCGGGTCAATGTTTTTCCAAAGGGTAATGAGCCGGTGAACTTCCATATCTCATCTCTGATACGGTTATACACCGGATTAGTCACCACGCGGTTCAGCAACGTACTTAATGATCCCACGTTAGGGCTGATTGACATATCGTTATCGTTTAAAATCACCAAAAGCTGTTTTCGAAGATGCCCGGCATTGTTTATGCCTTCGTACGCCAACCCGCCGGTCATGGATCCGTCACCGATAATACTGACAACATTGAAATCTTCGTTATTATGATCTCTAGCGCATGCGATTCCTAACGCCGCCGAGATTGATGTAGATGCATGTCCTGCGCCAAATACATCATAGTCACTTTCAGATCGTTTTAAGAATCCGCTTAATCCGCCGTATTGCCGAATCGTTTTTAATGCATCGTACCGCCCGGTCAACACTTTATGGGCATAGCCTTGATGCCCGACATCCCAAACGATTTTATCCTCCGGTGTGTCATAGACATAATGCAGAGCCAGTGTCAGTTCCACCGCACCTAATGTTGAAGCAAGATGCCCGCCGACTTCAGTGATGGTCGGAATGATGTATTTACGTAATTCATCCGCAACTTGTTTTAATTCTTCAACAGTTAAATCTCTCAAATCATCGGGAGATTGAATAGTGGTCAATATTTCTTTTGACATAGGATCCTATGTTATGCTTTCATCATTAATTCATGAAAAAAGGTCTCACCA
>CAYQZV010000008.1:0-102163 GCA_964422145.1 uncultured bacterium | reverse complement strand
GTTGCTATATATAAAATAATTACTTATAATTAGAAAGCCCTTTCTTACATAGGTTAACCAAAGAGGTTTCATGATGAAAAAATCGGTGATCTGCATTTCAATTATATTTTTAATAAAGGAGTTATCTCCTACCGTTAGAATTCTATATTCCTTATTACCAGATAGTTAGGGCATTAAATGTATAATAATAACAAACACATAAATGTTAAGCATAAAATAATAGGATAAAAAGATGCAGCATTCCAGACCTGATTTTAAGACACTAATGGACTATTTTGATCAAGCCGGATTATACAACGTAAAGGAATTTAAATCTCTGCATGGGGAAGTTCGAGTTGAAAATATAGAGGATATAGGGACTCGTCTCATCGTGCTGGCCGGAATGGGAAAGCAAAAATATCAAGAAGGAGATATGAAACATTCATATGAACTGTTTAAACAAGCTGAATTAATCGTCAAGAACTATGAAAAACAGTTAAACCCAGAGTATATTGCATTCTTCTATTTTATGTACCAACAGTTATTCTCTTATTTTAGAGATTTTGATGACACAATTCGCTGTATAGATACTGCCTTAAAATACACTAAATCCAATGTGCTGATTGCGCAGCTTAATTATGGTAAAATGTTACACTCTTCTGTTCCTCGGAACACGGTCTATTTTAGTGAATTACTATCAAAAGTCAACAAAATGAAAGATGAAGGAAAGTATGGGACTTATGTTGTTGGGCTTTTAAGACTTGGTATTGAGTACTCCAGAAACAATGATTACACTAACGCAGAGAAATATTACCAGCTGGCCTTTAATAAAACTAAAAAACATGGTCTACAGCATACCGAATATAATATACATAATGCGATTGGTTACTTATTTATAAAGAAAGGACAATATAAAAAAGGAATTAATTATTTAAAGAAATATATCAATGGTCCTGACAGCTACAGCACTCGTACGATGATGACTGAAAATATCGCTTATGCATATTACCTTATGGATGAATATGCATTGTCAGCAGAAGGTTTTATAGAAGCCTATAATATTGCCAAGCTGCATGGTGTAATCCAGCAATTACCGATCCAATGCTATTATTTAGGAAAATGTTATGAATTCTTGAATAAACAGCTTCAAGCTTTGACGTATTATAAAATGGGATACGATCATGCAAATGAATTGATTGATATAGGATTTTCATTTACAGGTGAACGAAAGTTGACAATTCAGACGTATGTGGACTATCTGGAGAAAGCCACATTCCGCAAAATTGCACACCCATCATCTGAAAATGTATTTGAGTTTGCTATTGGAAAGCCTTGGCGGATTATCATAAGTCTGTTCCAATACAATTTGATCATGGTTCATTTACTGAAATCTGATAACAGAAAAGACTTTTTCAATACATTGCATATCAATCAATCTACATTTTCATCAGTGAAGCATAAATTAACAAAGGAAGCATTTACGATTCCAAATATCACGGATAAAGAAAAAAGATTTGATCCTGTAAATCGATTCGAGGGATTGATCCACTATATCGAGGAAAACTTACTGAATTTAGACTGGAAAGAAGCGAATACACGCTTTGAGAAAGATGTGATACGATATTTATATCAACACTACGGCTTCAGAAAACGCCGCCTTGAAGATGTTTTAAAAATCAGTTATCCAAGTGTATGGTCAAAACTGAAGAAAATAGAAGGGACTGAATAAGAATTTCTGGCTACAATAATTGAGATATGAATAATTATATTCAAAATCAAAACCATTTGGAGAGGTCATGAGTCCTTATAATGATTCGCTGCACCTGACCTTTAGTTCATCTATCATGACCTCTCTTGAACGTCAATCAAATTTAATACAAAAGGAGTGAATCATGAAAAACATCATATTCACAATGATCTTTTTAGGAGCAGGAATCTGGGGGCAAGACAATCTCGGAGATCCGTATGTCACTGTTTCAAATGACACAGTTACATTTGGTATTGATGCCATGAATCGAAACTGTGCTGCATTATTTATCATGGATGTTCAGCTTGAAGAAAATGTATTTATGGTTGCAGCGATAGATACATCCTACTCACAGGCGTATTGTTGGTGTACATTTGATATTACCGTAGATATAAACAGTGTGCCATCTGGGGATTATATGGTGCAATTTTATAGTTATGATTATGATGGATATGATGGTTTGGATACTTTATTCATTGGGGAATTATCTTTTACAGTAGAATGGGGCGGGGGTGACGGTCTAGTAATATTGTCAGGGATTCAGAGTCCGTGCGGCGGATTCATATACGGCTGTACCGACCCGGATGCAGTTAATTACAATCCTGATGCAATTTTGGATGACGGAAGCTGTATTTATGAGTTTTCCACTATTTATGTGTCTACTGGTGGCTCAGATGCAACGGGTGACGGCAGTGAGGATAATCCGTTTGCCACGATCCAACATGGACTAAATAATGCGTCAGAAGGCGATACAGTTTTAGTAGCATCCGGATCGTATTATGAGAATATCATTTGGCCCAATATAAATGGAATAAAACTGATAGGATCAGGACAAGAAGATTGTATTATTAATGGGAGTCGATTATCTAGTGTAATTCAATTATCTTCAAGTTGGCCTGAAATAGACTCTACAACTGTTATCGAAAATTTAACGGTGAAAAATGGGGAATATGGAGACGGTGGCGGTATTAGATGCTGGGGGGCTTCACCAACAATTAAGGATGTGATCATTACAGAGAATTATGCCTCCTATGGTGGCGGGGTTTCAATTGATTTATATTCACACCCTATTTTTAAAAATGTTGCTGTTGTTAATAATTATGCTACTGGGGGTGGAGGGATTTATATTTGCTGTGCTTCATACCCCATATTTATTAACTCAACGATTGCAGGAAACCATGCCAGTTGGGGTGGAGGAATGTATACTGTCCATAATTACTCACACATTCGTTTCATAAATTGCATATTTTGGAATGAATCAGAATATGAGATAATCACTGAAGGAACACGTGGTTATATTATGTTTGACTACTCATTAGTTCGAAATGGAATGGATGGCATTTATACTGATAGCGATCCATCGATAATATCTTGGCTAGAGGGGAATATAGATGTAGATCCTCTTTTTACGGATTATGAAAACGGCGATTTTACACTTCAATCTAATTCCCCATGTATTGACGCAGGAACAACTTTGCTCATTTTCGAGGGTGATACGCTTATCAACATGACAGAAGATGAGTATTATGGCGCTGCTCCGGATATGGGAGCATTTGAATATGATGGGTCTGCGGGCGTTGAACCTGAATATCTAATGCCAACAAAATACACTCTCCATCAAAACTACCCAAACCCGTTCAATCCCACTACAACAATATCATATGATGTCCCGAATGAGAGCTACATTACAATAACGATCTACGATTTAATGGGTAGACGGGTAAATGAGTTGATGAGTAAAAGAGTATCGGCAGGCAAGCACACCGTTATCTGGAACGGAACGGATGCAAACAACAACCCAGTTGCATCGGGGATGTACTTGTATCAGCTGAAATCAGGGGATTTTGTTGAAACAAGGAAATTATTATTACTTAAATAAAAAGGGGGAAATGATGAAAAAGACAGTGATTTGTTTAGTCATTTGTTTAACGGTGGTGTTAGGGGAATCGATTCCGCGGTATCCTTCACCGGAGATAAGGAGTAAAGAGTATCATCCGTTATCAGAACCTGAAACGGTGGTTCATGGATCAGGATCACATGGAACGGTCTTAGATTATCCGATCAATCGAAACGACTGTCACTTTACATTGATTGATTCTTCAATGAATGGATATGGAATGGCTGTACCAATGACACGTCCAATGTCCGTGTACGAAAATAGATTGTTGATGGGGTACAGACAATGGGCGGGTGAAGGTGAAACCAGCGGTCAGATCGGTGCGGCATTTTCAGATGATGATGGGTACAACTGGACAACCTATCAAAATTTGAACCCCGGGATGAGTATAGGGCATTACCCAAGTTCACTTGGTATGTTAGATTATCCTTATGTATTCTGGAATGTATATTCCGGAACAGGCGCAGGATATGGCGGAATGCCCTTTTATACCTGGGATGAAGGAGGTTGGGGTGGAGGACAGTTCACAACAGTCAGCCCCATTGATTCAGCTTGGACAGATAACATGGATATGTGGGTAGGCTCACCTGATTATTCTTATGATGAATCAACGGGAGATCATTGGTTCAACGTTGTCTTTGGCGATTGGACAAGAGAAGATAAGTTTTTGTTTCATTCCGAAAATTATAATGATGGAGAAATTACTTTTGGCTCTGAAATTTTAGTGGTTGATGTAAACAATGATATGGTTGGCGGTGATGATGTAGGATCCTATACATCTTCACCTGTGCTGGATGTAAATGAAGAAGGAATCGGTTATGTATCTGTCTCTACATTTTTTGATGGAGCAGATTTTGATACAAGCCCCTATTGTAATACACATACAATTGCATTTAAACGGACAGATGACTATGGTGCAACATGGTATGGCGGGCAGGAAGGGTCAAATTATTTCTTTATTGATGATAATGTATTTGAACATATGCTGTCTACCGGTGCTTACTCCGACCATTACGGGCCGGATACTGATGAATGTGCCGATATAACTATTACATGGAATGAATTATTCCTTGGGTATAATTTCGATATGCGTGTTGACAGCCAAGGAAATCCTCATTTTATTACAAGCGTTCTTCCTGCATCCGATGACGGCATTTGGACATCACTTACAGAAAGTATCGGCTGGTGGCATTTTACGATAGATAAAGATCATCTACTCAACCCTGGTCCGGTAAACTCTGCAACCGGGTGGAATTATTCCTTCGTCATCAGCACTTCAGAATCATTCAGAGATTGGGGAGAATATTTCTGTGAGTATGGATATTATTATTTCTTCCCGTCACTCGCAATTAGTGAAGAGAGTGATGATGTTATCTATGTTGTAACCAGTTTGATCGAGCCGGGGCAGTTCATGGTTACGGATGACAACGGCACTCCCGATGACGGATGTGACGACTGGGGTTACTTCCTAGAATGGTCTTTTGATAATTATGTGATTAAATCAGAAGACGGCGGTCAAACCTGGTGGCACCCCTATCACTTTGCGACACCGGATCCGAATCTTGAAGAAGTAAATCGTCCCGATGAACATTGTGCCCATGCCTCTCCAGACGGAGCGACCGATGAACGCGTCTATTTCTGTTATCAAATGCCTGATTATCTCTATGAATCTACAACAGGTGATGAATGTTCACCGGCTGACTATAAAAATTGGATTTTCAGTGGATATCTTGATTTGACATCTCCACCGCCGCCTCCGGGTGGATGTGCGACAACCGTTAACAATGAAAGCAGTTGGAAGTTAGTCGGACTGCCCGAGTCTGCAGAAGATACGGCTGTAACAACATTATTTCCAAATGCAGTCGATGGGACCTGCTTTTCCTTTAATGACGGTTATCATCTCGAAGATACTCTGTCGGCTGGTATAGGATATTGGTTACGGTTCAATGAACCCGGTGAAAATAGGATAATAGGTGATTGTATTGAAGACATTGAAATTACTCTAAATGAAGGATGGAGTCTAATGGCAGTGGGATCATATGAAGTAGATGTAACAGCTATTTGCGACCCGGACAGCATCATCGTTCCGGGGACGTTTTATACGTTTGATGATGGATATATCGTTGATCCGATATCAAGATTACATCCGGGATTAGGTTATTGGGTGCGAACATATTCTGCAGGGATGATTTCCGTTTGCAGCTTAGATACCCTCAGCAGATCATTCAGGACGGACGTGTTAGCTGATGCAAATACAATTACATTGGGGAAAACAACGTTGACATTTGGTATTCAGATTAAGGATGAAAACAAACTCAGCTACAGCTTACCGCCTAAACCGCCAACAGGAGCTTTTGATGCTCGTTTTACCGGAGATTGGAAACACTCAGAAAACGGCGGTATCATTGAGATCATGAGTCCAAACAATGAGACCAATCTTCAATATGAGATTAAAGACGGACAGGAATGGGCACTGATATCAGAAAGCGGAGATGAGTACATTCTTCAGGGAGAAGGTAACTTGATACTCACAGGAGGTAACAGTCAATATCAACTGATCAAAGGCGGGATCAATTCTTTACCAACGAAATTTGCCCTGCATAACAATTATCCTAATCCATTCAATCCAACTACAACAATAACCTATGATATCCCAAATGAAAGCCATATTACACTGACTATTTACGATTTAATGGGTAGAAGTGTAAAAGAGTTGATGAGTAAAAGAGTTTCACCCGGAAATCACAGTATTGTTTGGAACGGTACGGATTCAAATAACAATTCTGTCGCATCAGGTATGTATTTGTATCAATTAAAGTCGGGTGATTTTGTTGAGACGAAGAAATTATTAATTTTAAAATAAGGAGAAGTAACATGAAAAGAGTCATAATCTATTTAACCTTAATTACAGCCATGCTTACAGGGAATGGACGTACTGAATTTCCGTTATCAATCTTTAGCTATTTTACTGATGATGAAGTGGCGGGAGGAGGTCCTTTTGTGTTTAATGAAGATGAACGCAGGGATGTTATGTTTAATTTTGAAGATAATTATTGGGGAGGAATTATTCAAACGAACGGATTCTTTTCCAGCAGTGAATATGGATGTCCTGAATTTCACTCCACTGTATGGCTCATGATGACTGAAAACGGCGAAGTGAATTATCCGGAGTTGAACGAGTGCACAGAAGATCAAGTATTTTTGGGCAGCCCGCCTTTAGATACAGTGCAGGTAATCCCATTTTCGTCGATAAATACCGAAGCATTAATCTACAATGCAGATCATGAATTTGATGCAACAATTAAGATGAATTGGAACCCTGACTCGGCGCATCGCGACACACTGATCATGACCGAGATCGTTTTTCATCCGGATGAACACGTGTCTGTAAACCAATGGTGGTACTTAATGCCGCCGAATTTAAATGCTTGGGCAGGTGGTATTGCAAATCCGGTTTCTTCTGATCTGGATGGGTACAATCCGTTTGATCCTCCATACTGTGATGATCCTAACGATCTCAGAACCTGTGATATATATGATGAAGCAATGAATAATTATCATGCAAAATGGGTTTCATCCTCCGGCAGTGACTCATTAATGAATCCAACCATACGAGGAACCCATGGATTCCACCATTTTGATTTTGAACCGACTGTAGAAAATATTATTCCCGGATATCCGTTGGATATATATCCTGATGGCCCGACTGTTATTTATGTTAAGGGCGGACCTGTAAGAGTTAAAGGAGCATATTCAGGTCAATTTACGATTGTCACGGATGAATTTACGCCGTATCGAAGACATGCCTGGCCGTCAAATGCAACAGCTCCGCTTGATACGATTTGGTGTAATATTTGGATCACTGATGATTTGATGAAAGCAGATTCTCCTTCGAATGGCGATTTATCAGGAATTCAGCCGGATGATGATTGTACGGGAGGATCGGAAAATATCATGGGACTGGTTTCCGGTGCGAATGTTTTTATTGCAAACACATTGGAAAATGGTGCTGGAAATAATACAAGTGGGCATGTGATTGTTCATGCACATATCACAGCCTTGAACGAATCATTTGGAATACATTATTGGCAGAATACTTTAGATAATGGATATTCTGATCCGCCTTATGGCGACGGTCGCGGCCCTGAAATCTATGGAGGAACTACTGGATCATCCGATCTTCGTGGATCTTTAGTCCATTGGGGCGGAGTCGTGCAAAAATATAGAGGATATATGGAACGTAACATGCCTGGACCTTATAACGCTTATCCCGGAATCGGTATGAGTAAGGATTTTCACTATGATGCTAATCTTGATTGTATCACACCGCCATATTATCCGGTAGTCGATGTGAATTTTTTAGAGATAGAAAATATAGGAAAACTCAAAGACTATAAGCTGTCGTACGCATACCCCAATCCATTTAACCCAACAACTACGATAGAATATGATGTCCCTGAACAAAGTCACATTACATTAACTGTATATGACATTATGGGGAGACTGGTCAAAGAGTTGGTTAACAAACATTCTATGGTAGGTAAGCACAGTATAATCTGGAACGGAACAGACACACACAACAATCCTGTCGCATCAGGTATGTATTTGTATCAATTGAAGTCAACTACATTTGTTGAGACGAAGAAATTGGTCTTACTCAAATGAGAAGAAAAACAATCCTATCCCTTCTGTTGACAGCAGCATTTCTTTATTCAGACAATATACCTTTTCTGATCAAAGCATCAGCTCAACTCCAAATTGATATGCGGGTTCTGCCGTCTAAACATAACAACAATGGATGGATTTGGATGAGCTTCCCGGTTTTAGACCGCTTAGAACCGACAATCAATGAAAAAGGATATTTAAAGTATGACGGCGACATGGCAGGATTTCTACTTTATGACTTATTTGTAACTTCAGCTTATTCAGAACTTTTCGAGATCGTATGGATACATTTAGTCAAAGGGAGTAATATCAAACAATACATCAAATATATGCATGATGGATGGGTAAATACAGATCATATCTTTTTTAGCTACCAAGGCTACAAAATCAAAATGGTCGGAGAGAATCCGGTTAATCTCCCTGTCTCCGGTTTTCTAGAAGACCCAACCACCCCGATCCGAATATATGCCGGTCAGGAAAACTGGGTAGGATATTTTCTTGAAGAGAGTAAAAAACCTCTAAAAGCCTTTGAGCCGGAAGTGCTGGAACATCTGACATCTATCACAGCTCAGCATTGGTATCTAAAGAAGATCAACGGAGTCTGGTCATCACACTCCACAGCAGGACGATTAGATTACGGCGGAATGTACATCCTTGAAACGGATACAGATATTACATTCCAATGGGAGAGTTCTGCACTAACGGTTAATTCGTTCACTTACACTGAAACAGAAAACTTCGAATACGAAGAACTGGCTGAGTATACACCGGTATTGATTGATACAATCGATAACGGAGAAACCGTTGATGAAGTCGGTGTGTTTATCGGTGATGAATGTGTCGGTGCTGAGAAAGTAACCGAGTATCCTGTACACCTTCGTGTCTATAATGGAACTGAACCCATAGATGATCTGAGTTTTGAAGTAGTCCGTGAAGGAACCGGTGCACGATTGATTGAGGGCAGTGATGCCTTCTCTACATTGGAAAGAGCTGATATCAGACACATAGAGATGGAGATAGCTGACAATCAAAAGCCAATCTATCGTGTGAGCCTAACAGCTGATGATCTTAGACAGATTTCAACATTACCCGGTGCTTATCAACTGAGAGATAATTACCCTAATCCGTTCAATCCAACGACTACCATTACCTATGACCTGCCTGAACCAAGTGATGTAACAATCCGTATCTATGATATGAAAGGACGTCAGGTGGCTGAGCCAGTGAATGGCAACATGCCGATCGGAACCCATGAAGTCATGTGGGATGCATCCAATTATGCAAGCGGTGTATACTTTGTTCGGATGAGTTCAAATGACTTTACTGAGACCAAGAAGATCATGCTGATCAAATAAACACATGAAGCCGGAGATGAAACGGATGTTCAACCCATATCAAACGTGTAATAAACAGCCCGTACGATTAAACTCTATCAAGTGGGTTTTATGTTTCAGTTTGATCTCCGGTTTTCTCTTTTCAGAGGTTCATCACATTTATTATGACGGAACGGGAGACTTTCCAACAATACAGACCGGGATAGACGGCGCTGAAGAGGGTGATACAGTATTAGTGTATCCGGGGAGATATTATGAGAATGTGATCTTTAACGGGAAGGATAATCTGACACTGGCCAGTTTAGATATCATTGATCCATCAATAAACTATATCGATTCTACGATCATTGACGGGAATCAAACCGGGAGCTGTATCAGACTTCGAGAGAGCGAACAAAATGCAGTGATACGAGGGTTTACCTTAACCAATGGATATGGAAGTTATGTGAGTGTTCACAGTGAAAGCGGCGGGGGCGGGATATTAACCTCTCTTGATATCAGTATTAGTGTCATTAACTGTAATATCTATAATAATTATGCTGTGACAGGCGGTGGACTGTCTTTTTCAGCTCGATCAAATGTATTCTTAAGCGGAGTAACAGTTAAAAACAATATTGGGGATGGAATAAGAATGGAGAACTCCACGAATATTATTTTTGATTCTGATCATCGATGTAACGTTTATAACAATTATCCTCGAGATATATTGGCAATTGATTGCTTACAGGTAGATGTTGTTTTAGATACATTTACTGTGATAAATCCGGATCAGGGATATTTTGCTCTTGCTTATGATAATTTATCTCCACACGGCGATGCTGATTTCTTCACATTTGACATTCTTAACGGATGGATGGAGTTAGAGAACCAAGATCTTTATGTATCTGCTGACGGAGATGATACGAACAGTGGACTGACACCTGAAGACCCGCTTAAAACCATTGCCTATGCTGTCCATAAGATACAGTCTGACCCGGATGATCCAAAAACTGTTCATGTCGCTGCAGGAGAGTACCATTGGGATGAGGGGCAGATTTTTCCTATTAATCCAAAAAGTTATGTGACAATATCCGGTGAAGATTTAACAAACACAATCTTGATTAATAATTCTTTATCGCCAATGTTACATTCTAATAGTGTTCATAATACAACTGTTGAAAACTTAACCTTAAATGGAGGTAGTTGGAATTGTAGATATATAATACTTATTAGACACGTTGATAATTTTACACTGGGTAATATGGTTATAGAAGATTGTGGAAATAATACTAAGTGGCCGATCCATTTCTATGATACAAACGATCTGCTTTTTGATCATGTTACTATACAGGATATTACTGCGAAGTTTACCGCAGGAATTTCATGCAGTGAAGGTAATGGCAAAATATCAAACTGTCGTTTCGAAAATCTTCGAGGGATAGGCTATGATGGCGGTGCATCAGCGGAAGTCGCCTTATATTTTTTCTGTACTGATACTCTTTGGTTAGAAAATACAGTGATTGGGAACTCCGCTCAACAGTTTCTAAATCCTGATGGACCAGATGTAGCTTCTATTATCGGTATTGGGGATCAACAATTTTATAACTCTCCTAAATATATGATTGGTTGTTTGATTCATGATAATATAAGTGTCCAGGATCATATCTTTCTGGATTGTTGCAGATGGGAGGATATATTTATCGTTAATTCAACGATTGTTGGAAATTACGCCGAGAAAACAACCATGTTAGCTGATGGAAATATCTATAACTCCATCTTTATGAATCCTACAGATTGGGAAATTACAATCTCAGCTTTTCCTGATGAGGAAGTGATTTTAAATGTAAGTCACAGCTTAATTGAGGGCGGTTATGATGCAATATGCAGAAAAGATCCATGGGGAGAATGTAATACGACTCACAGCGATAATTATACAACCGTGAACTGGCTTGAAGGGAATATGGATACGATTCCTTATTTTACAGATGCCGGGAATCAAGATTACACCCTGCAATGGGTTTCTCCATGCCGTGATGCCGGGACATTGGATTTACCTCCCGGAGTAACCCTTCCTGAATATGATCTTGCCGGGAATCCCCGTATTGCAGGAGAAACCATTGATATCGGTGCCTTTGAATATCAACCGGATGTTGTTTTTGAGTATAATGAAGACTGGAATCTTGTCGGTCCGCCGGTAACAGCTTATGAGTATTCCTGTCCTTCTGCTATTGAGAACACACTTTATGCGTTTCATCCTATTAATGGATACAGCTTGTCCGATACACTAATATCAGGGATCGGATACTGGCATCGGTTTTCAGAAGCAGGATCATGTGTGTATACAGGTCCTCCGATCAACAATGTTGTAATCTCACTATTAGAAGGATGGAATCTGATATCAGGTGTATCATACTCAACCAATGTTGTTCATATTGTTGATCAGGATGATTTAATCATTCCGGGAACGATATACGGGTTTGATTTGGGCTATATTGAATCTGAGACATTAGACCCCGGTAAAGGCTATTGGGTACGCAGTACAGGAGCAGGTGATGTTATTGTATCCGGGTATGGCAGACCACAACAAACGAAACAAAGATTCACTGTTCCATCAGATCTGAACATATTGACCATCAATAATCAATCGCTTTACTTTGGAGGTGAAATCCCCGAAGAGGATAAACTCAGCTACAGCTTACCGCCTAAACCGCCAACAGGAGCATTTGATGCTCGTTTTACCGGAGATTGGAAACACTCCGAGAACGGCGGCATCATTGAGATCATGAGTCCAAACAATGAAACCAATCTTCAATATGAAATTAAAGACGGAACAACATGGACGCTGATATCGAAAAGCGGAGATGAGTACATTCTTCAGAGAGAAGGTAACTTGATACTCACCGGTGGTAACAGTCAATATCAACTGATCAAAGGCGGGATCAATTCTTTACCAACGGAATATGCACTTCATCAAAACTATCCCAACCCTTTCAATCCGACAACTACGATTGTTTACGATGTGCCGGAAGACAGTTACGTAACCCTCACGATCTATGATTTAATGGGTAGACGGGTATATGAGTTGGTGAGTGGAAGAGTATCACCCGGAACTTACAGCATCATATGGAACGGAACGGATGCAAATAATAATTCTGTTGCTTCAGGGATGTATTTGTATCAACTGAAGTCGGGTGATTTTGTTGAGACGAAGAAGTTGGTGTTATTGAAATAATTATGTAATAGTAATATTATTTTAGATAAAAGCTTAGGTCTCATTAAATTCTTCTTCAGATTTCAATTAAGGTAGAATTAAAATGAGTTTTTATACAGTCATCAACTGCATGGACGGACGAGTACAGGATACCGTCAATATGTATTTAAAAAACCGATTTCACGTTGACTTTGTCGATGTGATCACAGAACCGGGTCCTGTCAAACTATTAAGTGATGCAGCCTCCGAATCTATCCTTGAATCAATTCACAATCGAATCTCGATTTCAATAGAAAAACATTATTCAAAAGGGATTGCTGTTGTTGCCCATGAAGATTGTGCGGGGAATCCAGTTGAAAAAGGTAATCAACTTGTGCACTTAAAAAATGCTAAAAAATATCTTCAGAAATATTATCCGAATATAACGATCATATCTCTCTGGGCAACTTTGTCTGGAACCGTAACTGAGATTGCTTAACCCTCCTGTCCTGCATCTTGTTAATCGGGATGCATTAATAATCATCATATATACTATAAAAAAATACATATTATTTATAAAAAAAATCATGGTATTGTTGTTTCATCTACATTAAATTTCCAATCAAATTTCTTATTCAATCTATTAAAGAGGAGAACAAATGAAGGAATTAAGGAAAAAACTGCAAGAAGGATTTACTTTGGTAGAAATTCTGATTGTGGTTGTGATTATTGGAATTTTGGCAAGTGTCGCTATTCCTACTTATTTAGATTATGTCAAAAGAAGTTACGCTGCTGACGCAAAAGTGAATATTAAAAATATCGTAGAAAATTCAGAGATCTATTTACAGGAAAACGGCACACCTCCCTCTGATATTCAAACGATGCAGGATGAAGGATATTTAAATATCAAAATGTCCACACAGAATAAATGGTCCTTTGAGTTGGATTTAACCGAAGCAGACGGACTCATGACCGGGACAGTTTCAGCAACCAGTTTATCCGGTATGAAGGGTGGAGAAGGTCATATGGTCTCTTACGATCTTGAATCCGGTGAATTTACCGGTTATGGACAGCGCGAAGAACAGTAATATATGACGCTCTCTATTTACGATCTTTTACGGTATGCTTTAGATTCTGAGGCATCCGATCTGCATTTGAGTGTCGGATCAGTCCCGATGGTACGCATCCACGGAGAGATGAAAAAACTTCAACTCCCGGTGATGGATAAAGATACAATGCTCCGTATTCGCGATGATGTTTTGAATGATAATCAAAAATCGATGTTCGCCGAACGTCTTGAAATCGACTTTTCGACCAAACTGGAAGGCCGCGGACGGTTTCGTGTAAATTTCTTTCATCAGATTAATGGGTTGTCAGCTGTATTTCGAACCATCCCGTCTGTTATATTAACGTCGGAGGAGCTGCATTTACCACCGATTATAAATCAGTTGGCCATGCAGGATAAAGGGCTCATCCTTCTTACGGGTCCCACGGGATGCGGAAAATCGACAACCTTGGCAGCGATGATCGACTATATTAATGAGCATAAAAATGCACATATTATAACGATCGAAGATCCGGTAGAGTATTATCATGAATCGAAGAATTCATTGATCAACCAGCGTGAATTGGGTCAGTCAACACTCAGCTTTGCGAATGCACTTCGCTCGGCACTTCGTGAAGACCCGGACGTGATTCTGGTGGGAGAGATGCGAGATCTTGAAACAATCCAGTTGGCCTTGACTGCTGCTGAGACAGGACACTTAGTCTTGTCTACGTTGCACACATCCAGTGCTGTTAAGACGATAGATCGTATCATTGACGTATTTCCCGCTGCACAAAAAGGGCAGATCCGTTCCATGTTATCAGAGAGTTTGGAAGCAGTGATCGCTCAAAAATTATTGCCGACACGCGATAAGAACGGCCGAATCCCTGCAGGGGAAGTTATGACCGCAAATTCAGCAGTGAAAAACCTGATCCGTGAAGATAAAATCTATCAGATTCCTTCGCTTATTCAGTCGGGCGGTCATGAAGGGATGCAAAGCCTGGATCAGGATTTACAGCGACTCTTGCAGCAGGGTATGATTACCCGAGCAGATGCGATGTATATTGCTGATAAACCGGAATTATTCGAAAAAGGCATCTTTTAGTGCTGCGAACTGTCAATAGAGAATCAGGATTTACGCTGGTCGAAGCGATGACAGGGGTGATGATCACTGTGATTGCAGCTACCGCCATCATGTTGGGCGTATCCAAAGCACAATCTACATTGAATTCAATTCGCTTACGTGAGAAAGCTTTTGAAGAATTAAAGATATATACGGATTATTGGAAAAGCATGGCAGCCGCAGGAAAAATCTCATCTGTCAGTTCAAGTAATGTCAATGGAGAGACAGTCATTTTATTAAAGGACCAAGACAACAATCCTGTAGTGACAGGAAAACTATTTCGAAGAATTAAACGTGCGACCGATTCGGGCGAGTTTTCTGTTTATTATAAAGTCAATACATGGATAGAATGGAAAGATAATACGGTGGGCGGAGATAAAGTGAAGACGATCAAGTTTAATACAAAGCAGCTGAAGTTTCACATATGATGCCCATGAATAAAAATAAATCTCAATCCGGATTTACTCTTGTAGAGTTGATTGCAACCGTTGTGATATCATTGACATCGTTGTCATCGTTGATCTACATTTTTGGAGAGATTAATCATCATATAGTACAAGAGACTCTCCAAAGCGACATGGATAAATATTGCGAACGGGCTTTAGATGATATTGCTTATTCGATCCGAGCATCAAAAGATATATCGTATTCAATGTATGGAATGTACCAAAAGATAATTGTGGATTTGGGTGGTAATAATCGCGTGACTTACACGGTTAGTGAGACAGAGGGAATTTTAAAAAACGGAAAACCCATAGGCCATTTTCGGTTAAAAGATAAAGATGGAAACCGAATTTGGAAAATTGCTGATTTTTCGTGCAATACTCCAACGGATTGGCCGATGTATTCTGATTCAAAAGTGAAAAATGCAACGTATAATGTCCAATTTTCTGTTGATCATGTTGATAAATTCAGAAGAAATAAAGTGCTGAAAACGATTACCAGTGAACGGGAAGTGTTTTCCCCCTCCAAATACAGGAGATCTTTCTTATGAGGTATTTGAAACAGACAAATGGATTTATCCTGCCAACTGCAATCGTTTTCGCATTAATCGGAGTCGTGATTACTCTGACCTTCATTACAAAAGCTTTCAATGAAAAATGGCGCGTTGATGTAAGAATTGCTACCGCAAAAGCCTCTTATAACGCTGAAACGGGTTTTGTCGAGAGAGGATATAAAGATATTGTCAGCAGGGATTTCAATGATTCTCTAAAAGTGTATGATGATATCTATCACATTACCGGAATGGGAAGCTATACGGATGTAACTGTCCATCAGCGTACGAATGAAAATAATCGAATTGTTCGCTCCGGGTCTAGCGTCGGCATGTCTACCGTGAAAAATGTACTGGGGCAGGAAGTCACGATCAAAGAACATTTTTCTTTAAGATTTAATCCAATCTCATCGTTGGCAAAATATATGTATTTAACCGATGATGAAAAAGCCGGCGGGGCACCCTTTGTTTTTAACGGCGATGAAAGACGAGAAGTAAAATTTGGTGCCGGTGATAATTTAGGCGGTGGAAATATCCAATCGAATGGAAGATTTGTGATGAGTCAATATGGCTGTCCGACATTTACAAGTACAGTGTGGCTAACTAAAGATAGAGATGGAAACGTGAACTTCCCTGATATGGGAAGTTGTAATGTGAATCAGGTGTTTCAGGGCGACCCACCCTTAGACACAATGAAAACAGTTTGCCTACCTCCTCCGGGTTATGAACGGATGAAAACATTTGCCGATTATGAATTTGATGCAACAGCTAAGATGAAATGGTCGCCCGGTTCCGCGAATAGAGATACTCTTATAATGACCGAGATCACCTTTTATCCGGATGAGCGTGTGAATGTGAATCAATGGTGGTATTTAATGCCCCCGCATTTAAACGTTTATGCCGGTAATATTGCGAATCCGTTACCATCCGACCTTGATGGGTATAATCCGTTTAACCCGCCTTATAGTCATGACCCGAATGATCTCCGAACCTGTGATTTGTATGATAATGCAATGAACAATTATCATGCAAAATGGGTTTCATCCTCAGGTAATGAGACATTAATGAATCCTACTATTCGTGGAACACACGGTTTTCATCATTTTGATTTTGAGCCAACTGAATATAATATTGTACCGGGGTATCCTATTGATATTTACCCGTCAGGTCCAATTGTCTTATATGTAAAAGGTGGTCCTGTCAGAGTAAAAGGTATTTACAACGGTCAATTTACGGTTGTAACTGATGAATATTTACCTTACCGACGTCATGCTTGGCCGTCGAACGCATCAGCACCGCTTGACACAGTATGGTGCAATATTTGGATCACTGATAATATTCGGAAAGCTGATTCTCCAATGAATGGAGATATATCAGGAGATGCATACCAACCGAACGAAGACTGCATCGGAGGATCTGACAATATTATGGGATTGGTATCAGGTGCCAATGTTTATGTTGCAAATACATTGGAAAATGGTGCCGGAAATAATATAAATGGGAATGTGATAATCCATGCACATATCATCGCTTTTAATGAATCATTTGCGATGCATTACTGGCAAAATACATTAACCGGATATCATGATCCACCACATGGAGATGGACGAGGTCCGGATTTGTTTGGAGGAATAACTGGAAATTCAGATATAAGGGGATCAGTTAAACTTTGGGGTGGGATTGTTCAAAAATACAGAGGTTACATGGAACGTAATTTACCTGGCCCATATGATGTCTACCCCGGTGTTGGTATGGATAAAGAATATTTTTATGATGGAAATCTTAAATGTATTGACCCGCCGCTTTATCCTGAAGATCTTGACTGCAGTGAAAATGCAGATGAATTTGATATTACTATAGAAAATTACCTCGTCGGCCCATAATCGTTTAATACATAAGTGCAATAATAGATAAGTTAGGAAATAGGATAGATGAATCTCGGAATTGACATTGGTTATGACAGCATAAAAATTGTGCAGCTTGAAAAGACATCTTCCGGTTATACCGTCCAAAAGATCGGTTCAAGGCAAATCCATCATGATCTGAATACATTTGATCCGGAAAACATTACAAAATCCCAATGGGTTGCAGCTATTCAGGATCTGTGTAAAGAATTAAAGATATCCCCGAAGAAATATAAGCACGCCGTTTCATCGTTATCCGGTTCCCACATCAGTGTGAAGCAAATAACAACATTAGAGATGTCCAATGATGAGCTGGCTGCGTCGTTAGAATTTGAAGCGAAGAAACATATCCCTCTGGATGGAACAGAAGCTGTTTTGGATTTCCATGTGATTGGACACGACCCAAAAGAATTGGATAAGATCAATGTGATTATGATTGCGACGACCAAAAATTTAGTCAAACAGCATAACGAAATTTTAACAGGAGCCGGATTCAATAACGGCGTGTTTGATGCAGATCCGATCGCAATGGTCAATTGTTATCTAGCAAGTCATGAACAGGCAAAAGAGGGTGTGGATATTATTATGAATATCGGGAATCAAACCACATCTGTTGTCGTATGGGGAAAAAATCAACGATTCTATTTTAGAGAATTAAATTTCGGAGGGTATCATTTTACCAAATCGATTGCACGTCGAAATAACATAGATCAAGTATCCGCAGAAGAAATGAAACTGACAAAAGGGATCAATTCAATTCACTCAGAAGATTCATCAGAAAACAGGGCAGAAGATACTTTTAGTATCCAAGTGGCTGAAAAATCTGTCTGTACACAGTTTGTTGATGAGTTACGTAAAACACTCCGTTATTACATTAAAACAAGTAACCAAGCGTATTTTAATAAACTATATCTAACCGGAGGGTCTGCTTCCTTTATAGGATTAAAGGAGTTTATTGCTGAGCATTTGAATGTTGATATTGAAATTCTAAATCCATTAACAGGGATGAATGTAAACCAAGATGTTGAAAATCCCTCACAATACGCCATAGCCGTTGGGCTGGGGCTGCGCGGTCTGATATAATTCAGGATCTTATTTGAGTCAACACCTTCTCTAAACATTATCAATAGAAATTCATCATAATGGCCAATCAAAAATTCATCATCATCAATTTAAACCAAACTATCAGTAAGGCTCAGTTACACGAACATAAATTAGAGCGAAACCGATGGTTGCTGTTTGGAGTTGTTATCAGCGTATTTTGTATTCTAAGCTACTTTGCATACAAAAACAGCTTTGATATTTTGCAGCTTCAGCAAGAACGAATCGCAAGGATTGATAAGATCAAAGACGATACTGCTGCTTTACAGAGAGAAGGGCAAATCGATATTTCAAAAAGGGATATCCAACAGCTTTATGATTTGGAAACCAATCAAAAATTATGGGCACCGAAACTCAAAATATTAGCAGAGATTACCCCGGATGATATGGCTGTGACCGAAATAGAATTTAAAAACCAACGGCTCATTATCTCTGCGATCTCAAAACTGCATTCAGGTGAGAAAGAATTTAAGGTAATTGATCATTTTATCGACTTACTGCAAAATACTGAAGAATTTGCAAATGATTTTAAAACCATTACCTTTTTGAATTCTGAACGGGTTCGGTCTAAAGGGCAGGAAATGTTGTCATTCAAGGTGGTTGCATTGGATAAAAAACAGGTAAAGAGGAAGTAAGTACCGATGAAAAGAAATATAATATTTGTAAGTTTCTTGGTTGTTTTTTCCGTACTGTATTGGGTTGGAAGTACATTTTATTATGAAGGAATCCCTGACAATATCGTTGATTTAGAAGAAGAACAGCGTATCGTGAATGAGAAGTTTATCACTGCGCAGATTCTTTCACAAAGTTTACATCGTGTGTATAGTGTCTTTGAGCATAATCTTGAAATTGGACAGGATGAAGAAAAAAGCCAGACAGCCTCAATGCCGTTTTTAAATAATCTGACGGACATAATGAATGACCTTGATATTACCGTTTTAGAAATCAAACCCAAGACGAAAGATAAAGAGAAAAACACAATTTTAGTTCCTTATGAACTTTTATTTGCGAGCACCTATGAAAATCTTGGAAAATTTATTACCGAATTAGAACGAAACGAACGAATCATCAATATTGAAGAATTTTATGTCGATAACGGTTTAGACCGACTTACGACAATGACTAACGTTAATCAGTTATTAAATCTCAGAGTAAAAATGATCTTATCTGTGGTTACATTAAAGAAAGCTAGAAGTTAATCTTATGAATTTACGGTTAAAATTCTTTTGGACCCTTTTACTATCAATGTCAGCACTATTGATCTTGTATACCGGGTATCAATTATTTCAGCGACATCAAGAAACAAACGACCTATGGGACGTATATCGATCTGAAGAAATTGGGACTGACCAAGTATTTCAACGGAAAGTATCCAGTTTAGAAGCGAATCTTCAACAACGAGAGGAAGCCGAATTTGCTCTTGATCAGATCCCGACTGATCTGAGCAATGTCATCGTTCTTGAAGGTTTAGATTTTGCATTTGCCAGCAGCAGCCGCCGAATCATTGTCAATCAGATTGTTCAAACGATCAGCGGTCCCGCTATGGCGAATGTTCAGTATCGAGGTCAATTTTATAACGTCGTCGAAGGAGATTCAATTGCCGGCGGTGTGATTTCATCATTGTCATCAAAAGAATTGATCTTCACAAAAGATGACCAAACCATTATTTATTCAATGGAACAATCAATCGAATAATTTTACTTACAGGAAAAAATATGTTTAAACAAAAAATAGACGGAGTTCATTCAATGCGTAAACTCGTGAGCGGAATCATCATTTTTCTATTCCTATTCAGCGGTCTCTATGCCGTAGATGAAAATGAAATCACCGAAGATAATTTAGTGACTATCCATGCAGTGGATACTCATCTGCCAAATCTGTTAGCTATGCTTGCAAAGGAAAGCGGTTATAATATTGTTACTGGTCCGAATGTTAACAAGGATGAAAAATTGTCCATTCACCTTGAAGATGTTCCGATTGACCAGGCAATTAACTTAGTGGTTCGTGCTGCCGGGTTAAGCTATGAGATCGTCGGGAATTCAATCTTAGTTGCTAAACAGACTAAGCTTCGTGAAGATGTCGGCGTGGCACCTCACGTGATTGATCTGAAATACGCTAATTCTGAAGATGTAGCCGAATTATTGGTGAACATTACCGAGCAGGTAACAATAGATCAAACAGGGAATAAATTGTTGATAACTGCCAGTCCAAAAAAGATTGCCGAAATCACAGAGATTGTTGAAAAAGTAGATGTTCCTGCATTACAGATCATGCTTCAGGCACGATTGATTGAAGTATCCGTAGCTGAAGAAGAAAAACTTGGCATTGATTGGGCACGATTAGCACAGATCAGTACGATTGTTGCAGAAAATGCTAACCCGGTTGGTTTAGCTGAGAATGTTATGTCGGGTTCGCTAATTCCGGGAATGACATATGCAGTTGATCCAGATGGAAATGTGATCGAATCATTCCAACCTTTACCTGAAGGACAAATACCGAATTCAATGTATTATCAACGGATTAACCCGGAAAATGAATTTGGTTTTAGCCGTCAGATGACCGCTTTTGATGTGACACTTGATTTTCTGTTAAAAAACAATAAAGCAGATGTGTTAGCGAACTCACAAGTCGTAACTCTTAATGGTCATAACGCTACCATTTCTATGGTGGATGTTGTACCGTACATTCTTTCAAGCGGCGGTGTTGGCGGTCAGGTTCAGGTTCAGCGTGAAGAAGTTGGTATTAAACTGCATATTCTTCCAACCGTGAATACTGACGGTTATATCACCACTAAGATCGTTCCTGAAGTCAGCTCTATTTATGATTTCATTGGTCCGGATCGTAATATTCCATGGATCAAAAAACGGGTTTCAGAAACGACTGTCCGTGTGAAAGACAGCGAATCTATCATTATTGCAGGATTATTAGGTGCGGACTTAAAATATGTTGAGCATAAGTTTCCGCTTTTATGGAGAATTCCATTTATCGGAAAACGGTTTTTCACGCATACGGTTGAGCAGCAAAATAAAACGGATTTGATTATTCAAGTGACACCAAAAATTATCCGTGATAATTACTCCGGAATTGAAAAGAGCTTTCTGCATGAACAGACAGAAGAAGCGATCGAATCCGGCTTGGGTAAAAAGAAAAAAGAGGAGGAATCAAAATGATTAAATCAAGACTAATTTACTTGGGAATATTTTCCTTAGCGTTATTGATTCTTTCACTATCCTGTGACCAAAGGGAGCCGACGGTTTCAAAAACGGATTACGCTATTACGATTAATTTGGCTGAAGAATATAGCTATTCAAATTTTAGTGATTCTGTTATGGTCGTAGCACGCCTAACAGACAAAGATACAAATGAACCCGTCGCCGGACAATCAGTTGTTATATCTACAACCGCCGACGATTCAGATGAAACCGGATATATTTATCCGACGGTATATTCTACAAATTCCCAAGGCAAAACCATCACCTATTTTTATGACAATGATATTGACGGATTACATCGAATAACTGCACAATTTGATGAACTTTCTGTTACAGATTCACTGATAGTCTATCCACTTTCTGGAAATGTAGGCACATTGAATTTGTCTTTGAGTCCGAACCCGCTCGTATTCCCGTTAAATTACAGCGGTGAAATTCAAAATATACAGGTAACTGCATCCGTGAATGATACGAATGGTGTACTGCTAAGTGGCGCAGATGTTCGTTTCCAGAATTTATCACCTGATAAAGGTTCACTGACTGCTGGGACAGGAACCACCAATCAATACGGTTCAGCATTGACGACATATCTTGTCAGTGACGAACAAACCGGGTATGCAGTCATCAAAGGATTAATTGATACTTTATCGGTTGTTGATACATTATTTATGGTCAGTTCAGAACAAGTAACAGAGTTATCAGATGTGTCTTCAATGAGTACGTGGATGAACACCGGTGAATTATTAATTGATAATATCAATGTTGCTGTATCAGATACATTACATGCACAGGTGACGAATGAGTCCGGAGGTCCTGTAGCTAATATTCCTATTTTATTCAAGCTAATTGACACTTCATATGGATTTCTATCGCAAACATTGGCTTATACCGATTCCACAAGTGGAAAAGCACAATCCATTTTCCAGCTTGATCCATCATCCTTACCCGAGGGTGAAAACGATATCCAAGTTAATTTTGAAATTTCCGTATTGAATCTTGATGAGTTTAAAGATACACTAAGTGTTGTTATCCATTTATCAGAAAATTTATTCACTCCGGAATACAATGTTACGGAGTTTCATTTATATCCAAATATTGAGACATTTGATCATGTAATAGGTGAAGCATCCGAATTATCGGTTATTACAAAGAATCAATATGGTGTTGGAATCTGTAATGTTCCGGTGTATTTTGAATTACAACAAGACGGTAATTCAAGTGGAGTAATTAATACAGCATTATCTTATACCAGTTGTGAATCAGACACATCGAGTGGAACTACGCTGAATGGAACGACATCGGTTATTTATACGAATATAGAAGGGACAGGTACGGATGTGCTTCGAGCCTATATTCTTGATCCTCAAAACAGCAGTATTGTTTTGTTCGAAGACGAAATAACAATCAATAGTAATAGTACTGCAGAATACACATTGGAAGATATTTCGTCAATGAGTACATGGATGAACACAGGAGAGTTATTGATTGACAATATTAATGTCGCTGTATCAGATACATTATATGCACAGGTCACAAATGAATCTGGCGGTCCTGTAGCAAATATCCCCATTCGGTTTAACTTGTTAGATACATCATATGGCTATCTGACACACACGTTGGTTTATACCGATTCCACAAGTGGAAAAGCACAATCCATTTTCCAGCTTGATCCATCATCCTTACCCGAGGGTGAAAACGATATCCAAGTTAATTTTGAAATTTCCGTATTGAATCTTGATGAATTCACGGATACACTCGGAGTCGTGATACGCTTATCTGACAATTTATTTACACCTGAATATAATGTTTCGGAGTTCCATTTTTATCCAAACAGTGCTTCTTACGAACATATTTTAGAGGAAGAATCTGAATTACATGTGATTGCTAAAAATCAATATGGAGTCGGTATTTGCAACGTTCCGGTTTATTTTGAACTTCAGCAAACCAGAGATTCTTTTGGTGAAATCAATACCGCATTATCTTACACAACATGTGAAGCAGAAGCGGATACGACAGGAGGGATGCATCAAAACGGAACCACATCTGTTATTTACACAAATATTGAAGGCGTCGGTTCAGATGTTCTGAGAGCCTACATACTGGATCCAAACAACAGTAGTCATGTTTTATACGAAGATCAAATAATAATTTATAACAACAGTGCGTCCGGATATACTGTAGAAGACGTCAACTCTATGAATGCTTGGTTAAGTGCAACATCTATTTCAATGATGAATACTGACAGCTCTTATGCAGATACACTTTATGCAACTGCATTAGATATCAATGGAGCTTCCATGGCTGGAATTCCATTTGCTTTTGAACTAAATGATCCTAACCTTGGTCAATTGACTGTTTCTCAAATTGAGTCAGATTCAACAGGAATTGCACGGAGTGTGTTTAGCACGGTCCCCGGTACAACGGATACAACAATCTTCTTTACGGTTTCAATCCCTGGAAGAGAAGATATATCTGAAGAAACCTTAACGTTGACATTAGTTGACAATACTCCGGTATGCCCTGAATGCGAACCTTCTCTCACATTAACTGCAAATCCTATGGAATTACCCGATGTAAGCACCGGAGCTACAACGACAACGATCACCGCATTTATGGTAGATTCCCTCGGGATGGCGCCTGATCCTAATACGGTCATCGAATTTCAAGCTGTACAAATCAATGAAGAGGGTGAATGGGAAGATGTCGGATCAATCACTCCGTACTCATTTTTTGATAACGAAGGGTATGCTTATGCTGAATTCAATATGGGTAATTCAGCCGGTTTAGCGTCCATTATTGGTACGTCAGAAGGATTGTCTGATACAACGCACGTCGTCATGAATTCAACGGATGCATCGTATATTGAAATTGTTCAACCAATTCCAAATGAGATCATGGTCCAAGGCGGCGGCGGTGTTGAATCGACGTTGATCCGTGCTGAAATTATGGATGGAAACGGTAATTTAGTTTCTGAACCGTATTTGGTTGAATTTGAAATTACACAGCCGAGTCCAGCAGGTGTTCACTTAAATGGACTTAGTGGCGTAACGTCTATTGAAGAACAATCTTCAAATGGGGTAGCAACCGTGACGTTGAATGCCGGTACTCATCCCGGTTCAGTACGGATGAGGGCAACGTTATCAGAATTGGACGGTAGCTATATATCTATGGCTGAAACTGTACCGGTTACTATTGTGACCGGACCGCCAGCTTTTGGTGAAATCAATTTTAGCTACGTAGAAATCACTCCGATTGGAGGAGGATTATATGGTGTCCCTGTTTCTGTTAATTTATCAGATGTATATTCAAATCCGGTTGCTGATTCAACAAACGTCTATTTTAGATTATTAGAAGATGCACCGCCAATTGATACAAGCTCGACTGATTTTGTAATATATAATCCCGGAGATAAAGTCTGGTGGGGACAAACAGAAACGGACACAGCTACGTATGAATGTATACAGCAAACTCCCGGATTTATGAACCCACCGCCTAATCCTGATTATTGGATATTAGCTCCTCTTCCTGCCACAATAACCGGAGAGGCTAAAACAGGAATGCCCGGACCAGATCAGGAATCATATCCAGGTGTAGCTTGGGCCAATTTAACCTACAGTTCTTCTAAAATGTTCACACGCATTGTAATTTTTGCTCAAACATTTAATGGAGATGGAGATTATTTGATTGTTGACAGCCGTGATAATCATAATGGGGATGCAACAATGATGCCGTTTCAACCCGGATTAATTACAGTTTCATCTGATTTATCATTCTGGGATTTCATTAATGGTGAATATACTCCGGAAATTACGATCACTGCATCAATATCTGATTATTATAACTATCCAATTGACAATGGCCGCTTACAGATAGTTGCACCTCAAGCCGAAATACTCACTGTCGCTGATCCTGATGGGGGAGTAGACGGAGATATATCGATTGGATTATCCAATGCCGATGGGCAGGTAACTTGGACAATTCAATATCATGAATCGGTTTGTCCCGTGCAAACAGTGGACCCAACAACCTATGCTGACTTTATTTCAACAATAATTGTTCAATTGTTAGATCCTATCCAAACAAGTAGTGATCCGGTAGATATTACGCTCACTAATTCCACAATTGAATAATAGACTAGCAGAAGGAATTCATCATGAAGCATTATAATCCTCAGTTTGAAAAAATAGGTGACATTCTGGTTTATGAAGGGGTGATTGATGAAAGTCAATTAGAACAGGCTCTCAGTGAACAAAAATCCACGAAAGAGAAACTTGGACACATCTTGATTAAACAAGGATCCATCAATGAGGATGAACTGGTGAAAGCCTATTCGATGCAACTTGGGTACAAACACATTCTGGAAGAGGATCTTACGCAAGCTCCCGAAGATATTGTGGTGTTAATTCCTGAAGACTTTGCGGTTGAAAATAAAGTCATTGCACTTAACAAGACTGAGGATACAATCCTTGTCGCCATGGAAGACCCGGAAGACCTTGTTGTATTGGATGCTATCCGGAAGTTAACCAAATTAACACCTGAAGTTTTGGTTGCCGGTCGTACCGCCATCGACCATGTCATTGATCGAATCTACGGTAAGATCAAACAATCTGGTGAAGTTGAAAGTGCAATTTCAAAAATCAGTATTATCCGCGGAGATGAAGAAGACGGAGATGAACTCGATTTAGCGACGGAAGAAGTATCTGCAGAAGATGCCCCGTTTGTCAAATTGGTGAACTTGTTTATCATGGAAGCTATCCAGGAAGATTCAACGGATATTCATATCGAGCCGGGTAAAAAAGAAGTTGAGGTCAGGATTAGGATTGACGGTGTTTTGGCAAAAATCATGTCACCGCCGATTTCTTCGTTAAACGGAATCGTTACAAGGATTAAAATTCTATCCAAATTGAATATTGCTGAACATCGTTTACCACAAGATGGAAGAATGAAGATCAGAACAGAAGATCGAGAAATCGACGTTCGTGTGTCGATCCTTCCGACGATTCATGGTGAGAAAGTTGTATTACGTTTACTTGGAAGCGGTGAAAAGACACTAACACTGACAACATTGGGGTTCCCTGAATATAAACTAAAAGTCTTTAAAAAATGGATCAACCAACCTTACGGTATGGTACTGATATCCGGGCCGACAGGTAGTGGTAAATCAACTACGCTATATGCATCTTTGCAGGAAATCCAAACTGAAGGTATCAACATTACAACCGTTGAAGACCCGGTTGAGTATCAAATTCCCGGAATTAATCAGGTTCAAATGCATGATGAGATCGGATTGACGTTTGCTTCATCGCTGAGATCCATTCTTCGTCAGGATCCTGATGTGCTGTTGATCGGTGAGATTCGAGACAGTGAAACAGCGGATATCGCGGTGAAGTTCTCACTCACGGGTCACTTAGTCTTCAGTACGGTTCACGCCAACGATGCACCGTCGACCATCACACGTTTGCTGGATATCGGTATTCCACCTTTCTTGCTGGGATCGAGTTTAAACTTAGTTATGGCTCAGCGGCTTGTCAGAACAATCTGTCCGAACTGTCGAGAAGAACATACTCCGAATGATTACGAATTAGATCGTATTCGCATTCCGCATGACAAACTTGAAACAATGACATTTTATCAAGGGAAAGGCTGCAGTAAGTGCCGCTACACCGGCTACAAAGGACGAACAGCCATCCATGAAATTCTGGAAATGAAAAAACCCATCCGTAATTTGGTGTTTGAAAATGCAAACGAAGATACGATCCGGAATATGGCCATGGAATTGGGCATGACCCCATTGCGTGAAGCCGGTATCGATAAAATTGAAAATGGCGAAACAACAATTTATGAAGTACTTCGGTCAACGGTTGAGGAACTCTAATGCCTGATTTTTCATATATTGTCCGAACTGAAGGTGGCGTCCGAAAAGAAGGAAAGTTAGAGGCGGAAAACTATAATCAAGCCATGGAACTGCTTCATGAGGATAATTATCTCGTCGTTAAACTTTCTGAACGGGATACATCTTTTGATTTTCTAGGTCCGTTCATTGATCGCTTAAGTCTTGAGATAGAAAAACTGAAGAATAGGATTTCGCTAGGTGTTCTTGTCTTTTTTACAAGGCAGTTGTCAACGATGTTTTCTGCAGGACTGACGATCGAAAGGGCATTTTTCTTTTTATCCAAAGAAGAGAAACACAAAAAGTTTAAGAAAGTCCTTGAAGATATTGAACGAAATATTCGACGCGGTTTACTCTTATCGGATGCGTTAGAAAGACATCCGGGTGTATTTTCTAACTTATACATTTCGTTGGTTCGAGCCGGTGAGGTTAGTGGTAAATTAGCTCAGATTTTAGAGGAATTGGCTTTATACCTTGAGACGGTTGAGGATACACAACGAAAAGTTCGTTCAGCGATGTATTACCCCGTTTTCATCATCGTCTTTTTATTTGTCATGTTGATCAGTACGTTTACATTTATCATTCCGCAGTTTTCATCCGTATACGATACGTTGGGATCAGATCTGCCGTTATATACCGTTCTCATGGTTGATTTAGGAGAGTGGTTCCAGGCAAATATTTTAGCCGTGATCGGATTTACAATCTTAGGACTGATGGCGATATGGTTAGTCACATTAACCGACCGCGGACGTTTGGCAAAAGACAAGTTTTTACTTCGAACTCCGATATTTGGTTCGCTGATCAACCAAAATGTGTTAAGTAAGTTTTCTAAGACATTCGGAATTTTGCTAAATGCAGGTGTTTCCGTTATCGAGTCGTTGAATTTAATTAAAAAAGTGGTCGACAATAGAGTCTTTGAATTGGCGATTATTCAGGCAGCCAAAGATATTGAAGAAGGATCAAGTATTTCTGTTGCCTTAAGAGAGACTAGTATCTTCCCGCCGATTATGATCCAGCTGCTGACAACCGGTGAAGAAACCGGAGAAATTGACAATCTTTCTATCAAAGCATCTGAATTTTATACCAAACAGGTTAATGCCATTGTTGACAGGTTGACATCCATTATTGAACCGGCTTTGATTGTATTTGTCGGAATCGTTATCGGAATTATTGTTGTGGTAACATACTTACCGATTTTTCATTTCGGAACTGCACTTCAGTAAAATACTTACCTTTTAAATACACTTTACTCTATTAATCTTTATGGTTACGTGTGTAACGAATGGTCACCTAATCCATCTAATTAGTAACTGACAACGGTTGTCAGTTGGTGATCTTTGACAAAAATAGAAAAAATCAGAATTAACCATTTAGGTTTATAATTGAAACACATAAATTCAAATTCGTATTATAATATTATTTTAACAAAAAGGAGACAGTATGACAGAAAATGTGTTTGAATTTACGGATTCAAATTTTGATGCTGAGGTACTTCAATCCGATGTACCCGTATTAGTAGATTTTTGGGCGGAATGGTGCGGTCCCTGTAAAGCACTTGGACCAACAATTGATCAAATTGCTGATGAATATTCAGGAAAAGTAAAAATTGGTAAAGTCAACGTAGACATGAATCAGCAAACCGCTATGAAATTTGGAATTAGAAGTATCCCGAGTATGTTAATATTCAATAAGGGATCCGTTGCTCAGCAGATTGTGGGGAACGTTCCAAAAGAAAGTATCACCAAACTATTGGATGAAACTTTATAAAAGAGAGAATACTTAAATAATGAATCGGAAAGTAATTATTATTGGCTCAGGGCCAGCCGGACTAACGGCTGCGATTTATACAGCCCGAGCTAATTTGAATCCCTTAGTTTTTGAAGGGAACCAACCCGGCGGACAATTAACCATCACAACAGATGTTGAAAATTTCCCAGGATTTCCTGAAGGAATCAACGGTCCTGAGATGATGGATTTATTTCGAAAACAAGCTCAACGTTTTGGCGCCGAAACCCAATATAAACATGTTACAAAAGTTGATTTTAATGAACGTCCTTTTAAGGTGTGGGTTGGAGAAGAACTCTATACAAGCGATGCGGTGATTATATCAACAGGAGCATCTGCAAGAATGCTGGGATTAGATTCAGAAAAAGAACTGTTAGGATACGGTGTATCCGCCTGTGCGACCTGTGACGGATTTTTCTACAAAGATAAAAAAGTGTTGATGGTTGGCGGCGGCGATTCTGCAATGGAAGAGGCATTGTTTTTAACCAAATTTGCTTCAGAGGTATGGATCGTTCATCGACGAGATGAACTGCGAGCGTCCAAAATTATGCAGGAGCGGGTTCTGAATCACCCGAAGATCCATTTTCATTGGAATTCAGTGATCGAAGAGATCAAGGGTGAAAAACCGACAGGTGTTACCGGAGTTGTATTGAAAGATACTCAAACCGGAGATACCAAAGACGAATCATGTGACGGCATCTTTATGGCAATCGGACATACTCCGAATACGTCATTATTTGACGGATTGATTGACACAGATTCTAAAGGTTACATCAAAACAAAAGAACTAAGCACAGCTACAAATATCAACGGTGTCTTTGCATGTGGGGATGTCATGGATTCAACGTATCGGCAAGCGGTTACCGCAGCCGGATCAGGGTGTAAATCTGCCATTGATGTTGAACGATATCTGGAATCAGTCAAATAGCATAATTTTCCGGTTCAATTTCACCATTTTTAGGAGAATGAAATGGACCAAAAAAAAACAAAATTGATTTATGAAGTTCGTGATCTGACAAAGACGTACGGCTCTCGTACGGTCGTCCAGATACGGCAACTGCAATTTCACCCCGGAACCATTTATGGAATTATCGGTCCAGTTGGTTCGGGAAAGTCTACATTGCTACGAATCCTTTCCGGATTGGAAAAACAATCTTCCGGCTCATTACATTTTGAGGGAAATGAGTTTGATACGGGATGGTTCGGGAAAATTAAAAAGAATAATAATATCTATCTTGCATCGGTGAGTCAACTACCAAAAAAATCTACGATTCATCAACTTGTAAAGGAACTATATCCTGAAAAAGTCAATAAGATCAAAGGTCGCTATTTTTCGAAGCATCCGAAAAAGGAGATGTGGGAAGAATCGATTGACAGTTTATCTCCAGGAGAATGCGCATGGGTGAATAAGATACTTGCAGTTCAAAGCGACCCGAGAGTGTTGCTGATTGATGATTATGGTACGGTCATGGATAATCAAATGGAACGAGATTTCAGAAAACGATTGTTGAAAATGAATAAAGAGCTTGGGACGACGATCGTTTTAGCTGCACCGGATGATCACCAAATCAAGAAATTTGCATCAGTTCTTATCCATTTGGATAACGGACACATATCAAAAATTCGATCAGGAGCTCAAAAAGCACAAAATTATCGCCAGCGATAATCGATGAATACTGAACTACCAACCGGTCTGATACGATCGGAGAATTTTTATAAACATATCCAAGGCTTTGAATTCCCTGAGAGTAACCAGCGTTTGGTTGCTGTTCATAACGGGATCGACTCATTACCAACTTTGAACGCGTTGAAGATGATCGATATTCTACCGGGAACGGATGAAATCCCGTTGATGAATCACAAAGAAACGTACATCCAACGAGTGAGAGACGCATGTTTATCTGGGAATTCATACATTGATACATATGATAATCCTATCAATGTTCATTCCTATGATACTGCAATATTGGCTGCCCGCGCTATGGTTTCTGGAGTGAACAGTATTTTCAACTCAGAGGTAAAAAATGCAATGGCGCTGGTTCGTCCTCCGGGACACCATGCAGAAGAATCATCAGCGATGGGGTTTTGCCTCTTCAATAATGCTGCTATTGCTGCTCGATATGCTCAACAACAATACTCCGCTGAAAAAATTGTGATCATTGATTTTGATGTTCACCATGGGAATGGTACTCAGCATAGTTTTGAAGATGACCCTTCTGTGATGTATATCAGCATCCATCAATATCCGTTTTATCCCGGGACAGGATCAAAAGATGAAACCGGATGGGGGAAAGGACTCGGAACCACGGTGAACTATCCGTTAAATGCCGGAGAAGGAGATGAAACCTATCTAAGCATCATCGAAACCTCTCTGGTGGATAAAGTATTGGCATTTCAGCCGGATTTTATTATTTTGTCTGCAGGATTTGATGCACATGCAAACGATCCGATCGGCGGAATGAAGGTGACAACGCCTGGGTTTAGTAAAATATCGGAACAATTAAATACGTTAAGTATTGAATGTTGTGAGGGGAGATTATTCTCTGTTCTCGAAGGAGGATATCACCTGCAAGCATTAACAGACAGCGTCTGTGTGCATTTAGAATCATTAATGAAAGTCTGATTATGAAACGAATCAAACGTTTGCATCAAGGTAGAGTGATCGCAGGAGTCTGCAGCGGTTTTGGTGAATACCTGAATTTAGATCCAGTGTTAATCCGTTTAGTCTGGATATTTTTAACCTTATTCGGCGGCTCAGGAATTTTGGCATATATCATCGCGGTGATCATTATTCCTGATGAATATACTCGCGAAGAAAAGCGGCCACCGGCAGTTAAAGATAAATCTAATTTCAGTACGACATTTTGGGGGGTGATTCTGATTATTGTCGGATTGATTTTATTTGTTCAGCACGACCATTTGATCCGTGTATTTTTCCATTCCTTCTGGGGAGCAGGTATTAATGTTGTTATTGCTGTGATCTTGATTCTTACCGGTGTTTATATTGTTATTTCAAAGAAGACAGATTTACGATCGGTGTTTGAATCTGAATACACATCGAAAATGCATCTTTCAGAAACAGATAAGAAATTATTGGGTGTTTGCGGCGGGATTAGTGAAACATTAAACGTAGACTCTACTATCGTCCGGTTTTTATGGGTGTTTCTTACATTTATGAGTGTCGGAGCCGGAATTTTGTTGTATCTCTTACTGGCATTTGTGTCACCAAAACCCAACGTAAAAGATAAGGATTCCGAATGACCCAAAAGCAGTTTGATCAAATTTGCTCTCAGTTTTCCTCAAAAACGATCATGGTTGTCGGAGACGTTATGCTGGACGCTTATCTTTGGGGGAATGCAGAACGAATATCTCCCGAAGCACCGGTTCCACTTGTTCATGTTGAAAAGACGTTTGAATCTCCCGGCGGTGCGGGAAACGTTGCGTTAAATATTGCTTCCTTGACGGCAAAGCCGATCATCGTGAGTGTAATCGGTGACGATCATGCAGGGCAAAGGTTATTGAATAAAATGACGGAACATAAAATTCAAACCGATCAAATCGTCATCGACAGGGATACAGTAACAACCGTGAAAACACGCGTGATCGCTCACAATCAGCAAGTTGTCAGAATTGATGAAGAACTGAAGAATTCTATGACATCCGCTGTTGAAAATCAGGTTATTGAAAACATACAAAACACACTCCCAAAATGTGATGCTCTTATCCTTGAAGATTATAATAAGGGACTTTTTACAGCATCGATGATAAAGAAGATCATCCAACTTGCTAAGGTAGAAGGAGTCCCGGTTTACGTTGACCCGAAAAAAGAGAATTTTAACGAATTTTCAGGCGTTCGATTTTTTAAACCGAATGTCTCTGAGTTTCAAACCTATTTTGGAAAAGAACTGACTCAGGATACACTTTTTGTATGTGGTGAAGTATTACGAAAAGAAATGCAAATTGAATTGCTCATGGTTACGTTAGGTGAGAACGGAATGCAAATATTCTACGAAGGTGATTCATTAAATATTCCGACAAAAGCCAGAAAGGTTCATGATGTTTCCGGAGCTGGGGATACAGTAATCAGCACCTTTTCATTAGCAGATGTCTGCGGTGCTTCTTTACATGATGCCGCAACATTGGCAAATTACGCAGCCGGACGAGTTGTGGAAGAAGTTGGTGTCATCCCGATCACCCTCCCATGGCTTGAAGAAATCATTCATCATCATACGGCGTAGCCTAAGTGGTTCGGCGAGTCCTATTTTTTCTAGTTGTTTATGTCTCGATAGTATTTCCTCAGCCGGATAGCCGATTTCATCCATTTGATTGGGTTGCCTATAAACAGCCCGGTTCCGTTCGTTCGATCTCTGAAGGATATTCGTATATTTATTTCGGGACTGAAACAGGCGGAATCTGGCGGTATCACTTTTACAGAGATGCATTTGATGCACCGATCACAACTGCACAGGGATTAACATCGGATAATATCATTTCGGTGTTTATCGATAATGAAACCGGCATCCTATGGGCAGCAACAGATCAAAGTTTAGACAATAGTTATACCCGAGGGGGTGAATGGACATCACGTTCACTAAACGAATACGCACTCCCCGGTGATGCTTATATCCGTCGTTTGGGATCATCAAAGAATTATCTTTGGGGGTTTACCGGAACGTCCTTTCTAAAGCTGGATCGAACATCCGGGATTCTATTGGGAGTGATGTTGTCCCCGGATGAAGAGATCAGCCATTGGAGCAGTGAAACGATTTACTTCAATCGAGATATTCCAAAAGAATGGGCGAATTATTCCTTTACTGACGGATGGCTCTTGATGGTTGATCAGTTAGTTGATCCAAGGGGAGAATACTTGAAAGTCTTGACCACGTTCACAGCATCCAATCACGATATCTGGATCGGGTCTGAAGATGGTTGGGTCTTCCGCGGTGATGACCAAATGGAGATATTTAATCCAATCTGTTTAGGACCGGCATCCAATGATGTAACTGTCATTCTTGATGATAATCCAATCCTTTTTGCCGGAAGAGTAAACCGGCAGACGAAGGGATTTACTACGTTTTATCCTTACCGCGTTGAGTTTGACCATATTTACTTTGAATCGAACATCAACATGAATCCGCAATCAATTTATTCGATCGCAGATGTAGATAATGAAATGTGGTTTGGCTCAGATAAAGGGATTTTGGTCTATAATAAAAAACGGGATTATTGGAGACAATTGGATAAAACCAGAGGAATCCCTGGATTGCCGGTTACTGCCATGTCTGCAGATACCGGGTCCGTTTGGATAGGGAGCCCAAATGGTATTACACGCATGCTGTTGAAAACAAAACGATCAATCCCTGATGAGATTGATGACATTTTGAAGAATGCCTATATCTATGATATCGAAGTCATCGAGAACACGGTATGGATAGCCAGCGAATATTATCTTCTCATCTATGATATGGTGGACAATATATTGACCGATTTTCGGAAATACGGTAATCTTGAAGCATTTGGATCGATGGCTAATTTATTCAAGCAATTTCGGGAGATATATATCGACGGTGATCATGTGTATGTCATTGCCCAAAACAGAGTGTTGTCCTATTCTCTAAAGACGAAAAAATGGGATTTTCTCATTCCGTCGGAGACCATTTCATGGAATAAAAAGATTTTATCCATAGCGGTCATTGATGATTGGTGTTTTCTTGGGACTGAGAATGGACTGATCCGATATGATCGTTTTCATAATATTACCGATAATTATGCATTCCCGTTCTTAGGTCAAATTCGAGAAATATTGATTCAAGATGATATTCTATTGTTGGGAACAAACAATGGTCTGATTCAATTCAATTGGAATTACGATCTATAACCCAATATTCAACCTTCATGTTTTTATTTCAATATTACGATCAGGTGATACACCAAAATGAAAACCATTTGCTTAACTCTCATACCAATGATGTTGTTTACATCAATAAAAGCTAACGAGATGGACACAAATATTATTCCAAGACCGGTCTCACTGGATATACACAAAGGGTCATTTGAATTAAATGACAAGACAGCCATTTATGTTAGCAAGGAACACACTGACCTGCAGAACATCGCAGACCATTTCTCAAAGGTGATTTCATACGGCAGCGCAATTACATTAAAACAAGTCCATGTTAAGCCGAGTGATAATTTTCTTTGGTTTTCCATCGATCCTGATGAAAAACTTGGAGATGAAGGATATACCCTTAATATTACCGATGAACAAATAAAGTTGACGGCAAACGCACCTAGCGGTGTTTTTTATGGAATCCAAAGTTTGCTTCAACTCTTACCGTCATCTATTTTTGAAACAAATGAAGAAGCGTTTTTGAGTATCCCCTGTGTAAGAATTGTTGATTATCCGCGGTTTTCGTACCGGGGAATGCATTTAGATGTTTCTCGCCATTTTTTCCCGAAAGAGTTTATTAAAGATTTCATCGATCTGATCTCGATGTATAAAATGAACCGATTTCATTGGCACTTAACCGATGATAACGGCTGGCGTATTGAGATAAAAAAATATCCGAAACTCCAAGAAGTAGCAGCTTGGCATGTGGATCGAAGTGATCAGCATTGGACAAAAGTTACTCCGCCAAAACCCGGAGAAAAATCAACTGTCGGCGGTTATTACACTCAGGAAGAGATCAAAGAAGTTGTAGCCTATGCTCAAGAGCGTTACATAACGATCATCCCTGAAATTGAACTGCCCGGACATACAAGTGAAGTGTTGGCGGCTTATCCGGAGTTATCATGTACGGGCGGACCGTTTTATGTACAGCCGGGAACCTATTGGCCCAATGTAGATATTTTTTGTGCAGGGAATGAGAAAGTATTTGAATTCCTCGAAGATGTTTTTGATGAAGTCATTTCCTTATTTCCGTCTGAGTTTATTCATATTGGCGGAGATGAAGCGGATAAAACACATTGGAGGAAATGTCCGAAATGCCAACGAAGAATAAGCGATGAAAATCTGAAGGATGAACATGAACTTCAAAGTTACTTTATAAAACGGATCGAAACGTATTTGAATGCAAAAGAAAAGCAGATCATTGGCTGGGATGAGATTTTAGAAGGAGGGTTAGCTCCGGGAGCGACTGTGATGTCTTGGAGAGGTGTGCAGGGTGGAATAGAAGCCACAAAATTGAAGCATAATGTGATCATGACTCCGACGACACATTGCTATTTTGATTATTATCAAGCTAATCCAGAATTTCAACCAGATGCCATTGGCGGGTTTCTAACGTTGAAAAAAGTGTACTCGTTTGATCCAATCCCTGAAGAATTGTCTAAAGAAGAAGAAAAGTATATCCTTGGTTGTCAAGGAAATGTATGGACGGAATATATTCCAACTCCTGAGCATGCTCAATATATGGCTGTACCGCGGATGTTAGCCATTGCTGAAACCGATTGGACGCCCGAAAATAAAAAGGACTGGGACCAATTTTTAAGACGGGTGAATCATCATTATAAACGATTTGATGTTATGGGTGTGAATTATTGTGAAGGCTCATATCAAGTCGATATTGAAACATCGACAAATTCAGAAGGAGAGACGTACATTATTCTTCAATCTGAAATTTATAATCCGGACATTTGTTTTACCTTAGACGGTTCAAATCCAACACTAAAATCTGATCGATATGAAAATCCCATTGAGATCACAGGAGATGTAACCGTTAAGGCGGCTGTTTTCAAGGATGGTCTTCTAATGGAAAAACCGTCAGTGAAAAAGATCACCGTCCACAAAGCTCTTCGTGCGGACATCACATTTGCTCATTCGTACAGCGAACGGTATCCTGGGAACGGACCGTCTACACTTATCAATGGTATTGCTGGAAGCGATAATTTTCACGATGGACAATGGTTAGGATTCCATTCAAAAGATCTGGTCGCTGTGATCGACCTTCAAACGCCGAAAGATGTACAGCAGTTACGAATGCGATTCTTAGAAAATGTCGGTTCATGGATATTCCTTCCATCACGGATCGAAGTCAGCTGTTCAATGGATGGGCAGGTTTATCAATCAATTGGCAGGATACATAACGAAGACCCCGCTGAAGGATCAGAGAATAGAATTAAGGAGTATACATTTCATTTTACAGAAACTTCAGCACAGTATATAACGATATATGCTGAAAACATCAAAACTTGTCCCGATTGGCATGTCGGAAACGGGGATAAGGCATGGGTTTTCATTGATGAGATCATTGTCGAATAAGGCGTGATAATACACCTCAAAATATCCTCATGATTGTGGATTTTCTGGTTGGGCAGTAGAAACGGATTCACTAAATTCAATCAGACGAACGATTTATGATACATTTTATTCAATCAAGATTCATCATCATATTCCTTAGTGCATCTGCCTGTCTCAGCGGCGGATCATTATTCGAGAAACCGAATGAAAAACAAGTGGAGTACTTCTCCTTCAAAACTTTTCTTTCGGTTCATCAGAATAAAGATTCCGTGAATGTCCATTCTTATTTAAGTATTCCGTTTACCACATTGCAATTTGTTAAAAGTGACTCCGGCTTTTTTGCAGCATTTCAGGCTACGGTTACCATCAAAAATAAAGATTCCAAAGAACAGCTGAACCGCAGAACGTGGAAAGACTCTATCTTTGTTGATGATTATATTGAAACAACGGATAGATTAATGCATCGGGTTTTGTATGCGTCTACTGTATTACCGACGGGGAAATACATTCTGACCGGTGAGATTATCGATTTAGAAACACAATACAATGGGAATACAAAAACTGAAATACAGACTGAAAAATATTCAAAATCGCCAGTGATCTACCCGGGGGTAATTGTGGCTGATAAACAGGGTAACGGATTGAATATATTTGAGACCTGGCAGCCGGAGCTGACCAATGTACTTCTCTATGAGGAAACCGGATTAAATCTATATCTCTGCGGACGAATTGATCCCGGTGGCTATTTGATTCAATTGGACATTTCAACATTGGAGAATGAGAATATCTGGACGAATAAATACTCATATTCAGGTGATGGATCATCATTTGAGCATGTCATTACCATTCCGGATTCAGTCTTTACCGGTTTCAAAGTCAATCTTAAAACCGTGCTGACTCAGCATGGAAAAGAAAGCGCTGAAACAATAATCATCCCACTTATGAAACCGGGGATTTCTTCGCAGATTACCAATGTAACGATGGCGTTAGATCAGATGAAATATATTCTGACAAAAGATGAAGGTACGCGGGTGAAGAAAGCAAAGAAATCTGAGAGAGAAGCGTTGTTTCTTTCGCTGTGGAAAACCAGAGATCCTTCTCCGAATACAGTGACCAATGAATTGATGAACGAGTATTACAGACGGGTTGAGTTTGCGAATGAGCATTTTTCTGAATTTCAACCCGGATGGACATCCGATCAGGGGATGATCTATATCCTGTTTGGAAAGCCGGACACGATCGATCGTTCCACGAGTTATGACCGTCGAACGGTTTATGAGTTATGGAATTATTATTCAATCAACAAACAATTTATTTTTAAAGATTCAAACGGGTTTGGGGATTATCGATTGGATACCCCATACTTTTTAACTCCTCAATAAATCCTATGATCAGCCGTTTCTCATACAGCAGTTTACAAACCTTTAAAAAATGTCCGGTCCAGTTTAAACTGCGGTACATTGATGAGATCAAAAAAGACGATGAAAGTATTGAAGCATTCTTAGGAAAACGCCTTCATGAAGCTATTGAATACCTCTATAATACCGTGAAAACAGACGGCACTCCGACATTAGATAAAGTGTTAGAAAAGTATCAGGAATACTGGGAATCATCCTGGCACCATCGGATTGGAATCGTCCGTTGGAGAGAATATCAAGCTTCGAATTATTATGATTTGGGTGAACGATGCTTAGCAAAGTACTACCGCCAATATAAACCGTTTGATGAACCGGCAGTTGGGAATGAGGTTGAGGTCATTTTTTCACTGAATGATTCTGATGATTACATCATTAAAGGGATTATTGACCGAATTGATCAGTTTGAGTCGGGGAGATGGGAGATTCATGATTATAAAAGCGGTAAACGTGCTATGAGTCAGCGCGATGCTGATCGTGATACGCAATTGGCTTTATATCAGATCGGATTGGACAAAACGCACGAAAATGTAGAAGACGTCGAATTAGTTTGGCATTTTCTTCAGCATGGGATTGAAGTTCGATCAAAGCGGTCGAAAGCTGACTTGGATCAATTATCACAAAAAATGATGGATGACATTGACTTGGTTCGAAAAACGATTGACGCACAACGCGATTTTCCTGCAAAAGAATCCATTTTGTGTAATTGGTGTTATTATTGGGAAGAATGTCCCGCAAAATACGGATCGAATCCGTTTATTCGCTGAGAGACAAAATTATGATCCAATGGATAAGAAGTAACCCTTTATTTGCTACGTTGGGACTTGCTGTTATCATCTTTTTGGTTGGTCTAAGATTCGGCGTTGTGGCAGTAATTCTTATCCCAGTCGCTTGGTTAATTACACGAAAATATAAATGAAGACTTCGTTTCTATATTTTGCAATCGTAGTGCATATATTTTTTGTCTCATGCGGGAACGATCTTCAGAAAGAGGAAATAAAAATGACGCCTTACACCATCGATGAAAATATACATCACGCTCTTGGAATCCAGCTTAATAACCTGACTTGGAGTTTGTTGATGAAAGAAGAACGAACACCGGAAGACGACACTAAAATGATCGCTTATGCTTTCGGTTCACAGTATCATTGGGCTTTATCTCCAAAGTGGACGTCGATTAATGAACAACGAGGTGAATGGCTCATTTCACATGTTTTTGCCGTCCTTGGAAACGGAGAGAAGGCGTTGAGTCATGCTCAAACTTGTTTAGAACTTACAGAGAAGAATAAGTACACAGGATTCGATCGTGCTTATGCATATGAAGCAATGGCTAGAGCGTTTGCTGCCACAAAGGATGACGAACAGGCAAAAGTGTATTATCAAAAGGCGGTAACAGCCGGAAATGAAATTCCCGGTGAGGAAGATAAAAAGTTCTTTATCTCTGATTTGAATGCACCGCCGTGGTATGGTATAAAAGAGTAAGATTGCAAAGAATATCTGCCCATTTTACGATAAAATTCTGCTAAATTCCTCTATGATGCGGAGAATGATCATCGTATGTTTCTTTGGGCTCATTTTTGCCACCCCTCCGCCGCAAACACTGTATTTTCTTAATGAGCAGGATTTTCTTTCCGGGCAATCCGTTGCAAAACCAGCAGTCAACAGACGAGCTTATATCCAAGCTGAATACTCCGATGATGATGTATTGAAATCGCTTTACTTTTATGATAAGAACCATCATTTAATATCATCAGAGATATACCTATACACCGATGACGGTCTCCTGTTTAAAAAACAATTATTTAATGAGAAGAATCAATTAACCGAAGAAACCATCTTTGGGGAAGAAGAGAATGCAGTCCGCTTCATTCAATATGATTTGGGTGTGGATGTCGTTAAAAAGTGGGGTGATCGTTACACCAAGACTATATTCCGACCGAAGGATAGTAAACGCGTCGTGCATCAGTTCTACGATGTTGACGGTAAATATTACGGTAATATTGGTTATCTGTATGCGGATGACGGGTCTCAAACCGCAGAGATTTGGATTCATGAACCGTCAAAACAGATCATCCGTCGATGGGATCATTCTTTTAATAAAGATACCGGGTTAAAAGAGACCAAACAATTTGACCGTGATGGTCGCGTCATTGAGCAGTATTGGGAGGATTTGCCGGGAAGAGAGGATGTATTCCAGTTTATTACGCCTTTGGATTCCTCCATCGTTCAGGATGGCAGTGTTTCGTATGTACTGAACAATCCGTTGAAAAGTGGAATATTTTTATGGATACTAACCGACTCTTCAAGTAGTACGGCTGACACAACGATATTCCATTTTTCAACGTCTATTTCAAAAAAAGCATTATATACAGATGTCTCAACGGTTGCATTGATGGATGATTCAATCTATGAGCTCCAGTTTAAAGGAGTTTCAGAAAGAGGGAAGGAAGCAATCCCAAAAACAGTATCTCGAATACGCATCGATCATTCCGCGCCTGACGTAACGATGGATGTATCACCGTTTGTTGCTGACACAAAAATCAAATTTACATCGAGTGAGTCCTTGTCCTTTGCTGCAGTCACATGGACGCCGCTGATCGATGGATCATCACAAACGGCTATAACCATTCCATTAACTCGTAACGATTTGAATCAAAGCGGAAAAGGAGTATTCTTACCCGAGAATTCCATCGAACTTGAAGATGGGACTGAATACGCCGTATCTATGATTTACTCTGACTTTTTAGGAAATCAGGGTGAAGTGCAATTGAATCATCCTGTTCGGTGTGATGTGACAAAACCCGTCATTAAAATTGAGTCCCCGGTCAATTCTCTGTTTTACACCGATTTGATGCTTCATTACGAACTCAGCGAACCATTAAGATTTGCAAACGTGATGGTTGCCAACGGTCAAGGATATGATATTAACATCCAACTTGCTGACAGTCTTTTATCGTCGGGAAAACATCAAACGATGCTCCCATATCAAGACAGTACCGTTTATACAATTCAGCTGACAGGTTCAGACTTAGCGGATAATGCTGCAGATGCTATTTCTGTGTCCGGTATTGTTGTCGATTATTCGTCGCCTTTAATCACGATTACTGAGCCGAAAAATGGATCATATATCAACTCACTATCTGTTTTCTATTCGTTGAGTGAAAACCTTAAATCCGGAAATCTTCAATGGATAGCTCAAGAAGAAGGATTGTCGAAAACAATACCATTTGCAAACAACGAATTGACTGAAGATGAGCATGCATTCTTTCGCATGGATGATTTTATTCTTTCGGAGAATATTCCGTACACATTAAAAGTAACCGGATCAGATTTCGCAGGGAATGAAGCTAAACCCATCATTCTGAACGATATTATCTACGATACTACGAATCCAATTATTGAAATTACGTATCCAAAATCCGGGGAATCGATGAGCCAATTAGAGGTTGATTTTCTCTTTTCTGAACCAATCAAATTTGGTGAAATCTCGTGGATAGAATCGAGTACAGACTCCATATATCACAGATTAGTACTATCAGAAATATATTTAAATACAAAAGATACATCAAGTATAGCTTTAAATGATACATTAGTTAGCGGCTTAACCTATTACATCCGCGTAACAGGTGAGGATCTTGCCGGAAATAAGTTGATTCAGAAGAATACTCCGGAGATTGTTTATGATACATCATTGCCGGAACTAATTGTACAATCTCCTAGTTCAGGTGAGAGATTGAATCACATTACGATCGACTATTCATTATCTGAAGAAATCATCAGCGGGGGAATTCAATGGATAGATGAATCAAATGGTTCAGTTGATAAAACTATTGAGTTCACAGGTGAGTACTTATCCGCCGGGACGCATCAATTATCTGTGGCAGATGTATCGAAATTAGACGAGAATGTATTTTATCAACTCTACTTGTTTGGTACCGATAAAGCAAAAAATACATGTGAAACCGTGTTGAATTCTGTTCGATATGATTTTACACGACCTGAAATGACGATTTTATCTCCGGGAAACAATTCTGCGGTTAATCAATCAATCGTCACCTATATTTTATCAGAACCGTTGACAAGCGGGAAGATCACTTGGGAAACACCAGAATCTGACTCATTGATTGAGCGGCCATTAACTTTTTTATCAGAAGGTCGGCATGATTATCTACAGTTTGAACATCCGCCGGAATTACGAGATGGAGCTGAATACTCACTTTCTATCAGCGGAGAAGATTCCACCGGGAATAAAGCGGTATCGAATAGAATTACCAATATTCTGTACGATATCACACCGCCCGAGATTCAGTTTATCACTCCAGCCGATTCACTGATATTAAACAACACAGTATGGGAATGGGTAAACTCTGAAACCCTGTCCTTAGCAAAACTCTCGTTTCATTTTCAGGTGAGTGGAGACTCCATCAGTTTTGATTTGGATTCGACGCATTTGTCAGCCGGGGTAATTTTGTATCCTCTGCAAAATGAATTAAAAGATCGACTTGAGGGAAAAATCTGTACGGTTCGTTTAACTGCAGAAGATCCCGCGGGGAATGGATCAGCTTCCTCTGAAGTGAGGGATATTATCCTTGATACGACGTTACCCGTGGTTGAGATTGTATCGCCGAAAACGAATGATGCTGTGAATCACGCAATCGTTGAATGTCTGAATAGTGAGGACTTAGCATCCGCAGAGTTGATGTTTACACGTTTAGGAAATGTTGAGGAAGCAAACCAGATAATTGAGCTGACGGAACCATTGTTGGGCTCAGGAGTGCATCAAATCAATCGAAATAATGCGGTAAATCTTCGAGATAGTTCATTTTACAGCATCAACTATGTCGGAACAGATTTTGCGGGCAATACCGCCGTATTTTACATGATTGACAGTGTTTACTATGATGAATCTCCGCCGGTGATCACGATTGAGAATGGTGTAGACGGAGATTGGATTCGTTCAGCAGATATTCTGTTTCATCTTTCAGAATCAGTTGAGTATGGTGAAATCCGATGGATTGAAAGATCAGGCAATGACAGTTTGATCATTAAGCTGGATTCTAATAATCGATCCAAAGGTCGTCATCAATCCGATGATATTCAAAAAGCAGTGTTAGTTGATGGCTATTCATATGACCTGATAATGCTCGGCACAGATCCAGCCGGAAACCAATCGATACCTACAGTGATTAAAAACCTGCATTATGATATTTCACCGCCGGTGTTTTCGGGAATAAATTTAAGTGACAGTACAGTGATCAATTCCATCGATTTTCAATATCAGATGTCTGAGGATCTTCAGCAGGGAAGTGTTATGTTTTATACAGATGGTTCAGTCGTGGATCAGATTCAGCTCTCATCTGATGAATGTAGGGAAGGAATGCATCAATTAAATCCGGATGTAAATTTCTTAATCGACGGTACTGACTATGATATTTCATTTTTCGCTGTTGATTCAGCGGGAAATCATTCCGATACCGTTTCGTTTGTTCATCTGCGTTACGATATCACTTCGCCCCAAATCAGCATTTTAAGTCCGCAGCCGTTCGAGTGGATGAAGACAAAAGACTTAACTTATTCAATTTCCGAGGATTTAGCAGAAGGCAGGATCGTTTGGAGAGATTTAGCAACACTCAGTGAGGTTGTGTATGATCTGAGTTCTGAAGCTTCCAAAGCGGGAGACCATCAACTTACTGATTATTTTCAGCCAAGCTTGATGGATGGCAGATCATATTCCATATCGATCACCGGAGAGGATGCGGCAGGGAATGTTACCGATCCTGTAACCGTTCAGCCGATTCATTACGACATTTCACCTCCAGTCTTTTCTCATCTCAGTTTTACGGATAATTCCTTTATTCGGGACACCGAGTTTTCTTACGCGGTGTCTGAACCGCTGCTTACTGGATTTATCGAAATCGTACCGCAAGTAGAAGAATCTTTCCAGGTTAACCTTCTCGAAAGCGGGATTAATATCCCGATGAAAGACGGTAAGATGTATGATATTTCGTTCTTCGGAACGGATTCCGCCGGGAATGCCTCGGACACACTTTCAGTAAATAACGTGTTCTATGATGTTTCTCCGCCGAATATTGTTCTGACTTCTCCATTAGATAACTCATTGTACAATGAAAATAGGATTGCTTATTCCGTCGATGAACCGCTTGTATACGGGACTATCATTTGGTTGAATGAACAAGATACAATTCGATCTCTGATTGAAGGAAAGTATTTAACAACCGGAGAACATCAGGTCGAAGTAGATGATGTGTTGATCCGTGAAAAGACTGATTATGCACTTATGATCGAAGGAATTGATCGTGCCGGAAACAAAGATACGACAAATGTGGTTTCATCCGTTTCGTATGATTTTACACGACCCGTTGTTGAGTATTTGACGCCTTATAATTCATTCCCGGTAAATACGATTGATGTTCATTATGCTCTCAGCGAAGATCTGGGTCCCGGATCGATCAGATGGGAAGCGCAAGATACAAAGGCATATCCGACGGTGGTCTATGAGTTGAGTGAAAGTGAGTTGATTGCCGGTGAGCATCATTTTTCGCCTGAAATCGATATAGCAGACAGCGTTACGTATATTCCGACATTCATCGGAGAAGACATTGCCGGTAATGTGCTGAAAACAATTCCGGAGAAACTTCCATCAGTTCGACTTGACCGCAAACCGCCGGTGATCACTGTAATCGGACCAACTGACTCGTTATACACTAACAAAATAGATATCAGTTATGAACTGAACGAATCGCTTCTATCGGGAACGATTACATTTGATTATGTCGGAGGATTGGACGTAAAAGACAGTGTCCACATTGTTCATTTGAAAGGAAGCCGCTTACAAAAAGGGACTAGAGGAGGTATTCTTCCGGCATCGGTGATGAATCTTCAAAGCGGCGGAATTTATAATTTGACGTTTGCAGGACTTGATTCAGCGGGGAATGAAGCTCAGCCGATCACAATATATTCTGTCGAATATGATAGAACAGATCCTGTTGTTACCTTGTTATCACCAATGCCAAAACAAGCGATATCAGAGGTATATATCAAATACACTTCAAGTGAATCTTTAAAAAGTGGCAAGTTAATTTTTAAGCAAACTGAAGGAACCGTCGATCCAAACTCCCCGAAGAATTATTTCCTGAAGGAATCTGAATTAACTTCAGGAGCGCATGACATTCCGGTTGATGATAATATTCAGTTAGTTGAAGGCGGAGTATATCAAGTAGTTATCCTTGGGACTGATCTGGCAGGAAATGTTTCTGAACCGTTTGCCGTCAACAATATTTTATATGATACAATCTCGCCCATTTTTCAGATTACCTCACCCATCGAAAAGTCCTTCGTAAACAGCATGACGCTGGACGTGATGATCAGTGAGTTGTTGAAAGAAGGCAGTATTATAGCTGAATCTGAAGAAACGACGGTTTCTATTCCGTTAAATGAGGATGAACGTAAAAGCGGTGCGGGTTTGATCGACATAACGGATAGTGCGCAACTTATTAGCGGTGAGGTTTACACCCTTAAACTAACCGGAACTGATTTTGCGGATAATCTGTCAGATACAGTTCAGGTTTCTCAGGTCATGTTTGATACAATTCCGCCGGTTTTATCAATATCAAGACCAATTGACAGCGAAATGATCTCGGAAGCGTCAATCGACTACTTCTGTTCAGAACCCATGGGATCAATAACTGTCGTTTTCACTGAAACAGAAGGCAGCCGTGATCCGGGCTCACCGCATCGGGTTGACATTCCGTTGGAAGGGCTGAGTGCAGGACTGCATACCGATGTGAAACCGGACTTAAATCCGGGATTGGTAGAAAGCGGAATTTACACGATTCAGCTTTTCGGATTCGATCTTGCCGGAAATCCATCGGATACGGTCAAAGTGGAATCCATCATTTTTGACAATAAACCGCCGCAATTACAGATCACTTCACCGAAACCGGATACCATTCTAAACCAATTCCAATTTGGATATTCAACAACAGAAGCGCTAAGAAATTCGGAATGTATTCTTGAGCAAATTGGAGGAACGATAGACGATAAAAGTCCGCACAGACTGGAAATCCCATCAAATTACCTTATTGCCGGGAGTCATGAGAACATTGCCTTCCCTGAATTCAATCTGCAGAGCGGAAGCATTTATAGGATGAAGCTGTTTGGGAAAGATTATGCTGGAAATCCATCTGAACCTGTCTCGGTGGATTCCATCGCGTTTGACAACATCCAACCGGAAATCACAATTCAGTATCCAAAACCGGGAAGTTTATTGACCCAGCCGGAAATATCATACAGCCTCAGTGAAAATGCGGTTTCAGCTAATGCCGTTTGGAGCGGTTCAGGATTCACGTATGACATCAATTTGACACCGTACGAAATGCAGGCAGGATCTTATGAAAAGATCATCTTGAATCATCAAGAGCCGATCTTTTTAGGATTACCTTTTGATTTAACGATGACAGCAAAAGATACGGCCGGGAATCTCAGTCGTCCGGTTACGGTGAAGGATATTACCTTTACCCGTGTTCTTGACGGAGTATGGAAGTATGCCGGAATTTTGATGGCAGTTTCATTGAAATTTTACGGAGATTCCGAAACCGAAAGTCAAACCGGATCGATGGAAATGGATAAGAAAATGGGGAGTAAGATCGATGAAACGATCGAAGGAAGTTACTCGATTGATTATTTAACCACACCATGGAGTATGGTTTGGGAATTGTCCACCGGTGAAACAAAACGCTGTATTTTTGAATTTACCGCAATGAATCAAATGCGGATCGTCATTGGAGACAAACCACCGAAAAATTGGAATGACGGAGAGTTATTGTTTTTTGTCCATTTATCTGAAAATCAATAAAATAATAAGGATGATATGAAAAAATACATTACGCATTGCGCACTCTATTGCGGATTATGTGCACAGAAGGGAAGAATCCCTGAAACGGCAGAAACATTATTGAACACGATGAAGAAAGAGGGATATGAATATTGGGGAAGTGATATTCCGGGGTTTGATCCATTTTGGAGATTTTTAAAAGAACTCGCGATAAAAAATGAGAATAACTGCCGCGATAATAATTGCGGATATCCGGGATGCCCGATCCGCAAATGTGCGCAAGAGAAAAAGATTGATATTTGTATTGAGTGTGATGAATATCCCTGTGATCATTTTGATTTTCTGATCAAACGGTATCCGCATATCATCCCCGGCGGTAAACGGATGAAAGAGATCGGCTACGATGCCTGGATCGAAGAACAAAACGAACGGTACCAATGCGGGTTTCAGTATTGTGATACGCGGTTGGATGATGAATAATTAACTCATAATAATCCTATTTAAATAGATAAACTAGAATTGAAATTAAATATTAGGTAAAATATACAGGCAATACCCTTAAAATAGAATTGTATTTAACATGCTATAGCCTTATATTAGAGATGTATTATTAAAGGATTAGCCTGATGAATAAGAATAAATTAATCAGAGAACAGCTTGATGAAAAAATAAAAATGTTTCACGCCGTGGAAGATGTTGTCCTTCCAATATCAGGATGGGTACATTCCATTCGACAGAGTCTCAATATGTCCATGAGACAGTTAAGTGAAAGGTTATCCATTACACCGCAAAGTGTGAAAGAGATTGAGGAAAGAGAAAAAAAAGGTACGGTTTCAATCAAAGTGTTAAGGCAAACGGCATCAGCATTGAATATGAAATTTGTGTACGGTTTTATTCCGCATGATAAAACATTAGAAAAAATGATTGAAAAAAGAGCTGAAGAAATCGCTAAGATCATCGTACAGCGAACGTCCGTTCAAATGGGTTTAGAAGATCAAAGTACATCTCAGAAACGAATTGATAACAATATCGAAGAGAAAACGAAGGAATTGATACATAATTTACCCAAATTGCTATGGGATTAGAGTTAGAATACAATAAAGGTCAAACTCCGATTGAAGAAGAAGAATTAGAGGAGTTGATCATTAAAACCATATCAACAAGAGGAGAACTGGATGAATTCGAGCAGGCTAATATTGAAAAGGCTGTTGAATGGAGTTTGAAAAGGAAATATTCCTGCGAAACGATTTTGACGATTGATTTTATTCAAACCGTCCATAAACAAATGTTTTCTGAAGTTTGGGGATGGGCGGGTAAATTTCGAACATCAAATAAAAATCTTGGAGTTGATTGGTATCAAATTAGTACCGAGTTGAAAAATCTAATGGATGATTGCATGTTTTGGATTAAAAATGATGTTTATTCAAAAGATGAAACAGCGATACATTTCAGCCATCGCTTGGTGTCAATCCATCCATTTCCGAATGGGAATGGACGTCATTCAAGGTTATGTGCGGATATTTTAATATCGCACGGGTTGAAAAAAGAAATATTTTCCTGGGGAATGATAAATTTGGTTGATGCCGGAACAAGCAGGGAACAATATTTATCTGCATTACGCATGGCTGACAAAGGAGATATTCAACCATTGCTTGAATTTTCACGATCTTAATAGCGATCATTCAAATGATTTTCATTTTTGACAAAAAGAAGGAACAAACTATGACAAAACGAATCATTCTATTTTTAATCTTAAACTTCGTAGCCCTGGGGTTGGGAAGCTGGATGATGGCAGACGGACCGAATACCGCTTGGTATGCCGAATTAAATAAAGCACCGTGGACACCTCCGGGATGGATGTTCGGCACGGCATGGATCATCATCATGATCTGTTTTGCGGGGTACATGGCTTTGCTGTGGGAACGCTCCGAAAATAAAAAACGGATCACCGGGGAATACATCGTCCAATGGGGACTGAATGTAAGCTGGAATCCGATCTTTTTCTATTTCCACTACATGAAACCGGGACTCCTCATTCTCTTTCATTTGGCAATGCTGATGGCATTTATGCTCTACAAATACCGGAAAGAAATGCGGGCAGGCTCGTACCTGTTAGTGCCGTATGTGATCTGGCTGCTGATCGCCATGTCGCTGAACGGATACGCCGTTCTCTACAATTAAATTCTGATAACTCAGGGGTGACCATGAAAACAGCTCATAAAATTATGATCTTGTCATTGGGGTTGATGTCTGCGGGTTTCAGCGCGGTGATGTCCGTAACGTCCCCAAATAACATCAATACCGTTGAATTCAATCTCTCCAAGGAAGGAACTCCGTATTACCGCGTCTTTCACCATCAAGCCGTTGTGATGGATACGTCATCTCTGGGGTTTGATTTTAAAGATCAGCCTTCTCTCAACAAAGGATTAAAAATTGTCGATACGTTCACCGACACATTCCATGAAACGTGGGAAATGCCGTGGGGAGAACAACGAAAAGTCATCAACAATTATAATGAATTATGTGTTGAGTTAGAAGAAAATCATTCTCCTTATCGAAAGGTAAATCTACGGTTTAAAGTTTATGATGACGGAATCGGATTCCGGTATAAATTTCCTGAACAGGACGGGCTCGATACGCTCATCATCATGGATGAACATACCGAATTTCAACTGACAGACGATCATACCGCGTGGTGGATTCCCGGTGATTGGGATATTTATGAACATCTTTACAGCACTACCCGCGTATCTGAAATTGATGCCTTATCCTATGTCAGTCATGTAAATCTGGCGCAAACTTATATTCCTGAAAATGCTGTGAATACACCGGTAACTCTGCGAACCCAAGAGGGCGTTCATCTTAGCATTCATGAAGCCAATCTTACCGATTATGCGGGCATGACGTTAAAAGTGGACACGAAATCATTCCAATTTACCAGTGAACTGGTTGGCTCGGATCGATTGGGATATAAAGTAAAACGAGCTCTGCCGTTTACAAGTCCGTGGCGAACCATACAAATCGCAGACAACGCCGGGGATTTGATCGAATCTAAACTCATTTTGAATTTGAATGAACCCAATCGAATCGGAGATATCCAATGGTTTGAACCAAAAAAATACGTTGGGATCTGGTGGGAAATGCACATCGGAGTTGAATCTTGGGATTATGGAATGACATTGGATGCAAACGGAAATTGGATTGATACCGGAAAAGCGCACGGACGCCACGGCGCAACCACCAAGAATGCAAAACACTATATCGATTTTGCCGCTGAAAACGGAATTAAAGGCGTATTAGTTGAAGGCTGGAATACCGGATGGGAACGATGGATCGGTTTTGACGATAGAGAAGGAGTGTTTGATTTTGTTACGACCTACCCGGATTACGACATTGAAGACGTAATCACCTACGGCCGTGAACGAGGGGTAGAGCTGATCATGCATCATGAAACATCATCCGCTCCGCGAACCTATGAAGCACAGCTCGATACAGCCTTTCAGTTTATGCATGACTTGAATATCCATTCGGTAAAAACCGGGTATGTCGGGCCGATCATTCCGAAGGGGGAATATCATCACGGGCAGTGGATGGTTAATCATTACCGAAAGGTGCTTGAAACGGCGGCGCAATACAAGGTGGCGATCAACGCCCATGAACCGATCAAGGCCACAGGCATCCGAAGAACCTATCCGAATGCGATTGCCCGTGAAGGATTAAGAGGGCAGGAATTTAACGCCTGGGCGGGCGACGGCGGAAATCCACCGGAACATATCCCGATTGTCACCTTTACACGGATGTTAGCGGGACCGATTGATTTTACTCCGGGTGTATTTGATATCACTCTCCCTGGTAAAAAGGATAACCAGATCAATACGACCTTAGCGCATCAGTTGGCGTTGTATGTCGTTTTATACAGTCCTTTGCAAATGGCTTGTGATCTGCCGAAAAACTATCAAAATCAACCGGCATTTCAATTTATCAGGGATGTCGGTGTGGATTGGGAACAAACCCGTGTGCTGAACGGAGAGATTGGTGATTTTGTCACGATCGCCCGGGAAGAACGGGATACCGGAAAGTGGTTTGTAGGCGGAGTTACCGACGAACATCAGCGAACGATATTCGTAGATTATGACTTTTTACCCAAAGGAAAACTGTTTGAAGCTGTCGTGTACAAAGATGCAGAGGATTCAGACTATCAAACTAACCCGACGGCGATTACGATTGACACAATGATGATCACACATGGAGATCAAACCGTTTTCCACACTGCCCGGGGCGGCGGATTTGCGGTTAGTTTGAAACCGATCAACTAATTTAACCCGGGGGGTTCAAAACCCTGTAAATCGAAAAAGGACTGGACTTTACAGGAAAGCTGTTTGTATAATTCTATTGGTTTATTTATCGAATATTTGTGAAATGAAGAAAATCACATCCAAAAACGCGCTTTTAACTATATCAGAAATTTGCCTAACAGACTTATGGGTAAGGCAGTATTAATAAGAAAGGTAAAATATTACCATGAAGAACATATTATTACTATTGATGATTTTTACTTGGGGGTGTAAAGATAATGTAGGATTTATAGCGGTATCAAACTTAGAAAAGACACAGTCATATAAAAGCAAATTGGATAATATAGTAGTTTATAAAAATTCGAAATTAGACACAACATTAATTCATGATAGATTGGAACTAGGTGAGTTTTACCCTCAAAGAAAAGATTACATTGTCGAAGAAAATGGTAGGACTACATTCTATTTAGAAAAAGATAACAGCAAAATAGAAGATGATGTAGCTATAATAATCATAGGTGAGATTAATAATGGTACATTACAAAACGTCTATTATTCTGAATTTTCTCAAGCAGCATGGCATTGGAAAATGGTAACAGGAAATTATGAAGTAAGCGATAACCAAACTGCAATTCAATTACAACTCAAGGTTAAATCAGTAGATCATGCTCTTTCTTTCTGTATTAGATTTCCATATAATGAGAAAGGGTTATATGACTGGGATGTTGATAGGTACTTGGATGTAGAAGTTGTATTAAACTTGGATTCAAACGAACAGCACGAATTAATTAAACCTCAATATAGTAGTGTTGAAAATAATGGAATGCTAACCGATAGAGTTGTTTCTAGAGACCAATACAGTATCATTACAAAAGAAAGTATTATTAATCAATATCTTACCGAGGAAACATTAATTGATATTGTTAGTCGAAAAAATAACTTTGTGGATAAAGGAATATTACTAGACTCTACATACAACTATATTTTTCCATGTGACGAAAGAGACACTTTAAGTTTATTTTTTATTCACCCTAAAATAAAAACAGTAAAGGACATGACTGTTGGATTAATTAAACTTAATCCGAACGAAATTAAAAAAACCCCGGTTTCATTAATAGAGTTGATTGGTGTATTTGCTCGGTATAGAATAAATGGAAAGAAATTTATACCTCCTGTTCTTTTTGAAATATATGCTTATCAACGAAATGAATATTGTTACAAATGTACTGTCGCATTATAGAAAGTGTATCGCTACAAAACCTTATGAATACCCAAAACACTACCATTCAAATCTGTCTAAATGTTGTGGAAGAATAAGATGAATAACAAAAAAAATATAATTATTATCGTATTAGTATTTCTTATTGGTTGTAGTACAACAAAGAGAGAAAGAGCTGTCGATCATGAATACTATTTTAGACAGAAAGCTGCAAAACTCACCACATGGTCAGACAAACAATTATCAGATTTTGAAAAAGAATATCATTTCGTTACTAATGAAGAAAGCGTAATGTATAATTTATATTTTAAAGATGATTTAAAGCGAAACATCCATTTTTTGAATCATAACGCAGAGACTATGACCTATACAATTATTCAACCGAGTATTTCCTTTTTTAATCACATAAATTTGGTAAACCTCACTCAGTTTAAATATGTATCAGAAAATAAAACTCCTGAATACCAGTGGAACCCGATTTTTGAAGATAAAGGAAAAGTAGTATTAGCGATTAAATTGATTTCTGATTTAACTGGAGTAGATAAAAAAGAATTACTGAATAATAACGTGTTTACTTTTACTCTTTTAAAAAATTCTCTTTATGTTTCAGTAATGAGTTTTACTTTTTATGAGAATCCCTTGCCTGGTTCAAATCCATTTATAAAAATAGATCTTGAAACAAATAAAATCGTGTATAATGTGATTGTAGGATGAAATAATGTATAGATTTAATCCTATAGTGTGTTATTACAAAACCTAATGAATACCCAAAACACATTGACAATCCCATATTGATTGGATGAAGATTTCACTGTACTTTTCCTTATGAAAAAGACCTTTCTATTCATCGTTGTCCTTTTACTTTCTACGGCATACACGCAGGACGTTCAAAAGCCTGAACCCGAAAAACTCAATTCAATCTATGTACAGAACTTTATAATCATCCCCATCCTGAATTACGACCGGATGATCCCTTTAACCGAAGATGCGGGCATCTTTCTCAAAGCAGGGATTCTTTTTATGCCCGTAGCGGATATCTCGTTTTACATAAAACACGGACGTCACATTTTTGAAGCGGGCGGAGGAATTTGGGATATTCAAGGGGCAGAATATGAGGGAACCGTCTTGAACATAAATTACCGATATGCCGGAAAAAAAGGATTACTGATCAAAGCAGGATTTCATTACATCCCCGAAGAGGAATTATTTCCGATTTTAGCTGTAGGTTATTCATTCTAACCGTAAGTCATGAAATTGGATATTCAACCATTTTCCCCCGCGCACACCGATGATGTAGTTGAACTATGGCAGGAGATAGATCTGATCCGTCCGTGGAATGATCCGGTAAAGGATATTCAGCGTAAGATGGATGAAGATCCGAATACGTTTTACATCGGATTGATCGATGGAGAGGTTGTTGCATCTTGCATGGCAGGCTACGACGGACATCGAGGATGGATTTACTATTTGGCGGTGAAGGTGAAATACCAAAAAAGAGGATTTGCAAAAGCATTGATCATCCATGCGGAAAATGAGCTGAAAAAACTCGGCTGCCCGAAAATTGAGTTGATGGTTCGAGAGGATAATACCGATGTGATCCGTTTTTATAAGCGGTTAGACTATAAAGACGATCCTGTCATTGTGTTGAGTAAACGGCTGATCGAAGACTGAAAAATGTACACTCTATCATGAAAGGAAAAGGATAAAAATGAAAACACAACATGATCAATTACCCGAGGGATATTTTGTTTCAAAATGGATAGGGATCAGCATTTTAATTTGCTCGATCGTAGTCGTGTCTATCGGAATTCTGTTAGAAAAACCCGGTATACTCGGTTTGGGTCCGGCCATTGGTGTAGGGATTGGATCCATCATCGGACAAAGAGTCGAAAAACGAAAAGAAGCACTTGGGTTGATCCGCCCCTTAACGCCTGCCGAAAAAAAGAAACAAAAAACATCCATCATCGCCGGAATTGTGCTGTTGATCATAGGATTAGTCCTAGCACTAAGTTTGTATAATTAAAACTGTTCAGGAGAAAAAATCATGAATATGGATTTTATATTAATTATTGTAATATTTATCATAGCATCCGTTGATATTATATTGGATCAAAAAACCTTTACAGAATTATGTAGGCAGATTCCACATTTAAAAAAGAAAATTCAGAATCCTTTTATACTAGTTGGATCCATTCAAATGTTGATATGGGTTTATAAAAATAAGGAAAAAGTCAATTCGAGAATACAAACGAGAGTAAGAATATCAACCATTTTTAAAATTGTATTTGTAACAATATTTATAGGAATGATACTGTTTAATAACTGAATATAACCTTACACATATAGAAACAGGAGAAAAAATGAATCGATCAAGTTGGGAATGCCCAAAATGTAAAAACACGAGCTATGATGAAGATATCTTAGCCGCAACCGGCGGTGGACTTACGAAGTTTTTTAATGTCCAAAATAAAAAATTTATTACCGTAACCTGTACACGGTGTAAATACACTGAGATGTACAAAACCGAAACCAGTAAATTTGAAGACGTCATTGATTTCTTCGGGAATTAAATCATTTTTACAAATACGGGGAGTAATCTCAGGAATCCGACGAGATAAATTTAGTAATGATTGCATTATAAATTGTAAATTCTAACCTGTTTTACGGGGTGCTGTCCTTTAATCAGGTGGGACGGCTGAGAACAAACCCTTAGAACCTGCTCTGGATAATACCAGCGAAGGGAGATTCGTATGAGATCCGTTTTACTTTCCATTTTATTGATCAGCGCCGCTGTATCTCAAACCCATTCCATTTCAGGGACTGTCCTGAATGAAGAAAATCAGCCGATCGCAGGAGTGAATATCAGCTCCGGAACCATCGGAACCACATCCAACTCAGAAGGAAAGTTTACCTTAGAAATTAAGGTTGGAGAGTCTGTTACATTTCATCATATTGCCTATCAAACCCTAACGATTGCACCGGAAACGACTGAACTGAACATCACGTTGAAATCTGAGGTGCTGCAGGGGGAAGAAGTATTTATCAGTGCGACGCGCGCAGTTGCAGGTGTAACGCCTGTAGCCTTTTCAAATCTGACCGAAGAAGAAATATCGGATCTGTACACGGTTGAAGATGTTCCGATGATCCTTGCCGGTGAAACCGGTGTGTATGCGTACAGCGAAAGCGGAAACGGTACCGGCTATTCGTATGTGTCGATTCGGGGATTTGACCAAAGCAAAATTGCGGTGATGATGGATAATGTTCCTCTGAACGATAATGAAAGCCACCAGGTCTATTGGGTAGATCACACCGATATTCTCAGCGATGCCAAGGATGTTCAGATCCAGCGGGGAATCGGGAATAGTTTATACGGTTCGGCGGCATTCGGCGGGTCGATCAATGTGACGACAAAAATACACTCAGATTCACCTTATGCTGCTCTGAAACTCGGACACGGATCGTTTAATACGTCGAAATATAGTTTGGATATGAATTCAGGCAATCTATTCAAGAATTTGAGTTTAAAGGCGCGTTATTCACAAACAGAATCGGACGGATATCGTGATGAACACGAAAGTTTCCAGCGAGGTTTTTCATTCGGAGCAGAACACCGAACAGAGAAAATGACGAATCAATTCCGGGCATTGATCGGATATGAAAATACCGACCTCACATGGGATGGAATTTATGCAAGCGATATCGATGATCGTGAAAAACGCAGAGAAGGGTATAAAGCCTATACAGACGATTTCTTACAGCTCATTTACTCATTGAATATCCGATACACCATTTCTCCTTCGATGACATTTACAAATACTGCATATTTAGTCGCAGGTGAAGGGTATTATGAAGTGTTTAAGTATGATCAGGATTGGTATTCATATAATTTGGATGTTGCAGATGAATACACGGATGACGAGGAAAAGGAACTTTACACAGACTTGCTCAGACGAAAATGGATTTTGAATGCTTATGTTGGTATCGTTCCCGCATTGACTCTCAACAAAGAAAATTACCGATTAGATATCGGCGGTGAATTCAGATATTACAAAGGTGATCATTTCGGTCAAGTGAAAGATTTTTCAAATGAGGCCGTCAACACGTTTGTCGGAAATGTTTGGTACAGATATTATCAATATACCGGATATAAACAATCACTCTCCTTATTTACACATTTGGCCTATGATGTGAATGAGCAACTCAAATTCGTCGGAGATATTCAATTTCAGCAGCATGACTGGTCATTAGATCAGCAAAAGATAGGACATGCTCTCGGGCATCAATTATCAGCGAAATGGCCGTTTGTAAATCCGAGAGTGGGTTTGATCTACAAACTGGATGAAACCATGTCTGTGTTTGCGAATTACGGAACCGCCCAAAAAGAACCAGCTGATAATCAGATCATCAGCGCAGATGATGTTTGGAGTGAACCTGTGAAAGCAGCTGCGGAGGTCATCCACGATGTTGAAACCGGATTCACCTATCAAAAAAACAAAATGCATTTTGGGATGAATCTGTATAGGATCGATTATGAGAATGAACAGCTAAAAAATATCGATGTTGAACAAGAAGGCGAATATGATTATTATGCTGCAGATGCGACGGTTCATCAGGGTGCAGAATTTGATTTTTCATGGGTTCTTCGCAAAAATATGTCATTGAATATCAACGGAAGTTATCATGACTTCACATTTGTTTCCGGAGATGAAGAAGGCAATACGCTTCCTGCTACACCGAAAGGATTATTGAATATTTCACTGAATCATCAGCTTATCGGTAATTTGAATACTTTTTACAATATTCGTTATGTCGGAGAGCAGTTCTTGGATAAAGAGAATATTGGAAAGATTGATCCATATACCTTAATGAATTTGGGATTATCATATGAAACAAAATCCCTCATCGTTCGTATGAAAATCAATAATCTCACCGATATCTTGTATTCGACATTCGGATACGGATATGAGTGGGATGGGTACCATGCCTATTACTGGCCGGGTGCCACGCGAAACTGGTTTGTTTCGATGGAGTACAAACTCTAATAATTTCAATCCGGGATTTCATAATTAGGCGAAATAAGTATAGATTACGAGGTTAATTGGAAGATAGTTAAATGAATAATCCGTCAAATTTAGTCCGCAGTAATATCGCACCGATATTTCATGTTTTATCGAGTGAGCAGCAAATCATCCAGCGAACGGATCAAAAAGCGTTTACGCTCTTATCCATTCTGGGTGTGTTTATGGTGTTTTTCATTGTCCATTTTTTAAAGATTCAACTCGGTTGGTTTTCCTTTCTGATGGTAATTATTTACTTTCTTTCGGCGTTTCTTGCCATTATCCATTTAGTCTTGGTGGTGATGCCAAGATTGAGAAAAAGTTCCGGTGTCTCCCGGGAGAATAAAGAACTTCAGTTTTTGACGAATCCGACATTTTTCGGCGGTATTTCTCAGTTCAAAGATGAAGATGAATATTCGAAATATTTTAAAGAAGTTTTCAGCGATGATGAACTGACCTATAAAATGTTTGCAAATCAGGTCTACGCACTCGGCAAAATAAACGCGAGCAAGAATAAGGATTTAAAAAAGGCCATCCTCTTTTTTTCCGGAGCCATCGTTTCTGAGCTGCTCATCATCATGTCAATGGCATGGAGCCGAGCATTACCGTTTTTATTTCCGGCAGGATGATCAAACTTCTCACACCCGTTCTTATGTTACTGTTTCTCACCGGATGTGTTCCGCAGGGATCGCCCGGACCACAAGGCGAATCCGGACAAAAAGGTGAGAGAGGAGAGCGCGGTGAACCGGGAGAAAAAGGTGAGCAGGGCGTCCCGGGAGCACCGGGAAAGTCAATTTCTCCTGAGCTGGTTCAAAAACTGGACGCCGCATTAAAAACGTTGTCCTCTAAAAAAGAAAAGGATATCCCTGAAACGGTTGTCGACGGTGTTCATTATACGTTTGGTATCGCTCCGCCGGATATCGGTTTTGCGGTACTGACGTCAGAAGGAAATCTGTTTCAATTACGCAATAAAAATCCGATCACAGTTGGCGATGAGTTTGTCTTTGTGACACGAATCGCAAAACGATCTGATTTTATTTCACTGATTTTATTACCGGGATCGGATGGCATTAAACAGCAGTTTTTAGCAATAACATCCGATGGTCAGGCCTTTTTATCCGATGATCTGAAAACATGGGTCAACCGAACGAAGATTGATCTGACTGAGTAGAATTTATCTCATGAGCAGAAAAAACCGAAATAAAAGCGGTGTTGTTTATTCTACTGATCCGAACTTTCAATATTCTGAGCAAGATGAGGATATTCAAACCTTACTCCCGAATCAACAGAAATTACGCATCTGGCTGGAAAGAAAAGGGGGAGGGAAGGTCGTAACAGTCATCCGTGATTTTGTCGGCTCAGATCAAGATATGAAATCATTAGCGAAAATATTAAAAACCTCATGCAGTACGGGGGGAACAGTCAAAAACGGTGAGATCAGCATCCAAGGTGATTTCAGAGACAAGGTTTTATCCGTGCTGCAGCAACAGGGATATCCTGCCAAAAAGAGCGGCGGATAATCTGCAGATAGGGGTTTCATTCTAACGGGAAATAATAATAATTTTAAACATGATGAAGATTAAACTATTACTGATATCAACTGTACTTCTTAGCTTTTTCAGCATCAACGGATGTACAGAACCGAGTCCGCAAGGCTCCATGACCCTTGTTGTGACGGCAAACGTGAACGGTCAGCTCGACACCTGCGGATGAAAGAGCAATAAACTGGGCGGGCTGTCCAGAAAAGCTGTTCACATAAAATCACTGAGAGAAAAGGGCATTGAACCACTGATTCTGGATGCAGGCGAAATGTTTTTCTCCAAGGATCAATTCGCTGAAAAACTGATGACGGCTGAAAAATATAAAGCCGAAAAGACACTCGAAGGATATGAGATGATCGGCTGTGATGTCATTAACATCGGTTCAAAGGACTTTGCAGCGGGATTACCCTTTTTAAGATCTTTGGAAGATTCTACATCCATTCCGTTCATTTCAGCGAACATCATTGACAATGCAACCGGTGAGTTGTGTTTCGATCCCTATGTATTGCTTGAAAAAGCACCGTTTACGGTAGGTGTGATCGGGGTGACGAAATTCCTTCCACCGACTGAAAAAGATGTACGTGTAACGGATTATTTTACAGCAGGGAATACCTATATAAACGAACTGAAAGAGAAAGCCGATATTATCATCATGCTCGTTACTGCTGATCGAAGAGATCGTGCTAAAGTCATCAAAGAATTCCCTAAAGCAGATTATATTTTCTTAAGCCGCGATTTGTCGAAAGTCCATGATAAAGATATGAGGGAAGCAACTCCGTTTTTATTCACGTCTAATAAACAGGGGAAATATCTCAGCGTTGTTGATCTGACAATCGCTGATGTTGACTCGCCGATTGTCGATGTCACCAAAATGGCGAAAAAAATAGAAACGATGGGACGGAGATTAGAAAATTACCAAAAGATGGATCCGGATAAAACGATGGAAGAGCTTTATGCTGATAAGCCAGCTAAGCTCAAGCAGATTCAAGACATTCAAAAAGAAAAATTTGATACTGAAACATCGATTAAGTTGGTCCCAAACAGAAGTGCTTATAAAAGTGTTTCGATGAATAAAAATGTGGGCGAAGATGATGAGATGCTCAAATTTGTCAAAAAGTCATTAGAAGAATATGTGAAACGTGGCGGACCGGCGAATAATAAGAATAAATCGTCTGCAAAGAAACGTCCGCCTAAACTTCCGGTGAAACGCCCTAAATAGTTGATGAAACAAACACTGTTTCAGTCATGCGTTCTTCTTGCCGTTTCCATCGTGCTGGCGGTAACATTTCAAGCGTTCAATCCATACGGTATTCCTTATATCGCAGAAGAAGTTGAAGTTATTCAAACAAAAGATGATCTAACCGTAGAACAATCTTCTGATCTCGAATACATTTCAATCGAGTTGGCAAAAACTTTATATAATGAAGGTGTTTTATTTGTTGATGCCAGGGAAATAGATTATTACCAAGAAGGCCACATTCCGGGAGCATTGCTCAGTGATCATTTTCAAAAATTGGTGTTTACCATTGATTCTCTTCAAGCCAGGGGAGATATGATCGTTACTTACTGTGACGGAGATGATTGCGGCTCCAGCGAAGAATTGGCTTACGATTTGATCGACTACGGCTTTACGAATGTGAAAGTATTTTTAGACGGCTGGGAAGAATGGGTTGTCTTCGGTTATGAGGTTGAGAAATGAATCAGATTCTCAGATCGAAATTCATCCTTTTGGCGGCTAGATTAATTGTCGGCGGGATTTTGATCTATGCCAGTGTTGACAAAATTGTCAATCCCGGTGAATTTGCAAAAGCTATTGCGAATTATCACATGCTGCCGTTTGGTCTTGAAAACACCGTTGCCGTCCTATTACCATGGATTGAATTGATCGTCGGGCTTGTCCTTATCGCCGGATTCTATTTGGAAGGAGCTTCGTTTCTTTCCTTTGGAATGATGATGTTTTTCATCTTTGCGATATCAACAGCGATTTTGCGTGGGTATAATATCGAATGCGGATGCGGGTTAAAAGAAGGTGAAATGGTCGGTATGGGTAAGGTCGTAGAAGATATATTTTACGCAGGTTTATCTGCGGTTATTTATTTTCGGAAAATAAAATATTTCGAAATTGGTTAAAACTCCGATTCAATTTGTTTGGAGTTTGACAGAAACAACACTAATTTCGAACCCGATTTTTTAAAGGATTTTGGAGAGGTGGCCGAGTGGCTGAAGGCGCTCGCCTGCTAAGTGAGTAAGGGGTGATGAACTCCTTCGAGGGTTCGAATCCCTCCCTCTCCGCGAAAGAGTGCGAATTCACGTTGAATTCGATAGGATGAAACCAGTAAATTCGCATCGCTTTTTTAAGTCATGCGGGAGTAGCTCAGTGGTAGAGCTCCACGTTGCCAACGTGGTTGTCGCGAGTTCGAACCTCGTCTCCCGCTCATTTTTCAATCATGTTTTATACTTATATCATTTATTCAAAACCAAAAGATCGATTTTACATTGGAAGTACAAGCAATATCGAATTGCGAGTAGAACATCATAATTCCGGAACAACACGCTCAACGAAAGCAGGAATTCCATGGAATCTATGTTTTTTTGAAGAGTATCCAACACGCTCTGAAGCATTAAAACGTGAATATGAGATCAAACGATGGAAGAGCAGGAAGATGATAGAAAAATTAATAAAAGCATGAGAATAGTGGTTGTCGTCCCGATGAATCGGGAAACCTCGTCTCCCGCTCATTTTTCAATCATGTTTTATACTTATATCATTTATTCAAAACCAAAAGATCGATTTTACATTGGAAGTACAAGCAATATCGAATTGCGAGTAGAACATCATAATTCCGGAACAACACGCTCAACGAAAGCAGGAATTCCATGGAATCTATGTTTTTTTGAAGAGTATCCAACACGCTCTGAAGCATTAAAACGTGAATATGAGATCAAACGATGGAAGAGCAGGAAGATGATAGAAAAATTAATAAAAGCATGAGAATAGTGGTTGTCGTCCCGATGAATCGGGAAACCTCGTCTCCCGCTCATTAAACGCAGGATGAACGTCCTGCGTTTTTATTTTATAACATAAATCTATTTTCTTTTTTAACTGATTCTTCTCAACTTTCGAGTGAGAATATGGATATTTCTGCAAAATTAACTCAAGTCCCGACCAAACCGGGCGTATATCTCTTTCGAAATATAGAGGGAAAAATTATCTATATCGGTAAGGCAAAACACTTGCGGAATCGTGTCCGATCATATTTTCAGAAAAATAAATATCAAACTCCGAAGAATCAATCCATGATCAAACGGATCGCGGATCTGGAATGGATCGTCGTTGCCAGTGAGGTGGAAGCATTGTTTACGGAAGCAAACCTCATTAAAATGCACAAACCGAAATACAATATCGATCTGAAGGATGATAAGTCGTATCCGTTTATTCGAATCACCAATGAACCGTATCCGCGAGTGTTTCTCACACGGGATATCATCAAAGACGGTTCGAAATATTTCGGTCCATACACCGATGTCAACCGATTGAGATACAGTTTAAAGGCCGTCCATCAGATTTTCCAGATCCGCTCATGCACGCATTACATGGATGACGCAATTGTCGATGATAAAAAGATCAGTCTCTGTCTTGACTACCACATCAAGAAATGCGATGGTCCATGCCAGGGATTAACATCCCGGGATGACTATAATCAAATGGTGAATCGTGTCATTCAGTTTTTACACGGTAAAACGAAAGAGACTGAAGACATTCTCAGAGCAAATATGAAAAAAGCATCTGAAAGCCTTCGATTCGAAGATGCCGGACGATATAGGGACCAATTAGATGCCGTAATCGCATTTAGGGAAAAACAACGTAAAGTCACACCCAACTTTGAAGATCGAGATGTGTTTGCCGTAGCAAGAGAAGATTCATTCGGGATCGTAGTCATTGTTCGGATCCGTCAGGGAAGACTGTTCAGCCGTGAAAAAATATCGTTTAATGGCGACGAAGATGATCCCGAATTGTTGCGAATGGTAATCAGTCAGTTTTATCTCGAGGGTGATTTCATCCCCAAGGATATTGCTTTACCGTATCAGCCCAATTCAGAGGATAAATTGATCCAGTGGCTGAAGCAGAAACGAAAGGGAAGTGTACAGTTTTTGTATCCGCAGCGTGGTGAGAAAGCCAAAGAAGTGCGGATTGCTTATCAAAATGCAAAGTTATTGTTGGGCGAATGGATTTTGGAAAAGAAAAAGCGAAAAGAATATGTTCCGAATTCAGTGAATCGGCTGCAGGAAGATTTGCAATTGAACATACCTCCTCGGAGGATTGAAGCGTTTGATATATCCCATCTCGGCGGAACAAACACTGTTGCATCGATGGTATGCTTTATCGACGGGAAACCGAAAAAGAAAGAGTATCGGAAGTACAAAATCAAATCCGTGGACGGTATTGATGATTTTGCATCGATGAATGAGGTGGTATACCGCCGATATAAACGCGTGTTGGACGAAGGACAGGCCTTACCCGATTTAATTCTAATCGACGGGGGTAAAGGGCAATTATCTTCTGCAATTGATGCGCTAGGAAAATTAAATATAAATTATTTATCCATCATCGGGTTGGCGAAGAAATTAGAGGAAGTATTTTTGCCGGGTTCTTCTGATCCTCATTCAATTGCCAAACAATCAGCCGGACTGATTCTATTGAGGAGAATCCGTGATGAAGCTCATCGTTTTGCCATCACGTTTCAGTGGCAGAAAAGAAATAAAAGCGTTCAGGAATCCATTTTTTCACAGATCCCGGGAATGGGAAAAGTACGGATTAAAAAGTTACTGACTGAATTTCCGGACATTAAAACCATTGCAGAACAGCCTTCGGATTCGTTAAGGGAAAAAATCGGTATTAGTGAGAATCTTGCGAAAGATGTAATCGCCTTAGCGAAAAAGAAAAAACAGAAGTAATTCTAAACCGTAAATCCTTTTTCTGCCATCCAATCATCATTGATAAATTTGGATAAATAATTCCTGACATTATCGGGAAGGATCGTCAAAACATTATCTCCCGGCTTTAACATTTCAACCATTTGCAGTGCTGCCCAGACGACGGAACCGCTTGAACCGCCGACCAATAATCCTTCCTCGTTTATTAATCGCCGTGCCATTTTAAATGAATCTTCATCATTCACTTTAACGTAATGGTCGACAAGGGAGTTATCCAATACATCTGGGAAGAAGTCATACCCGATCCCTTCAACAAAATAGGATGAAACTTCAGTTCCACCTCCAAGGATGGATCCATACGGATCAACACCTACGATCTGAATATCAGGAATCTCTTGTTTTAAGCGTTTTGCGACTCCGGTAATGGTCCCGCCCGTTCCTGTACCGATCACAACCATGTCAAGGTTTGTACCGAAATCGTTTAAAATCTCTTCAGCTGTTCCGTGAAAATGTGCATCGGGGTTATCCGGATTGACATATTGATCCAAGATATGTGAATTAGGAATTTCTTGGTTCAGGCGTTTGGCAACTTCCATTAAACTGTCAGGATCATCATGTGCTGCTTCGGTTGGTGTCCGGACGATCTCTGCTCCCAAGGCTTTTAGAAGGACTTCCTTTTCCATACTCATTTTTTCCGGCATTGTGATGATGAGACGATACCCTTTTACAGCAGCAGCTAATGCCATTCCGATCCCGGTATTCCCGGATGACGGTTCAATGAGTGTGTCTCCCGATTTGATCCGACCTGATTTTTCTGCATTCTCGATCATACGGACACCGATCCGGTCTTTTAATGAACCGCCTGCGTTTAAAAATTCGCATTTCGCATAAAGATTAAAACTATAATCTTTACCGATATTATTGAGTTTGACGATCGGAGTGTTCCCGATGGTGTCTGTAATGGATTGATAGATCATAAATTCAATTCAGTTTGTTAATATCTTTGTTAAAATTACTGATTATGTTGATTAGGTTTCAGTAAAAATAAAAAGGGCTGAATCCGAAGATCCAGCCCTCCCAACAGCAAAAAAGGAGTCAGATAATTAAGCCACTTTAATATCTAACTCTTTTGCAGGTATTTCTTCTGCTTTTGGAACAGTGATATTTAAGACTCCATTTTTGAAAGAAGCAGAAATATTATCCTCGATGATTTCTTCAGGTAATCGAAAACAGCGATTAAACTTACCGTATCCTCGTTCGGAGCGATAGTAGGTATCATCTTTGTCTTTATTATCGAAAGAACGTTCTCCGGTGATTGTCAGTACACCATCTTTTATGTTGACCCGGATATCTTTCTTACTGATTCCCGGAAGATCAACTTGCATTGAGAAAGACGTACTGTCTTCACGGATATCCACCGCCGGCGTCCAGTTAGAATTGGGATAGAAATCATCTTTGTTAAATACATCACGGAAGAGATGATCCCAATGTGACCATGGTGAGAGATAATTGCGTCTTGGGTTTATTTTTACTAATGTCATGTTATTTCCTTTCATTGACTTATTTTAAATATTTCTGCAAGGATGGTCACAATCCCTGTGCCAAAACAAGAAATCAGTTATTAATGCAATGAAGTATGTAAATATGGCAGTTTAGTTTATAATTATGACAGAATGAGCTGTCATAATTACGCACAGTGTGCATTTATGCCCTTAAAATAAAATAAATATAACGTGTATTAATTTGAAAAAGGATTGAGTGAGAAACCAAAAACAAATTAACTTTGACGTTAGAATTTTAACGATAAAAAGGACAATCTTATGAGTGATTTGGCGATTTTTGGCGGACAACCAATTCGTAGCACACCATTTCCACAGTGGCCGTGTGTAACCGATCACATTAAAAAACGTTTAATCCATACGTTTGAAAATGAATCCTGGGGTGTCGGAAGTACAGCCGTTACCCGTTTTAATGAAAAATTTGCTGAATATCAGGATGCAAAATATTGTATATCCACCAGTTCGGGAACCACGGCAATTTGGGTCGCACTTAAAGCTGCCGGTATTCAAGCAGGAGATGAAGTGATAGTACCCTCGTATACATTCATCGCAACGGCTTCCGCTGTGATGATGGCAAATGCCGTACCGGTATTCGTCGATGTAGAAGAATATACATTTAATATGGATCCGACAATGATCGAATCGGTGATCACACCCAAAACAAAAGCGATCATTCCGGTACACATCGCAGGGAATCCGGCAAACATGGATGCGATCATGGCTATCGCAAATAAAAACAATCTCATTGTCATTGAAGATGCAGCGCAGGCTCATGGAGCCAGCTGGAATGACCGGAAAGTCGGGGCAATCGGATTAGGCGGAATTTTCAGCTTCCAAACCTCTAAAAATATGACAGCCGGAGAAGGCGGGGCGATTGTCACCGATGATGAAGAATTCGCAAATGCATGTTTTTCTTATCATAACTGCGGCCGCGTAAAAGGCGGACAATGGTATGAGCATCAGCATTTAGGCGGTAATTTCCGTTTACCGGCACTGGCAGCGGCAATGTTAGAAGCTCAGTTGGATTCGATCGATGAAGATGTTGCGTTACGGCACGCTAATCGAATGAAGATCGATTCAGCTTTAAACGGTATCGAAGGGATTACACCTTTGGTCATGCCGAACGAAGTAACCATGTCTGCGAATCATATCTATTTAAGCCGGTACAATCAAGATGCGTTTGACGGTGTTCCGCGGGAAGCTTTCTTTAAATCCATGCAGGCTGAAGGCGTCTATACATACCGAGGATACGTTCCATTGTATAAAGAGAATTTATTCATCACCAATGCGGATGAATATCCATGGCTGGCGAACTGCGATTACAAAAAATTGTACATGCCCGTGACGGAAAGATTATGTAATGAAGAGTCGGTTTGGCTGAAACAAAATCATCTACTGGGAAATGAAAAAGATACACAAGATGTGATTGATGCATTTGTTAAAGTCACGGATGCGATAAGAAAAGATCCGAACAAATTCAAGCAACTCGATGTATAAGAAACTTAATAGATTTGAACACAGGAAATACTATGAATACGATTGATTTGAAATCTTTATTAGCTTCGATTGATGTCCCCGCTGATTGGGTAGGGCTTCGCGAAGTTCAAGAAGCAACGACAACCCGTTATGTCAGAGATGGAAAACCGCAGGCAAATGCACGGGAAAAGTCCAACGGTGTCATGGTTGAGGTATTAACTCACGGACAATTTGGATACGCGGCGACTAACAAACTTGATGCAGCCGGTATCAATGAAGCAGCGAAAAATGCATATGAACAGGCGAAGGCGGCTTCCAAATATGCGATTTACCATTTTGATGAAACTGCACGCCCGAAAAATGTCGGGGTATATCAATCACCGGTATTAAAATCAGTGGATTCTCTATCACCGGGTGAGTTGAATGAGCTGCTGATCAAAATCAATTCCGCATTAAAAGTTTCGGAAAAAGTGATCAGTGTTAACTCGCTGGCGCGGATCGTTGAATCTGACCATCGATTCGTCAGTTCGAATGGAAGTGATATCAAGCAGAATTTTGTTCTGGTTACCTTTGATATGCAATCCACGGCTCAGGATGGAACCATTGTCCAGACTCGTTCTCACGGCGGGATGCGCGGATACAGTCATCAACAGGGAATGGAAGTTTTTGACCGAGATCAAATCCTCGAACAAGCACGAAAAATCGGATTAGAATCTGTGGAACTTTTAACAGCTGATGATTGTCCGACCGGAACGATGGGACTAGTATTGGCACCTGATCAAATGATGCTGCAAATTCATGAGAGCATCGGACATGCTACCGAGATCGATCGCATTTTGGGAGATGAACGAAATTACGCCGGGTGGAGTTTTGTGAAACCCGAAGATTTCGGAAATTTGAAATATGGTTCTGATATCATGAATGTCACATTTGATCCGACAGTTTCCGGTGAATTTGCATCGTATAATTTTGATGACGGCGGGTTGAAAGCAGCTAAAGAATTTATTGTGAAAGACGGGATTTTAGTCCGTGGGCTTGGTGGAAAAGAAAGCCAGCTGAGGTCTGAACTTCCGGGCGTGGCAAATTTCCGTGCCAGTATGTGGAATCGCGCTCCGATCGATAGAATGGCGAATCTAAACCTTGAACCAGGTGATTCATCCTTCGATAAGATCATCTCTTCTATTGATTACGGTGTTTATATGGAAAGTAATCGTTCATGGTCCATCGATGATTACCGGAATAAATTCCAGTTCGGATGCGAATACGGTAAATTGATCGAAAACGGAAAGATGACTAAAACCGTGAAAAATCCAAACTATCGTGGAATAACCAATCCGTTTTGGAACAGCTTAAAAATGGTCGGGAATGAGGATACGTTCCAATGTTTTGGCACGCCGTATTGCGGTAAAGGTGAGCCTAATCAGGCCATTCGTGTCGGGCATGCAAGTCCGGTTGCTTATTTTGACAACGTCGAAGTTTTTGGCGGTGCATAAGTATTATCAGATCAATGAAAAATTAGAAATTGGAGAACAGTAACATGTCTAACAATGGTTATAGTGAAACAGTATTTAATCACATTTGTGACGTCCTCTTTTCTGAGCTAACACCGGATGAATTGTTGACGGTTAGTTTCGGCGGTGAAAATAGTCAGTTTATTAGAGTCAATAATGCAAAAGTCCGTCAGACTGGATTGGTCAACGATGCGGATATCTCACTGGAGTTGATTTCAAACCAGCGTATCTGCCACGGTAGTATCACCGTCAAAGAACCATTTGATTCTTTTCAGGCTGAAGCATTATCCGAATTAAAACGTATGCGAGATGAAGTTGTACAACTACCGGAAGATCCGTTTATTGTGTTGCCTGAAAATGCCGGTTCAAGTCACGAAGTTCGCTCGGGGAATGGATTGAACGAATCTCAAGCTGTGGATGCTCTTTTGCCTTCCATGGATGGCGCAGACCTCGTCGGAATTTATGCATCGGGTAAAATCTGTAGAGGTAATGCAAATTCAACCGGACAAAAGCACTGGTTTGAAACTGATACATTCTCATTGGACTATTCCATCGTTACGCCGGATCACAAAATGGTTAAAGGGACTTATGCCGGTACGGATTGGAATCAGAAAGCGTACGAAGCGAATGTCCATGATTCTAAAACGAAACTTGAGTTGATGAATCTACCGGTAAAGAAATTGAAACCGGGTGAATATAGAACATGGTTTGCACCGTCTGCTGTGGCTGATCTTGTTGGAATGCTAAACTGGAACGGGTTGAGTGAAGCATCCATCCAGCAAGGAAACAGTGCATTATTGAAAATGCGAAAAGAAGGAATAACACTATCGTCCAAATTCAATTTATCCGAAGATTTTTCCAATGGAATGGTTCCGCGATTTAATGAAATTGGTCAAATAGCTCCTGAGTATATTCCACTCTTCACCAACGGCGAACTGACAAACACGCTCGTCAGCTCTCGTTCAGAGAAAGAATATAAAAAGACGAGTAATTTTGCATCAGGCGGTGAATACATGCGTTCACCGGTCATGGGAACTGGCACACTGAGCGAAAAGGATGTCCTTGCCAAATTAGGAACAGGACTGTATTTATCTAACCTGCATTATTTGAACTGGAGTGATAATACCGGCGGCAGGATTACCGGTTTAACACGATACGCCTGTTTTTGGGTCGAAGATGGACAAATCGTAGCCCCGATTGAAACCATGCGGTTTGATGACACGTTATATCGATTCTTCGGATCAGAGTTAGAAGAAGTTGGAAGCGAATCAAGATTTATCCCGGAAGTTGAGACGTACGACGGCAGACAGCTCGGCGGTACAACCTGTCCGGGGATGTTGGTCAAATCATTTGCATTAACGTTATAAAATGAAAAACGTTGAAACATCCTACGATGAATGGGCGCAGACCTATGATTCGACTGATAATAAAACACGTGATTTTGATCAGAAAATTACGATAGATATTTTATCGCAATATTCGTTTCGTCGTGTTTTGGAATTAGGATGCGGTACGGGTAAAAACACAAAATGGCTTGTTCAGCATGCGGAAAAGGTCGTCGGACTCGATGTATCCGAAGAAATGCTCAAAATTGCCCGAACGAAAATTCAATCTGAAAACGTTACATTTCAGAAGGGCGATCTTAATCATCTCTGGGATGTTGAAGATAATTATTTTGATTTAGTAACGAGCAGTTTAACCTTAGAGCATATCAAGGAATTAGACCCGATATTCTTTCAAGCCTATCAAAAACTTCAGCCCGATGGTTTGTTCTTTGTCTGTGAATATCATCCGTTTAGACAGTACGAAGGCAAAAAAGCCAGATATACGTCGGGTACCGGAGAAGAAATCGAAATTACTGCATTTATTCATCATACTACGGATTATGTGTCCGGCGCTCTAAAATGTGGTTTTACGTTAGTAAAAATGGATGAGTGGTTTGATGAGAATCAGCGTGATCAGACTCCGAGATTAATATCATTTGTGTTTCAGAAAAAGTAATGGCGTTTGTGAGCCTGATCACACATTAAATGTACGACAATGACCAAATTGAAATCGGCTTTTTACATCAGAAATAACTCGTTGAGATAAAAATATGTCCATAAAATCGATAACAAAGTATATTTTACTATTTGCCGTGTTCACCGGATTGATATTTGCAATTGGAGATTTCAATTCAATAATCCCAACAAATTTATCAAGAACAGATTTAGATGATGGTTCTTTTGGCTTTGATTACAGCGGAACGAATATGAGCGGTTCGTTTTATGTTGAAGGAATCCCCGATTCTGCCACATTTCCAACTGAAGGTGCAGTTGGGTTCCATACGATGTATAATGACTCTGTCATCGCCGTATTTTCAGGCATTGAAGCAATTTCGATAGATAGTGTGAACGCCGGTTTGGTATTTTTGCATCAGCCGGGTGAGTTAACAACTGGAAGTTATGCGGTAGACCCGATGAATTTAACCGCTCTGTTTGGATTTGGTGTCGGCATTAACGGGATGATCGATTTGGATTCTTTAACATCATTTGAAGACATTGAAGCTGATAAGATTTATGTCAGCGGAACCGGGACGATCACCATCGATGAAATAAACGAAACAGAAATTGTAGGAACGTTTACCGGATTAATGCTGAATATTGAAAATCCGATGGATATGGTTTGGGCTACGAATGGTGAATTTTCAATCTATAACTCGGATGCATTATCAACTGACCCAACTGTCGCAGATCAATTTATTCCGTCGGAATTCTCATTACGCCAAAATTATCCAAATCCGTTTAATCCAAGCACAACGATTGAATATAAGGTGTATGCAGAAGAACATATTCAGTTAAAAGTGTTTGATCTCAATGGAAATGAATTAGATATTTTGATCAATGAAAACCATGCCGCAGGTATGTATTCACTCAAATGGGATGGAAGCCGATATAGTTCCGGGATTTATTTGTATCAGCTGGTGAAGGGATCATCCGTTGAAACGAGAAAAATGCTATTGATCAAATAGTCATTTTTGGTTGAAATAATACGCTAAAAAAGAAGTGCCCGGGACTGGACTCGAACCAGCACGACATTGCTGCCACTAGACCCTGAACCTAGCGTGTCTACCAATTTCACCACCCGGGCTTAAAAACAAGGAGTGAAATTACTGTATCGTTGATTCAATTAGCAATGATTAAACTTGAATTACCTCAACAATGAAGTGTAATTTTTTGCTTAAGTTATTCTAGGATGAAAGACAATATTATATCCAAAAATCGTAAAGCATTCCATGAGTTTCATATTCTGGATAAATATGAAGCAGGCATTGAATTAACCGGAAGTGAAGTAAAAAGTCTTCGCGAAGGGAAAGGAAATTTAAAAGATGCCTACGTCATTATTCGCAAAAATGAAGCTTATCTTGTTAATGCGCACATCAGCCCTTATTCGCATACAGGCTACCAGGGACATGAACCGACACGGGATAGAAAATTGCTTTTGAATCGCAATGAAATTAGAAAGCTTAATCAACATACTGCTGAAAAAGGATTAACCATCGTTCCGTTAAAAATGTATTTTAAGGGAAGCTGGATCAAAGTAGAAATTGCTTTGGCAAAAGGAAAAAAGACATACGATAAAAAAGAAGCCTTAAAGCAGAAAGATATTCACCGAGAAACCGCAAGAGAGATGAGGAACTACTGATGGGTTTTAAATCCGTTAAAGAACAATTAAAATTGATCAGCAGGGGAGCTGAAGAAATACTCCCTTTAGAAGAATTAAAAGAGAAACTGGAAAAATCCAGAGAAACAGATATACCGCTCGTTGTCAAGCTTGGCTGCGATCCGAGCCGACCTGACCTGCATATCGGACACGGAGTGGTGTTGCGAAAGCTGAGACATTTCCAGGATTTAGGTCATCAGGCTGTGTTGGTTATCGGTGATTTTACGGCGATGATCGGTGATCCTTCCGGTCGAAATAAGACGCGCCCTCAACTGACACTTGAAGACGCAAAGAAGAATGCTGAAAGTTATGTAGAACAGGCAAAAGCAATACTTGATATTAATAAACTTAAGATTGTATATAATTCCAGTTGGCTTAATCAAATGAACTTCAACGATGTTATTATATTGGCCAGTAAATATACGGTTGCACGCATGCTGGAACGTGATGATTTCTCGAAACGATATAAATCAGAAATACCGATTTCTATCCATGAATTCTTATACCCTTTGGCGCAAGGAATGGATTCAGTTGAATTGAAATCTGACATTGAGCTAGGCGGGACAGATCAAAAATTCAATTTATTAGTCGGAAGGGATCTGCAGAGAGAATGGAATCAATCACCGCAAATCATCATTACACTTCCATTACTAGAAGGAACAGACGGTGTTGAAAAAATGTCCAAATCCTATGGAAATCATATCGGTTTGAACGATTCTCCTGAAGATATCTACGGTAAAACACTTTCTATATCAGACGATATGATCGAGAAATATTTCTTGTTAGGTGCCGATGTGGAAGAATCCACCATGTTAGAAGTGCAGAAACAGCTAAAAGATAACAACATCAATCCGCGTGATATTAAACGTTGGTTAGCCAGAGAGATTGTGGCTTTATATTACGACCAGGATACGGCTTTGAAAGCACAGGAACATTTTGATACTGTGTTTGTGAAAAAGGATATTCCTGACGATATGGATGAATTTCAACTTACTGAAGATATGAAAGTACTGGATATCCTGTTTGAAGCTGGTTTAGTTAAAAGCAAAGGTGAAGGACGCCGTTTAATTAAGCAAAATGCTGTAAAACTGGACGGGAATGCTGTGAAAGATGAATTTGCTCAGATTCAAACCGGTTGCGGTGAAGTAATTATGAAAGTCGGAAAAAGAAGGTTTTTAAAAGTCATCGGGTGAAAAAATATATTATTGTTTTAGGGCTGATCGTAATTATTGCAGGATTCTGTCAGTACACCAAAAAACCAACTCCAAAATTAGTCGTTTATATCGCGGTTGACCATTTAAGCTATGATACGTTTGAACAGTATAAAGATTTGTATACCGGCGGATTTAAATGGCTGATCGATCACGGAGTCCAGTTTGAAAATATTCATCATGAGCATGGAAACACATCTACCGGTCCAGGACATTTTGTTTTAGGATCTGGGCAGCACCCCGGGCCTGTAGGAATCGTCGGGAACTCATGGTGGAATCGCGATCAAAAACGATCCGTTTACTGTGTGGAAGATCACGATGCAAAGGCGGTGTTTTATGAGGGAGAAGGTTTTTCCTATCGAAATATCAATACGACCGGATTAGGGGATTGGATCAAGAAGAAGGATCCCGAATCTAAAGTGTATTCGGTCGCCGGTAAAGAACGCCCTGCGGTGTTTATGGGAGGAAAGAACGCTGATCTTGCTCTCTATTATAACTGGCAGGGATCGTTTATTACATCAGACTATTATGCAGACACAATCCCTGATTGGCTCATACATTTTAACGACAATCTCCATATCAACACTTATCGAGACTCTATCTGGACACGATCACTCTCACCTGAAATTTACGACGAGTATGCGCACAAAGATGATTTTTACGGTGAAACGGATCGTTATCAAAGCGATACATATTCTCCCGTATTCCCGATCGGTTTTGATAATAATCTGAGTGACAGCGATATCCTTGGTAAGTTCTTTGATTTTCCGTGGATGGAACGAGCGACAATTCAATTGGCAAAAGCCGTATTTAAAAACGAAAAACTCGGAAGGGATGATCATCCTGATTATCTATTTGTCGGGCTGTCAGGAACGGATGCCATTCATCATTATTACGGACCGTATTCTCACGAAGGTATGGATAACTTGATCAAGATCGATCAATATTTAGGTGATTTTATCTCGTTCATACATCAACATATTTCTGAAAACGATGTCGTTTACATTTTGACCGCGGATCACGGCGGGAGTCCATTGCCGGAACATCTAACCGCAAAAGGAATTTCTGCAGGGAGAGTCAACCGTGATGAACGAAACAAAGCTTACGAGACTGTTTTGGCGTATATTGAGGAAAAGTACGGCTATGCTGATCTTGTGACAAAATACGGCTCTAATATTTACTACGATCTAAATCAATTGAACGAATATAAGATCGACTCGTCCACTCTTGATGAAATCTTTATAGATCATTTAATGAAAATAGATGGTGTAGCGAGTGTATTTACAAATGAAGAGATAGAATCGGCAGATCCAGACAACGAAATATTGAGAAGACTGAAAAACTCTTATCACCAATTCAATAGTCCCGACATACTTGTTTTGTATAAACCGTATTGGCAAAACCGAAGTCCTTACGGTACAGGACACGGTACGCCGTACGATTATGATTCACACGTACCGCTCATCATTAGTCATGCAAACTCTAAAAGTAAGACGGATTATAGGTCAGCCGCATCTGTTGATATTGCTCCGACCGTTGCGGATATTTTGAACGTCACCCCTGAAAAAGCGGATGGGAAATCCCTGCTGAAAAATTAGCAATGCAAAATATATTTACCATTCGAAAGTTCCGTTGTGATGACAAAGATTATCAAAACATTGCTCATCTTGAATCGTTGGTTTTTCCTAATCGTCCGGTGACGGGTGATGAACTTCAGTATCAGGATAAGCATCGAGATAAAAAATATTTACAACAAAAGCTTGTTTTAGAAAAGGGTACTCAATTTGCAGGATACTGCCAATTTGGTGAACGCTCATGGTCATACGTTGAAGGGGGATACTATTTTCATATAATCGTTCATCCTGACTTTAGAAATATGGGCGGCGGGACATTATTGTTTGATCGTTTTCTCCATGAATTGAACGATAGAAACATAATCAAATTATCGACTTTTTCACGCGAAGATCAAAAAGACGGGATACGTTTTGCCAAAAAGCGCAATTTCAAAGAAATGATGCGTTTTCCTGATTCTGAATTAGATGTCCAATCATTTGAATTTCAACCATTTTCTATGTTGATTAAGAAAATAGAAGAAGAAGGCATTGAGATCATTAATTTGAATGATGTAGAAAACAGAATTCCCGATTGGAAACGGACATTATACAAAACAGACTGTGAAATAAATGATGATATTCCTTCGGTTGATCCGCCGACCCATCCAAAATATGAGCAATGGGAAAAAGAAGTATTCGAGCCGAAACGATTTAATCCGAACACATATTTATTGGCAATTAAAAATGAGAAGATCGTCGGTATGACCTGTATTAAGCATATGCTGGCTGATCCCAAAAAGATGGCAACATCCATCACCGGAATTGTCCGTTCTCATCGACGAAAAGGATTGGCCACTCTATTGAAAGCTCTCTGTATTGAAAAAGCCAAACAGTTAGGAATAAAAACGATCATTACGGATAATGAAGAAAATAATCCGATGTATACGCTGAATTTAAAACTTGGATTTAAACCGCTTCCGGCTTGGATTCAGTTTGATAAGGAATTATAAGTAAACTATAACCAAAGCATTCAGCTAAGAATTGAATGCAGATTATCCGGAGTGATAATCCCTTTTTCGGTAATAATCTCGATTGAAGGAGAGTAAGGTACGATTTCAAAAATCGGGTCCAGCAGCGGATCTAACGGGAAACCCGGAATATACCGCTGTGTTGTTGTTACAATTCGAATCGGAATCTGATTCGTTTGTGCCAATGAAATCAGATCTGACGTCCCTTTTTTATTGATAAAAAACGTATCGGTCAGCAAATCGGTCCCGATAAGGATATGCGTAGTATCTGCCGGTATGGATGCTTGGTCAGAGATCACTTGCGCAGGAATGCCGTTATTGTTCAGAGACTGAGCAAGGATCTCACCTTCATTAGAAGGTGCAGATCGATAGCAGTAAACGACAGTTTCTTTTTGTGTTTGAACTCGTCCGAGTAGGAGATCTCGTACCATGTTTGAATAGCTGATCGTAAGAATAACTGATTTCTTCGGTAAAACAGTTTTACCGAGCTTTCTCAGCGCTTTCTCATCTGAAGTGAGATCATCAATTAGTGTTTTCAAAAGCAATCGCATTCGTCCAATTTCATGGACTCGAGATACTTCATTCCATAGATGATGAAACAATCCCATGATCGGAAAACGGGCTTGAAGAAGTTGTGCCCCGGCTAGTGTCTCTGAAATGAGCCGTTCATCGGGCAGAGTGGAGAAATGAGCAAGAGCATCACGATAGATGAGTGATGCACCGCGCGTTGAGTCAGAAAGCAAATCTGATAATTCAGGCATGGATTAAGTTACATTAAAAGAAATTAACATGCTAATAATATCGGAATATTATTCCATCTTTCGTTTAAACGTCTTTTTGTAAATTCACTAAAAGAATTGAAACAAATTACATGAAAAATCATCCGTTAATAGCAATTGTTGGCCGTCCGAACGTTGGAAAATCTACGTTTTTTAATCGTGTGTTGAAAACGCGCCGAGCTATCGTTGACGCCCAAGAAGGCATCACCCGTGACAGAATTTACGGTACTATGGATTGGGTTGGTCATCACTTAACTTTTGTCGATACCGGCGGATACATCCCTGAAGATATTGATGTGTTCAATGCTGCGGTCCGAAAACAGGCACAGCTGGCGATTGATGAAGCAGATTTAATTTTATTTATGGTTGACGGCAGGGAAGAACCAACCTCCAGCGATGTTTCGTTGGCGAAGTTCATTCGTGAAACCGGGAAACCTCATGTTTTAGTTGTCAATAAGTGCGATTCTCTGAATAATGATGATCAGGTGATGCAGTTTTACGAATTGGGACTTGAACCAATTTATCCGATATCTGCGCTTTCCGGACGGCTAACCGGAGATTTGCTCGATGCAATCATTCAATCCTTGGACTTAACATATGAAGATGCTGAATCAACAGCAACGGACGAACTTCATCTTGCCGTGGTCGGAATGCCGAATGTCGGAAAATCATCATTGACGAATGCGCTTCTTCAAAAAGAACAGACTATCGTTACACCGATCGCCGGAACAACGCGAGACTCCATTGATTCGTACATGCGCTGGTATAATAAAGATGTCGTAATTGTTGATACCGCCGGCATGCGGAAAAAAGCGAAAGTCAAAGAGAGTATCGAGTATTACAGCAATGTCCGATCGCTGCAAGCCATAGACCGCTCAGATGTTGTTCTCGTTTTAATTGATGCCGTCAAAAAGATGGGCAAACAGGATAAGATCATTGTCGATCATGTCATTTCCAAGAAAAAAGGACTGGTTTTTATCGTAAATAAATGGGATCTTGTTGAAAAAGATTCCAACACAGTGCAGGAATTCAAATTGGATATGTATGATCAGTTTAAATCGTTGGAACATTATCCGATATTGTTTGTCTCGGCATTGACCAAACAGCGTGTATCAAAGATCATGGAATTGGTTTGGGAAGTTTACGAAGATCGAAAGCAGAAGTTTTCAACAAACCAACTTAATGAATGGCTGCATCAGGCATTGATCCAGCATCCGCCGCCGTCCTTTCAAGGAAAGTTGGTTAAAATCAAATTTATTACTCAGGTTCACACCGAACCGCCGATCTTGGCACTGTTCTGCAATAATCCGAAATATGTTTCAGTTGATTATAAGCGATATTTGGAAAACCGGTTTCGTGAAAATTTTAAGACAAGCGGAGTCCCACTGACATTTTCATTTCGGACAAAATGAAAACTCCGGTCAAAAACGCATCAGCATCTTTTAAGGAAAAACGATCGGAGTTTATCGGGTTGATCTTTTCCAAGGATGATCTTTCATCCGTTCAGGAAGAGTTGCGTAGCCTTCGAAAAACACATCATAGTTCCCGTCATATTGCCTGGGCTTATCGAATCCTTAATAATGACCAATTGATGGAAAACTCGTCCGATGACGGTGAGCCGAGCGGTTCAGCCGGAAATCCGATATTAGGTGTGCTTCGAAAAAATGAGATTGTGAATGGTGCATGTTATGTGATTCGGTATTACGGCGGAATAAAACTCGGCAAACGCGGGTTGATAGATGCGTATCGAACCGGAGCAGAATCAGCCGTGGAAGAAGGATCGTATAAACCCTGGATTCAACGATCAACGTTAGTGATTGAATCGGTCTATGAATATGCCGGGAGAATTTCGGCAATCCTTGAAAAGTTTGGATTATCCGTCACGCATGATTCATCGACCGACCGCCTGCATTGGGAAACAAACGTGAATGATGAGAAAGTTGAAATCGTCATGGAAGAAATGATTCGTGCAGGAGATGGAAAAATCCAATGCAAAAAAAGTGGGAGTGAGCAGGGTCAACCAAGGAGGTACAGATGATTAATGATATGTGGGAACACCAAATACTCACTCCCAATACACCTCTAACTTATTGGCGGGAAAAAAGTTCCAACGTTTTCATAAAAAATGTAAATATTAGAAAAGGATATATCCAATGAGCAGAATATTATTGATCTTCGTTTTAATCATGCAGATCGGATGCCAAAAGGAGCAGCCGATAATGAAAGCCGCATTTTGGAATGTGGAGAACCTCTTTGATCTTGAAGATAATCCCGAAAAGAACGATGACGAGTTTGCGCTGGGCGGACGGAAAAATTGCACTCAGGATATTTTGGATTTGAAGTTAACGCATCTCAGCGAAGTCTTGACCGAATTAGATGCAGATGTCTTTGGATTATGTGAAGTGGAGAATCGCCAAGTTGTTGAATGGCTGAACGAAGTGTATACCGGCAGGGATTATTCGATTGTTCATTATGAATCTCCCGATAATCGCGGGATCGATAATATGCTGTTTTATGATCCGAATGTGTTTTCGGTTGTCGATTCGTATCCAATCACGATCACATTTGATGACGGTAAGCCCACTCGGGATATTTTATACATTAAAGGTGAATTCAATCGAGAGATTTTGCATATTTATATCAATCACTGGCCGTCAAATTATGGCGGCAGGGAACAGGCAATTCCGCGACGTGCAAGAACGGCAACCGTTTTACGTGAAGCAGTTGATCGTATCTTGGCAGAAGATCCTGATGCAGAAATGATATTTATGGGCGATTTCAATGAAAATCCAACTGAGACGGCTGTGCAGGATATTCTGTTTTCCACGATTACGCCCGAAGAAGCAGAACAAGGAGAACTCATCAACTTGATGGGGCCATTTATCGGAAAGCCGAAAGTGGGGACGTATGTATGGCGTGATGAGGACTCTTTTTTAGATCAACTCATCGTCAGTCAGGGATTGGTCGATTCGAAAGGATTATCTGTTGTATCAGGATCAACAGCCATCCATGATAAACCGAAATATCGCCAGCAGGAAGGGAAGTATGCGCACTATCCGTTCCGATTTTGGGCGGGTGATAAGTTACTCGGCGGATACTCGGATCACTTAGCTGTTTCTGTAGAGATAACGTCTAAATAACGTTTTATAATTTTGGATCGGGCGATCGCTCCAGATCGTCGTCAAAAACCAGCCAGTCTACATGGGTGTCGAAGTAGGCGTGTCCTGTGGGTTTCAGCTTATGCTTACTTGAAACATTAGCCAGCGTAATATCGATTTCGCCGGGATATTTTTCAGACCTGTAGAAAAGAGACGTCCCGCAGATCGGACAAAATCCGTATTGCGATCTTTTTGAAGAGGAATACCATTTCAGCGGTATCGTATCTTCGGATATATGACATGCATGTTCAACGACACCTATCCATGTGACGAATCCCGATCCGTGCGAACGCTGGCATCGCGTGCAGTGACAGTTTGCACACCATTTATTCTTCTTATCAACTTTGAATGTAATATTGCCACAGAGACAACTGCCTTCGATAAAGATTTTGTCCATGATGAATCCTCAACTCTTTCGTTTTGTACAAAAATTAATTGAAATAATGTAAATAGAGTTAAAAGAATCGGACAATTAATAAAAAAGAAAACTCTTCAAAACAAGTTCTTTTAAACGACGAACTCCAAGGTACGAACATGGTATATCAACTATCATACGATGAAGTTGAAGAAGTCAAAAGCAATTGCCGTTAGTACAAGCGGCTAATATCATACTGTAAGATGTCATTAAATGTCGGCACATTTTTTAAAATAATAAAGTGCAAAATATATATTGACCATATATAAGATAATCTCGGATATTCGGATATGGATATTGACATTATGACTGCCTTTGATTGTTATGATGTTCCAATTGTCATATTTTATCAAATTTACAGGATCAATTATGATAAAAGTTAAACTGATAATAATTACATGTTTTGCATTAATTTATATTAACTGTTCAAGTATATCAAATACGACCAAATGGGGAGTTGTCTCTTCTGAACACACTCAAAGAAAGTATTTTCCTTCTGATACTACAATGAATGCATCAGTGCTATTTGATATTGGTGTAATAAATACTTACTTAAAAGATTTACATTTAACCGCAACAAGACATGTTCGAATTCAAATATATAATGAAACGGGTAAAGAAAATGCAAATATCCGAATCCCTTTCTCTGAGGATGAAAAAGTTACATCAATCAACGCTCAAACTATTTTACCAAGCGGAGAGGTAATTAAACTCTCAAGAAAAGACATTTTTGAAGAAGGGGAAGAAGGAAAATGGCGCTATAAAATATTTGCTATTCCAGGAGTGACAAATCGATGTATTATTGAGTATAAGTATACTATACTCTCAAAAAATATTTATCATTTAAAACCTTGGTGCTTTCAAACGGATTTACCTACAGAATATAGCAGTATTACTTTAAATACTCCTCCTACATTAATGTATCAAGTTTATCTGACAAATCCACCAGATATAGAATATAAACCAAAAGAGACTTACATTCTAAATCAAGAACGTAGAAATACAATTCATTATGAATTTAGTAATTTACCGCCAGTGTTAGATGAACCTTATATGACAACTCCTATTGACTATATGACGTGTTTGTATTTTGAACTCAATCGGATTGAGACCCCCGCTTATCGTAAAGATTTTGTATCAACTTGGAAGGATGTTCAAGATTTAGTTATTGATGATTATAAAAAATTCCTTGATACTCCTGACAAACATCTGATACAATGTTCTGACGATCTAGTAAATGGAAAATCAAGCATTAACCTAAAACTTGAAACATTATTTCAATTTGTTAGAGATAGTATTCAAACAGTAAAGTATAAAAGTGAATTGGGAAAAAATATTCATAAACCCAAGGATATATTGAAAAATCATTATGGCAGCGACATTGAGAAAAATTTATTATTAATAGGTCTTTTAAACTCACAAGGAATAAATGCCTATCCAGTTCTAATCAGCACTCGAGAGAATGGGCGTTACAATCGAAGATACCCTAAAATAGGAGTCTTTAATCATCTGATTACATGTATTTACGATGGAAATCAAGCATTTTTGTTGGATCCAAGTGACCCATATTATACTCTTGAATTGTTACCGGTTGAGGATTACTCCTTTTATGGATTATTATTAATTGAGGATGGCCCTCTTTTTATACAGTTGAAACCTCCGGAAAATGCGGGACAGTATATTGCAAAAACAACTCAAGCAGAAATTGATAAAAATGGAATGCTTACTGCTTCAAGCGAATTAGTTTTCAAAGGCATGTTAAATGCGAAATACCGAAAAATATATGACCAGTGTCAAGATGAAATAGACTTTATTAATACATATATAATTGGCCATATAAAAAATATAACGCTGGATACATTTTATATAGATCTCGGTGAAAATGTAGAAACGGATTTGAAAGTATATTTAAAGTATTCCATAGATAATTTTGCTGAGGTGTCTGGTAATAATATGTATTTTCTCCCGGCATTATTTCAAAAGATGAACACAAATGTATTCAAATTGGAAAATAGAACCTATCCTGTAGACTATGAATATCCATTTACAAAAGATGAAGAAATAATATTCAAATTACCTTCGGGTTATCAGGTATTAGATTTACCTCAAAATTCAATCCCTAAATTTGATGGTATTAATTTTGAAAAGAAATATCATATCATTGACAATCATCTTCATTACAGTCGGAAGCTGTCAGTTGTTAATTTGTATTACCCACCGTCTGAGTATCAGATATTAAGAAAATATTATAGTGAAATCTTACATTCAGATAGAGATGTGATAGCAATAATTAAAAAATGAATTCCGTTTTAAAACTTATAATCATATTTATTCTGAATTTTGTCATTGTATTTTCAGAATCATCTTCTAAAATTATTTACGATGATACAGCTGTGATTTATAAGGGAAAAAACAAATCTCAATTAATAAAAAGTGGAAAGATTTTAATATCGCAGAAGAAAGACCGAGAGCATGGAGAATTAGTTGTTTTAGAAAATGACTATCAAAAATTAAAGAAGCTAAACTGTATCTTATATGATAAAAATGGTAAGAAGATAAAAAAATATACGAAAAAGGATTGCCGCATTATTGATGCATCACAATCCTATGTGCTGTTTAGCGGTGTTAGGTATTATGTGTTGTTTATTGAACATTTAACTTATCCATATACTATCGAATACTCTTATACCGTAAATATTAAATCAAACTTCCTTATACCTGATTGGTTACCCCAAACTACGATCCCGATAGAAAAATCTTCCTATAGTTTTATTAAGAAAAAGGGATTATCTGTTAATACGAAACTAATTTCAGATAGCACTAAAATACATTACACCGAAGATGGAGACACCTATACATGGACGGAGTACAATATTCCCAGAAGAAAGTCCGAATATTTATCCGCACCAGAAGATAATATTAGTTACGGTATGTATATCACTCCGAACTATTTTGATTTAGAAGGCGTCGCGGGTACATTTAAAGATTGGAGACAATTTAGTAATTGGTATTATCGTTTATCAGTTGATCAAATACAGTTTAATGATCTCGGTATACCGGTAATCAACTCACAAGATGAAATGACGACTGCAGAAAAAATTCAATATTTGTATCAATTTGTACAGAAACAAACAAGGTATGTCGCGATTGAACTTGGTATCCACGGTTGGAAACCACATTCTTCACTATCTGTTTTAAAAAACAAGTATGGGGATTGTAAAGACCTTACTATGTTTTTCATTTCTTGTTTGAGAGCTAATGGTATAGAAGCTTATCCGGCATTAATTTTAACGAGAGGTAATGGGATAGTGGATGAGAATTTCCCAATGAATAACTTTAATCATGTAATCACTTACATTCCCACAAAAAAGGATACCTTCTGGGTAGACTGTACATCGGATGAAGCAACAATCTACGATTTACCATTTGTAGATGAAGGTTGTAACGTATTGGTTATTAAAAATGTTTCGGGAGAAATTCTTCGTACTCCAATAAGTTCGTACATCAATAACAAATTGATATATTCAATATCTGGGAAATTATCGAATGCTGGTTCTTTAAATTTCGAAGGTAATATTATTGGGTATGGGAATTATAATCAAGACCTTAGGTTTAATTACTCCAATAAAACTGAAAACGATAAACGGAATATGCTCATAAAGAGGATTGGAAGGTATTTCCCCAAAATAGAATTATTACGATATAGTGATTCAACCCGAGAAAATAACAACAAACCTATGACAATTTCATTTGCGATGAATGCAAATAATGTTTTGAACAAAACTGGAGAAAGAATATTTTTCAACCCACCTTTTATTCATCAATATACCTCCAACTATGAATCTCCAGAAAGCCGAGAAACTGGAGTATACTTATCTTTTCCAAAGACCATAAAAGATTCAATATCAATTACTTATCCAGAAGAATATTTAGTAGAGTCTTTGCCTGAAGATGTGCTTCTTGACTACTCATTTGGCTCATATAGCTACTATGTTAATATTAATGAAAATGTGATAACACTTAAGAGGGAATACATTTTATACTATCAAAAAGTTAATAAGAACAATTATTCTGATTTATATGAATTCAATGCTAATATTGAAAAAAGTGAAAGAAGGAATATTGTATTTCTTTCCAAACAAAAATAAAATGATAATATATAATTCAAATAAACAATCCGTTCACAATTAATCTAATTATATCTAGAAACATAATTAAAGATTTATTCGTTTGATGTAATTAATAAACATATTAATTTTGCGAACGTTTTTTAAGACAAATATCAAATGATCGCGGGGTAGAGCAGTCTGGTAGCTCGTCGGGCTCATAACCCGGAGGTCGGCGGTTCAAATCCGTCCCCCGCTACATAGAACCCTCAAACGATTTAAAGTGCGAGGGTTTTTTATTATTTCTTTGGTTTCATAGTTAACCATCTTTACATTAAAATAATTATTTATGAAAAATAATGACTAAATAACGTTCTTAATCATTTGAATACTAAGATATATCCAAAAACACTTGAAATAAATGATCGTAAAGAATGGTACGCAGTTTACGTCCGGTCACGACATGAAAAAACGGTGTATCAATCGCTGATCGAACAACAGATTGAAACATCATTACCATTGATCAAGCAAATTAGGCAATGGAGCGATCGCAAGAAGAAAATAGAAGTCCCTCTTTTTCGAGGATATGTCTTTGTCCGAATAGATCTCTCCAAGGATAAATTCATCGTCCTGGAAACCGATGGGGTCGTAAGATATGTTGGGATAAACTGGAAACCTTCAATCATACGAAGTGAACAAATGTATTGGCTGCAATCGATGGTTGATCAAAGTGATACGGTTCAGCACGAAGACACCATTCCCATTGGTAATAAAGTGAAGGTCGTTGTCGGTCCATTCAGGGGAATGGAAGGGACGGTAACAAAGCATAAAAATAAAACACGTCTTGTTGTCATAGTTGATGCGATTATGCAGGCTGTCTCGATTGAGATCAATCCTGAATATCTTCAGAAGTTGTAAAAAAGACTATTTACAATATCTAAATCTGATAATTGTCCATGCGGCGATAAATCCGTCTTTGAGTCTTAATTTTTTTCCATCATGTTTTGACCGTCGTTTATAAGAAATAGGTATTTCAGTAATTCGATAATTCCCTTTAACCAGTTTGGTTGATATTTCTGATTCCAAACCAAAACCATTGGATTGGATATCCAACGCGAGTAAAAGCTTGGTCGGCATGAGTTTATAGCAGGATGCGATGTCGTTTAGCGAAGAGCCGATAAAGAGGTTAAAAAACCACGTAATGAGTTTATTCCCGAATGTATGGTAGGTAAAATTTATTTCAGGATTAAGAAAGCGGCTGCCAAAGACTGCATCAATATCGGGAGATAAATGATTCAATAGTGATACAAAATCCTGTGGAGAATATTCAAGGTCACCGTCTTGAAATATAACATTATCACCGGTGATGTAAGGAAGGGCTGTTTTAATTGCTGCTCCTTTTCCTTTATTTTCGGAATGGGAGAGAAGTGTGATACCAGCAATGGATTTTAAAATATCAATGGTTCCATCTGTTGACGCATCATCTACTACGATAATTTCTAAATCAATTGGAACAGCTTTAACCTGATTTATGATTTGTTTACAGGTTGATGCTTCATTAAAGATGGGGATAATAACGGACAATATCATAAATAGAAAAAGGGTGACGAAAATCGCCACCCTTTTATCGAAATCAGATTACTGAATTAAAATAATTTCGAAACATCGTATGACAGCATCAAACCACCGTCAATCCAGCCGGTAGGACTACCGTCAACAACACCGGTAACGACATTCGATCTGCCGTAGAATTTGGCACACAGAGGATAAACTTTACTTAAGCGAAATTCCATTGCTCCGCCAATGGCTGTTCCAATATGTTTATCATAAATACCACCCCCAAATTGAGCAGATAATTTTACCGGAAGGTGCGGTAAGAAGGGGAGATCGTTCAATCCTACAGAAAGTTTCGGCATGAAGGCAACTCCTTTGAATCCGTTTCCATTGTCTGCACTCGGATAATCATAGGTAAAAACATCTAGACTTACTCCCATGCTCAGTGGACCAAGAGGTAAAGCAAGCGGTGTTTCAATTTCTACATTATAGATGGGCGTTTTATCAGAGTTTTCCAGATAGGCACCCGTCATCGTAGGATAACCAAACCCTAATCCAAGCGTGTAGCCTTTATTCGGACAGCAATCAGATCCTTTTGTGGGGAGTGCATCGACGACAGTCTCAGTACTTGCAACTGGGACTTCTGCAGATGTAACATCTTCTTTTGTGACATCTATTGAAGTTGAAACGATCCAAGCTGTCGGATAACCTAATTCCTGAACTTTTAATAAAAGCATTTCCGCTGTGTCACGATCTTCACAGTTCCCGATGCGTACTTTGTAGTTCGGGTCTTCAAACATGATATATACTTCACCCGGGTAGAAGTTTTCGAGATCAGATTGAAGGCTGACTGCTTTTTCTTGAACTCCGGTAGCCAGTACCTGAATTCGGTATCCATCGGCAATATCTTGAGCAGATAATGAGCCTATAGATACGAAGCAGAACGTAATGAGGAGATAAAAGATGGTTTTTTTCATGGTATATCCTTTCATAATTCAAATTCATTATTATTAATTCTAAAGATACTTTACGTCTCCACGACGATTTAGTTCAATAATTATTTATAGAAATATCAAATTATCTCATCATTGGAATACAATGGCAGAGTTATTAATCAGATTTATCATTTTTCTTGTTTTGCTGTTTGGAGTTCAACGCGGGAACTGGTAAATTCGCCGGCATTAAATTTGGAGATATTTTAGAAAATGGCAAAGAAACAAACATTTGGAGATAAGGCAGCAAAGGGACAAACGGTAAAGGATTGGAAGTATGTCAAATTTGTTGAAAGCGTTCTATCCGAGAAAACAGGTCGGTATCGTTTTAATGAAAAGATGATCAGACTCGAAGGCGGAGAAAACTTGGATTCCGCTTTGAAACGGATGAATGAGCTTACTCATGCGCAAGATATTGAGATGCCTTCATTTGAAGAAGCTGAAGCAGCAGTAGAAGAAACTGTAGAAGAAGAGAAGACTGAAGAATCTACAGAAGAAGAATCTGCTTCAGAATAAAATACTATTTGGAGGGGTGGCAGAGCGGTTGAATGCGGCGGTCTTGAAAACCGTTGACTGTAACAGGTCCGGGGGTTCGAATCCCTCCCCCTCCGCAATTCGTTTCATTTTTATTTGGAGAGGTGTCCGAGTGGCTTAAGGAGCACGCTTGGAAAGCGTGTGTGCGTTAACGCGTACCGAGGGTTCGAATCCCTCCCTCTCCGCATTAATTTTTACAATTTAGGAAAAGCAGGATAGTCATTGATTAATCAAAAACATAAAGAGGTTATAATGCTATCCCAATTTAGTTTTTTTTAAAATAAAAAGAGTTCTGTTTCTTATAATAAATAAAAATGTTTGAATAATTCCTTTAAAACTAAGATTATCAATATTCTCTATCCATGTATTGAAATAGCTATTTTCTTCTAAGTATTTTATTTCCCAGCTTCTTTGTTCAAAATTTTCGTCTAAGTAATGTTTTGTGAAAGTAAATGGGTGCCCTTTGTCTATCATGAATATTTCCATAATTAATCTTAAAAAATACCCCCATTTATTATAAACATTTTGTCTAAAAAATATGATTCCATTGTATTTTATAGTCCGATTTATTTCATTTAACACTTCACATGGATTCTCACAATGATCTAGAACATTATCAATTATTATTAAATCAAAATAGTTGTCATTAAAAGGTAAATCTTCACCGATACCAGTAAAGTACTTGACATTTTTGTCTCTTAATTTACTCCAAGAATCATTATTACAAAAAAAATATTCTAAGGGATCTATTGCATATTTATAATCAGAATTAAGAAATGTAATGCCACCGGCTGCCCCGGAGCCTATCTCAAGGATTACTGTGTTTTTATTGATCTTGATATAAGGAGAAGTTTTATATATTATTTCATCAGAAAATATTTTGTACCATTCTATAGTGTCATTATAGTTAGTCCACCATCTTAATTCATATTCTTGTGCTATTTTCCATCTAGTTTTTCGCTTTAATATACTCATAATGTTTTATTTAACTGATAAAACCACTTTGATATTTTAATATAAATTTAAAAGAACTCAAACCATTTTAAGAAATATTAATACGCTCTATTGATTTTAATCAATAGCAATTGAATATTGCAACGTAACGTAATTATATTATTCTATAATCAGAATGATTTACTGCTTATTAAAAAGTATTGTAAATTTCCCGACCAATTTTAAAATAATAACGTGAATTCAACATCATCCATATCACCAAGAGTACGTTTTGCACCCAGTCCCACCGGACGATTGCATCTAGGGGGCGCAAGAACAGCATTATTTAATTGGCTCTTTGCTAAACATCACAATGGCAAAATGCTTCTCAGAATTGAAGATACTGATCAACTTAGATCAAAACAGGAGTTTACAGATCAGATATGTGACTCAATGGCTTGGCTTGGTTTATCATGGGATGAGAACATCGTCTATCAATCGAAAAGAGGGGAGCGATATGCAGAGGTTGTTGAAACTCTGTTACAAACCGGTCATGCTTACAAGTGTTTTTGCTCAAAAGAAGAACTTGCTCAAAAACGGGAAGAAATAGAGAAGCAAGGCAGCGGTTATAAATATGATCGAATTTGCAGAGATTTAACACTTGAAGAAGTGAATTTAAAAGAATCAAAAGGTGAATCTTTTACTATTCGTCTCAAAGTCCCTGAAAAAATTGTAGAATACAAAGATCGCATCTATGGTGAGATTAAAGTCAGCACAGATGAATTAGATGATTTTATCATTGCTCGCACGGATGGAACACCAACGTACAATCTTGTTGTTGTAGTCGATGATCACGATATGGATATTACGCATGTGATCCGCGGGGAAGATCATATCTCAAATACGCCAAAGCAAATCCTGATCTATGAAGCGTTGAATTATACCATCCCAGAATTTGCTCATTTACCGATGATCCTTGGACAAGACAAACGACGGATGAGTAAACGGCATGGAGCAACGGGAGTCCATGAGTATCGTAATATGGGATATTTACCACAAGCAATGATCAATTATTTGGTGTTGCTTGGATGGAATCCGGGTACAGAAGAGGAAATATTTACTTTGGATCGTTTAGTGGAATTGTTTTCGATTAATCAAATCCAAAAAAAAGCAGCAGTATATGACGAGAAAAAGCTTCACTGGATTAGTGGGCAGCATATGTTCAAACTGTCTTCCGGTGAATTACTCTCAAAAATAAGAGAATTACAGCCCGATTGGCGAAACGATCAAAACGATTCGTATAACAAACAAGTGTTAGAGCTTCAAAAACTAAGAGCAAAATCTCTGACTGAGCTGATGGATATTTCCGGTTATTTTTATGCTGATCCTACCAGTTATGAAGAAAAAGCAGTAAAGAAACGATGGAAAGACTCCTCTGTCAACGAAGTCGTTACTTTGCTGTATCAGGAACTGGCGTTGTTAGAAAACTGGACAGAATCAGGCATTGAATCTGCGTTACGGCGTGTTGCCGAAAATGAGTCCGTATCTGCAGGGAAGTTAATCCATCCAATGCGATTAGCAGTAAGCGGTGTCTCGTTCGGTCCATCCTTATTTACAATGATGGCATTAATCGGGAAAGACAACTGCTTGCGACGAATTCAAACTGCACTAGAAAAACTACCTTTAAATTAATCATTTCTATGTCTACAGAAACAAAATCCGCTAACTTTATTGAAACGATAATCAACAACGATCTAGCCGTCAGCAAAAATGACAGCCGCGTACATACACGTTTTCCACCTGAGCCAAATGGATATCTCCATATTGGCCATGCAAAATCTATCTGTTTGAATTTTGGATTAGCTGAAAAATACAACAATGCAAAATGCAACCTTCGCTTTGATGATACAAATCCTGTAAAAGAAGAAGATGAATATGTGAATTCTATCATCGAAGATGTTGCTTGGCTTGGATTCGATTGGGAAGATCGATTGTATTTTGCCTCAGATTACTTCCAACAGATGTATGATTATGCGATTCAATTGATAAAAGGTGGAAAAGCATATGTGTGTGACCTTACCAATGATGAAGTCCGCCAATACCGGGGAACATTGACAGAATCCGGTAAGGAGAGTCCATACCGTAATCGCAGCGTTGAAGATAATCTTGATCTTTTTCAGAAAATGAAGGATGGTGAATTTGAGAACGGATCAAAAACATTGCGAGCGAAAATCGATATGGCGTCGCCGAATTTGAATATGAGAGATCCTGTCATGTATCGTGTGTTGAAAGCATCACACCATCGCACCGGAGATGATTGGTGTATTTATCCGATGTACGATTGGGCACACGGTTTAGAAGATTCCATTGAAGGTATTACACACTCAATCTGCACACTGGAATTTGAAGACCACAGACCTTTATATGATTGGTTTTTAAAAGAATTGAATACTTATCATCCACAGCAAATTGAATTTGCTCGTCTAAATTTAAACTACACGATGATGAGCAAAAGAAAGCTTCATACGTTAGTAGAGAATAATCACGTCAGCGGATGGGATGACCCAAGAATGCCTACGATATCCGGTTTAAGACGGAGAGGATACACTCCTGCGTCTATACGCAATTTTGCCGAAAAGATCGGTGTTGCTAAACGAGATAATATCGTGGATGTCGCTCTTTTAGAACATACGGTTAGAGAAGATTTGAATAAACACGCTCCTCGTGTCATGGCTGTCCTAGATCCTCTTAAAGTCGTGATTGAAAACTATCCTGATGATCAGATGGATGAAATGCAAGCCATCAACAACCCGGAAGACCCGGAAGCAGGAAAAAGAATCGTTCCGTTCACAAAAGAACTTTATATCGAACGATCAGATTTTATGGAAGATCCACCAAAAAAGTTTTTCAGACTAGGCCCGGGAAGAGAAGTCAGACTACGGTATGCATATTTCATCACATGCAAAGATGTGATTAAAGACTCTGAAGGAAAGATCATTGAATTGCGATGTACATACGATCCTGAAACAAAAGGCGGCTCGGCTCCTGATGGACGAAAAGTGAAGGGAACTTTGCATTGGGTTTCTGCAGATCATTCCATTGACGCAGATGTGAGATTGTATGACAGATTATTCAATATTCCGAATCCCGGCAGCAGCCATGACTTTCTTGAAGATCTTAACCCTGACTCATTGACCGTGTTAAAAGGGTGTAAGCTTGAACCTTCACTCGCTTCAGCGGAAGTTGGGACTACATATCAATTTGAGCGGCAAGGATATTTCACACCCGATTCTAAAGATCATAAAACAGATCATCCTGTTTTTAATCGGACTGTATCGTTAAGAGATTCCTGGGCAAAGATCGAAAAAGCACAAAAACAATCAAAGTAAATAACAGCCGTTCAACAGTTTCTGAAAAGAATAAAAAATACGGTGGATTCAGTGTGAAAATATTGAGTAGTTTTCCATCTATGAGTCGAACAATAATTAGTATAATTCTCGGGTTATTTCTTGGTATCGGTCTAATCATCAATCCGGTATCAGCTGAACCAAACACTTATTTATATATCCTTAATTTTGAAAATGTTCAGAATGATGTCCCAACGGATTGGCTTCGACAAGGATTTGCAGACAAATTACGGGAAGCACTTGCCGATCAAAAATATCTCCATTTGAAAAACGCGAATGATCTGGAAAAGATCATGGATGATCGATCAAGAATGTTATCACAACCCAGAGGATCAAAAAATCTGCTTATCCTTGGAAAATACGATCGTGCGTTAGATGAATTAATTGTCAATATTCAATTGATCAATATCGCAACATGGGAGGAAGTCGGATTAAAGCAAGTCAACGGAAACTATACAGAGCTGCAATCTTTAATGGATAATATCGATCAGATGATTTTAGAAATGTTGAAACCATTTTTACCGGAAGATATACCTTTAAAACGTCCGTACCCGGACTTGCGCGTGGAAATCAAACCTACACCAAAACCGAGTGTTTTAACGCGAACGTCATCTGTCGCAAAAAATATCGATTCTGCCATTGAGGATCTTGAGAAATCAATGGATATTGCTATTGGAGCAAGAGAAGAAAATTCCGAACAAGATATGGATGTTGCCGGTGAATGGTCGTTAGATCTGAACGTTGATCACGAAGAAGAAGTGAATCCTGAGAACGATCTGAATACCGATATGCTTGTTGAGGTGATTGAATCACTGTTAAAGAATCCTTACAACGTGAAAATGACTCCTCCTCGCTTTGAATATTATGTTGAAGATGACAGCACAATGAAGGTGATATTTCACGTCGAGTATGTTTTAAAAGAAACGATTCTCAAGGATATGCTTTATTCCATCCCGTATACCGGACTGAAGCAGGATGGAACTTTGACTATCTTTGTTTTTAATAAGGAGAAATTTAACTTCCCGAAATATTTAGTCGATAAATTAAAATACGGGACTTACCGAAAAGTCCCTGTGATCCGATTTGTTGATCAAAAAGAGCATCCGGTTGTTGTGATTGCAGATACGCCTGATTACACGATTTATAATCAACAAGCAGATCGATTCAAATTAGTTCCGGTTCATCATTTCTCCCCGTTAGTTGACATCACAGTCGGCGGATGGGAAATCAATATTGCGATGGAAACAGTCGCTATTAATGTCGACTATACTTTTGATATCCCTGTTAACCAAATTGACAGGTTGGAAGGCGTGCGGATTAAATTCATCCCTGCCACAGAACTCTCCGATTATTTAAATCACTTATAGAAAGGATTTCAAATGATTCGAAAATTGATGGTGCTTGCATTAGCACTTACATGTTGCTTTGCAGAAGATAAAACCGCAGAGCAATCCGTGGAATTTCCAAAAGTGAAAATACAAGATTTAAAAGGACGTAGTTTATACGTGCAGGATGTTTTGGACGGCAAGTTGACATTAATCAATTTTTGGGCAACCTGGTGTGTCCCTTGCTTAAAGGAAATGAAATATTTAGATCAGTTTCATTCTTCCTATGGCGAAAAAGGATTCCAGGTTATCGGAATATCGATCGATGATTCGCGAAGTGCCCGGCGAGTTCCTTCCGTGATCAAATCAAAAAAAGTGACGTATCAAAATCTCTTAGATACTGAACAATTACTATTTAATCGTTTTCAAAGTTCTGCGATGCCTTTTTCTGTTTTAGTTTCATCCGAAGGAACCATTTTATGGGAACATACGGGTTACATCCCCGGCGATGAAAAGAAGATGGAAGAAGTAATTCTGTCTTATCTCCAACAATCCGATGATGAAGAAAAGATTTTGGAACAGAACAATGAAACGAAAGACATTCAAACGAAATAGTTTAACAATTCTCCTCTTAATATCCGTTTGTATAGGTGAAACTATAGACTGGGATATTGGTTTATCATCACGATACGGAACCGGGGAGCAATCCGATGGAGACTATAATTATCACGAACAGTATTTAAGCATAAATACCAATTATAATCGATGGAACTTATGGTCAGAGATTCAGTTTAATGACCCGCCCGAATTTGGGTACCCCAATACAGGTTTTCGCAGTTTAACCCTTACATACTCAGGAGAGAATTATTCTGCTGATTTTGGTCATATCAAAGGGATAATAGGTAACGGATTATCTTTAAATCTGTTTGATATTCAGGAGATCAATTTTGATAATCGCCCCATCGGCGGAAAAATCAGAGGGAATCTAACTGATCAAATCGAAATACTCGCATTAGCAGGACGAAAAAACACGTTTCAATTTTATTCACCGAATTCAGATATAAGAGAACCCGATGGAGAATCAAACTTTGATGTGGGAGCAGCACAGTTCAATATTTTGTCTTCCAGCGGATCGTGGACACTTTCTCCGTATTGTGTGATATCGAGATTAACTTCCGAAGTAAAAGAATATCATTTTGATACAAATAATTTCATCCCAAAACTTTTAATCCTCAACCAACATGCATCAATGATCAATCCTGGATTTACCTTTTCATATTTTGGTATGACTTACGACATCATGATGGAAATGAGTACGATGGAGAAACGATTTGATATTCCGATTCTTGAACAAAATATAACCTCAGAATCAATTGAGATCACTAACTCAGTAGACTCAAACCAAGGAAATGCATTTTACGTACAATTGAATTGGTATCCGGAGTGGTTTACATTATTAGCTGAGTATAGACGATATCAGTGGGGAATAGAGCCCTTGCAAAATCGAACCGATTTATATCGACAGGCTATGAATGCGTCGTCGTTCCAAATGGGTCCGTTGGGGATGAAACAGCATGATATCAGTTTGTTAGCCAATCGAACGCATCCGGTTAATTATGGTGACGAAGTCGGAATTAACTTGGAAGGAAAATTTACGTTTGGAAATATGATTGCGACGGTAAATTATGTTGCTTCAAGTCAAACGTCGGTTTTTAATCAAACTTCAAGTGATGAAATAATGCTTCCGAACAATGCACCTAAATATTTACCATTCACCGAATATTATTTCGAGGTCGATTACAGTGGATATCCTATAACGAACCGTTTCATTGCGGCGGTCACAGAGTATACAGAATCTATTTCGGATGAACGCGCTGAGAACTTTAGGCACCTTACATTGACACCCATTTATATGTCTTATCGTTTAGGGTCGCTTGTTCTCAATAATGTTCTGTCATGGCAAGAATCAACTCCTATGTTTTTATCACCTTCCGGTGATGAAGTCGACCAACATGATCCATTTTATTCTTTTCAATGGATAGGATCAGTTGACATGGGCGGGAAATGGTCATTTTCCACCATCTTAGATAAAAGTGATGAGTCAGGAGAAGATGAAAAATGGCTGAGCGGTGAAGTCTCATATAAACCTTCATCCAATTTATGGATTAGAGGATCATATGGTGCTGAAAAAGGCGGGATCAGATGTACTGGCGGTGTTTGCAGATTGATCAGTCCATTTGAAGGAGCTAGACTGTTTTTGGAGTATAGATTATGATAAAAAAAAGAAAATATCTAATAATAACTCAACTTTTGATTCCTTTATCCGCCGTGTTATTTCTCAACAATTGTGAGTTCTTGAATGAACCGTTTGATGTCCCTGCCAATGAGTATACAGAAAATTACTATTTAGAACCGGGTGATACATTGTCGCTTGCAGTTTCTAACATAGTTGATGACTCAGTCATTTCAATGAATATAGTCGATGATTATTCTGAGATCATTGACGTGAATACGGATGATACAGATACACTTTTCATTATTGGGATAGATGAAGGTGAAACTATCCTGCAAATAGAAGGAAATACAAAAGATCATCAATTTACGTTATACATTGAATTAATGGTAATTACGGGTCAGCCAATTTTATTAAAAATGGGTGAATCTCAAGGATATTCACCGACAGAATTGTTTAACTTGGATGGACAGTATCCAGATTCAATTATAATTGAATATATTTCTGAGTCAGATCCATCTATTATTCCGATTATCGACTATATCCCAAATGACACTCTTTTGATTACCGGATCATATCCGGGTGACTGTATATTAATGTTAAACGGATATTTTGGCGAGGAAACAATAAGCCTAAGAATGAGTATTTTTACAGATATCCGTCATGTGGTTTTAGGGGAATTGTTCACTAGTACAACATGTACTAATTGTCCTGAAGCGAATGAAACGGTTACAGAATATTTGGATACCTACTCGGAATCGTTAGCTATTATCCGATATCATCTTGGCACTCCGGCTCCCGGCGATCCGATGTACGACTACAATATGACAGATGCTGACAACAGACTGGATTTGTATATCCCATTTCCGATTGCCCCATTTTTCACCGTTGACGGATTTGGACCTTATGTTGGAGTAGGGCCGATAGAAAATGATGCTGGAACAAAAATTGTTGAACGAATTGAGACTCCTTCAAGTATATATATTGGTCATGAAGTAGCAGAAGATGATTCAATATATGTTACTGCGTTTATTTGGAGTGAAGAAGACTTGTCACAATACACGTTACATTCAGTTTTAGTGGAAAATGAAGTGTTTTATGAAGGGTCAAACGGGGAAGCACATCATTATCAAGTGATGAGAGATATGACGCATTGTTCACTACTAAATACTGAAAAATATTATACATTAACGTTGGTGAAACCCGATTGGTATTCTGAAGAGGACTTTTCAGTAATCACATTTTTACAAAATTGTGAGACTAAGGAAGTAATACAGGCAAATATCAATCACAAATTATTCTAATACTGAAAAATATTATTGAATAATCTCATGATTATTTAAAAATATTCATACTTTGAATTTAATCCGCGCAAGCTTAATTTTAAAGTATGATAATTCAAATGTGGAACACATAATAAAAAAGGAATGATACTATGAAATCCCTTCGATTGCTAGTTTTACTCACAGTTTTTACTTCATTGAATTTTTCAACACCTATGGCTGTTGTTGGAGAAGTATTTACCCAAACTTGGTGAACGTATTGCCCTCAAGCCCGTGCTGGCTTATTTGAATTAAATGAGAATTATGATATTATTCCCATAATTTGGGAGGGTGATGGAAACTTAAGTCCAAATTACTCAGGTAGAGCGGATTTGTATGGAGTAGTAGCGTTGCCTACCGCTGTTTTTGGTGGTTATATCCCTGATGTTGGAGGTGGGACTACTTATCCAAGATATGTTGGGCATTATGAAGATGTTTCAGCATTGGATAGTCCATTATCCATGGATATCTCATTTGCACCTTCTGTTGGAGGAACATTTACTTTATCTGCTGATGTAGAAGTGACAGGAGATATTGAAACATCAGATAATTTTATCCAATTTATTCTTACGTATTATTATTCTGATACTTATTTTTGTACGGTTGAGTATTATGAAGAAGAAGTCTTCGATCTTACAACCATCGGACAAACTCAAACGTATTCCCGTTCGATCACAATTGATGATTGGATGGACCTAAGTAAAGTAACGGGAGTGATTATAGTCCAAACCAACGAAGGACAATCTACGGGAGGTCAATATCCGATCACCACCCGCCAAGTTCTGCAAGGGGCAAAAGCTCAATTAGCTGCCGATGCAACCCTTACTGGAATCATCACTGATGCATATACAGATAATCCAATTGCCGGAGCAACGGTTATAGCAGGATCGTTTGAGACAACTACAACTTTTAACGGGACATATACTTTAAATACTATTCCCATGACTTATGAAGTGGAAGTATCTCATCCAAGTTATGAAACAGCGACAGAAACAGTTACCACCGTTTCTGATGAAACAACAACCTTGAATGTTGGTTTGCAGGAGATGTTATTACCTCCATATAATGTTTTGGCTGATGTTGACGGTGGATCTGTTTCTTTATCGTGGCCATATCCTGAGGTACCAACTGCAACATTACGGTTAGAGATACTAACCGATAATTACCCATCGGAAACTTCATGGGATCTTTTAAATGCTGAAGGCGATATCGTAGCATCCATAAACAGTGGAGATTTATCAAACTCAAATACATTATATGAATGGGAATATGAATTAGAGTTTGGTACATACACATGGACGATTTATGACTCTTATGGCGATGGAATTTGTTGTAGTTATGGTGATGGGTATTATAATCTTATTCTTGAAGATGAACTCATTGCAACGGGTGGTAATTTTGGGTCAAGTGAATCTGTTACATTTGATGCAGTATTACCTCCAGGAAGAAGAGACTTGCTGGGCTATAATGTGTGGGAAGAAAGTAATCCTGCGCCTTTAAATGGTAGTGAGATATTACTTGATCAAAATTTCATTGTTTCAGGGTTGTATGATGGTTTTTACACATTTACCGTTACTGCCGTATATTCGTCGGGTGAATCTCCGCATTCCGAACCTGCTTTTGTGACGATTGAGGGTCAGGGAAGCGGTATTGAAGTTACAAACTTAGCCGGCTGGAATTTAGTTGGACTCCCTGTTTCTACGAGCGATCCAAATTATTTGACTCATTACCCCAATTCAGTTGAAAACACATTATTTGCATTCAATGACGGATACCAAGCAGAAACAGAAATGCTAACCGGAGAGGGTTATTGGCTTCGTTTTGAAGATGAAGGTGTCAATGCACTTGCCGGCGGACCCAATGCGACGATTACCTTATCATTAGCAGAAGGATGGAATCTCATATCGGGTCCAACTGATACATGTGTTTTGGCTTTAATCGATGATCCAAACGGATTAATTGTTCCCGGGACGTGTTACGGCTATAACAATGGTTATGAAAATGTCGAGGCCACCGTACCAGGATATGGATACTGGATTAGATCAACCGGTGTAGGAACATTAGAAATCGGAGGAAGTTGGAACGGCAGAATAGTTGAACACAAAGATTGGCTAGAAAATGCTAACACCATAACGATTAATGGTAAGGAACTATATTTTGGTGTTGAAATCCCTGAAGAAGAAATGCTTCGATATAGTTTACCTCCGAGTCCACCTGCAGGTGCTATTGATGTTAGATTCAACCATAACTATAAAGTATCCAATTCATCAATGGATATCGATGTATCCGGTGTAACAAATGATTATATCGTTTCTTCAACGATAGCCAATTTGGATGATGAATGGATATTAATTGATGAGTTTGGCAGATCCTATAATCTTTCTGATGGTAGTGAGTTTGTTATCAATAGTGATATTGATAGACTTCGATTAGAAAAAAGGACAGCTGATCTCCCGACATCATTTGTTTTGGAACAGAATTACCCTAACCCGTTCAATCCTGTCACAAAAATTGATTACGCGGTTTCGATTGAAGGTAACGTTCGGTTAACTGTATTTGACTTGTTAGGTAAGGAAGTCAAAACACTGGTAAATGACAATCATGAACCGGGTTATTATTCGCTGACATTTGACGCTTCATCTTTATCTTCGGGTGTATATTTATATACTCTCGAATCCGGTTCAACATTAAAAACAAACAAACTCATATTATTGAAATAACCTAAAGATCAAATAAAACAGAAGGCTCTTAAGAGCCTTCTGTTTTTAGAAAAGTTATGAAGAAAATTAATTTAATTATTCCTGTATTATTGCTGATTCATATAATTAGTGGGCAAACGAATTTTACCGTGAGTCCGGAAACAACTGTCGGTAATATACAACTGGGCAGGGAATTGGTGATCGAATCACCGATTCATAATGTGTCGGATGAATCGTTAACACTTGCGATGGTCAGATCGCAAAATGATTTACCCGAAGGATGGACATCAGCAATGTGTATCGGAGGGATATGTTTTCCAGCGGATTATGATACAATAATAACAAATTGGGATTATTTTCAGCAGCCCATAGCACCGGGAGAAGAACGCCAATGCTCATTGGATATATTTTCGAATGGAGCTAATACTGTGCATGGAACGGCATATATTCAGTTACATTTTTATGATGTGAATAATCCCGATGATTCAGTGGTCTTTGACTTTGTGGTTTCATCATTATCTAATCCACCAATATCAAATGCCGGGGAAGATCAAACCGTAATTGAAGGTGATTTGGTCTATTTAGACGGAAGTTTCTCTGAAGACCCTGATGGTGATGAGTTATCTTTCTTATGGACATCAACTCCGGAATTGGTATTTGATGACCCTGAATCAGAAACACCTGTGTTTACAGCTCCATATGTAGATGAAACGGTTGAATATGAATGTATATTGACCTTGAATGACGAGATATTTAATGTCACGGATACGGTTAATGTAGTTGTTGAGTCTACTGCAGGAATTTCTCAAAATACAGTACCAAAATCATATAAATTGCTTCCTGCATTCCCTAATCCGTTTAATCCGGAAACAACAATTTCTTATGAACTTCATGTTGATTCTCCGGTAAAAGTTCTGATTACCAATTTAAAAGGTGAAGCAGTATATCAATGGGGGATTCCGATACAGAATGCAGGATTGCATTCAATCAAATGGAATGCCATAAACCAATATGGAGTGCAATTAAGTTCCGGCATTTATCTTTGTACAGTTGAATTGGGAACAACTCGTTATTATCAGAAATTAGTCTTAGCAAAATAAGTCTAGAAATCTGATAGAAATTAGATGATAAATATTTGGTGGTATTTGAATTTACTGTAAATTCCACGCGCTTTTTAATAAACTCAGCAAAACATTGGGGCATCGTCTAACGGCAGGACAGCGGATTCTGGTTCCGCCGGTTGGGGTTCGAATCCCTGTGCCCCAG